>CALFXA010000211.1 GCA_937928015.1 uncultured Anaerolineales bacterium | reverse complement strand
ATTGTTTGCGCAGATAGGGTGCGCCGCGCATGTCCATCCACAGGATGCAGTTCATCAGCGCATTGCCATCCTTGTCGACGGGGACGGTGCCTTCCCCCTGCGTGGAACAGCACACCGCCCGAATCGCGCGGACCTCGACCAGGTCCCGCGCAAGCAGCCGCTTCGCCGCTGAGAGGAACGCGCCCCACCACTCGTCGGGCGATTGCTCAGCCCCGCCATCGGGCGTGACGTATAACTTAACGGGTTCGGCCTCCCAGCCCAGCACTTTTCCGCTCACGGTGATGAGTGCCACTTTCATGCCAGACGTGCCAAGGTCAACGGAGAGGATGGTGGGTTCGGTCATGAGGCTCCTGGCGGGAATGGATTGCATCCTTGATTATTGCATGAAATTGGAAATTTACGACTTTTGATTTTGGATCATTTCTTTGACCCACAGACCGCTGTCTTTGATATAGCGCCGTTGGGTGGCGTAATCGACGTAGACGATGCCGAAGCGAGTGCCGTAGCCGAGACTCCACTCGAAGTTGTCGGTCAGCGACCAGATGAAGTAGCCGTGCAGGTTCGCTCCATCGCGGATAGCGCGAGCGGCGGCAGCCATGTAGCCTTGCAGGTAGGCCACGCGCTTCTCGTCGTGGACCCGCTCTCCGTCAAGGCGGTCGGTAAAGGCGGCGCCGTTCTCGGTCAGGTACATAAACGGGTTGTTGTACTCCCGTTTCAGGTACATCAACAAATCGTAGAGTCCCTGCGGGTAGACTTCGCGGCCCGAGGCGGTGAAGGGCATGCCGTTCACGACCTTCTCGCCGCTGGCAGAGAGGTCGCCATCCACCCAAAAGCGCAGAAAGGGCATCCACCAGACGGCACGGGCGAACTCACGGCTGTAGAAGTTGACGCCCAGAAAATCGAGCGGGCGCGAGATGACCTGCATGTCGTCGGCGCCGATCTTGGGATGCAGCCAGCGCACCTGCGACCAGAACGGGTCGGGATATTGGCCCTTGTAGATGCTGTCCAGGTAGAAGGTGTTGAAGAACTGGTCGGCCACTTTGGCGGCGGTTCCATCCTGGGGACTGGTTGTCTTCGGTAGGATGGGCGTCAGGCTGAGCGTGATGCCCACGCGCGCGTCGGAGCAGGCGGCGCGAATCCGCTCGACGGCCAGGCCGTGACCGAGCAGTTGATGATGCGCCACCTTGAGGTAGGTCCACGGGTTGTGATGCCCAGGCGCGTGTTCGCCGAGCAGATGACCCAGCGCGGCATGTTCCCACGGCTCGTTGAGCGTGATCCAGTCCTTGACGCGGTCACCGAGTCGGCGCGCGACCACTTCGGCGTAGTCCGCAAAATAGGAAGCCGTTTCGCGGCCCGCGAATCCGCCAAAGGCGTCCTGCAAGGCCTGCGGCATGTCCCAGTGGAAGAGGGTCACGAACGGACGGATGTTCTTCGCCAGCAGCGCGTCGACCAGGCGGTCGTAGTAATCCATTCCTTTGGCGTTGACCTGTCCCCTACCCTCGGGCAGGACGCGCGGCCAGGCTACCGAGAAACGGTAGGTATTTAAGCCAAGGACGGACATCAAATCGATGTCCGTCTGGAAGTCCTGATAAGTGTTGCAAGCCACGTCGCCCGTATCGCGGCGCGGCGAGGCGTGGGTGTAGGTATCCCAGATCGAAGGCCCGCGCCCGTCGACGTTCCAGCTGCCTTCGATCTGATAGGCGGAGGTGGCCGTGCCGAACAGAAAATCGCGTGGGAACTGCGGACTGCTCACGCCACGCCCTCGATGTTCTGGAAGACGGCCTCGAAGCGGTCCAGCGCATCGTCGATGACCTCATCGGTGTCGGCCAGCGAAGTGTACATGCGCGAGCCCGCCAGCGTGACCAGTCCGTTCGCCATGTAGGCCGCGCCCATCTCTTCGATCATGTGCTTGCGCGGCTTGAGTTCCTTCAATAGACGCATGGGATTCTTCAGGTCGAGCAGCATCACACCCGAGGTTTCGAGGTGGACGATGGAACCCTGATTGTAGACCACGAACGGCAGGCCGTACTTCTCAACGATTCTTTGCAGGCCCACGGTCAGACGGTCGCCCGCCTGGCCCGCGATGACGGGCGCGTTGGTGCGCTCCATTTCGAGCAAAGCATGATAGCCCGCAACACAGGAAAGCGGATTGGCCGAAAGCGTCCCGCCGACGTAGGCCCGTTCGCCCACACCGCCGATTCCCGCCGCAAACGACATGATGACCTCACGCCGACCGCCGACTCCGCCCGCCATGGGGTATCCGCCCGTGACGCATTTGCCGAAGACCGTCAGGTCAGGTTTGACGCCGAAGTAGCCCTGCGCTCCGCCCATGCCCACGCGGAAGCCCGTCACAACCTCGTCGAAGATCAGCAGCGCGCCGAATTCGTCGCACAACTCGCGGACCTTCTGGTTGAAATCGAACGGCACGGGGCGTGTCCCGCTCTCGGGGCCGACCGGCTCGACGATGACCGCCGCTGTTCCGCCGCGCACGCGGTTGAAGATCAGATGCCGCTTGAGCGCGCTCAGGCTGTTCGGGTAGAACTCCTCGGTGGCGCGGCTGGCGCCCGTCGGGATGCCCTTAGCCTCCAGCCGTCCCGTGCCAGGGACGTGCAGGCCATAGACCATCTGGTCGCTCCAGCCGTGATACGCGCCGCCGACCTTGATGACATATTTCTTCTTTGTAAAGGTGCGCGCCGCGCGGATGGCGGCCATGACGCCCTCGGTGCCCGAGCCTAACATGCGGAACATCTCAATGGACGGCATGAAACGCTGGATGAGCTGCGCCAGCTTCAACTCGTACTCGTGGAAGAGTCCCGTGACGGGGCCGCAGCTTTGCAGCATCTCGAAGACCTTTTCACGCACGGGCGCGTAGTTGCTGCCTAGCACGGTCGGACCGCCCGCCTGCAGAAAGTCGATGTAGCGATTGCCGTCGGCGTCCCAGAGATAAGCGCCTTCAGCTTTTTCCATTGCAATCGGGAAGGGATAGTTGAAGGCCAGGTTGTGCTGCACGCCGCCGGGGATGATCTTCTTGGCCTCGTCGGTCAACTGCTTCGAGCGCGCGCATTGCAACTCGAAGTAGTTGATGTACTCGGTCATCTTGTCGCGCTTGACGGGCCGCAGCGGCTGGCTGATCAATGTGTTCAATTTGGCGTAGACTTCGTCCACGTTGGGGTATTGGGAAATGGCGTATGGTTGTGCGTTCATATATTTTTCCAATCCGTAGGGACACGACATGTCGTGTCCCTACTCTCCACCTGTCTCCATGATCCCCTGTTCCACCTTCTTCTGATCCTTGCGCAATTTAGAGAAAGCGATCTCGCGAATGGGAAAGGGGATCTTGCTGACGGGTTTCTCGGCGCACAGCGCCAACAGATAAGCCAGCGAACACTTTTCCAGAATTTCCACGTTATGCGCGGCGCGTTCCAGATCGTGGCCCAGGCATAGGGCGCCGTGGTTTTGCATCAGGAAGGCGTTGTTGTGCGACTTGACATGCTTGGCGACCACGTCACGCAGGAAGCCCGTGCCCGAGGGCGCATACGGGATGATCTCCACCGTCCGACCGAGGAAGCGGGCCTGCTCGTCGAACAGGGTGGGGATCGGGGATTTGATTAGCGACAGCGCGCTGGCGTAGACCTGATGCGTGTGCGCCACTGCGTTGACGTCTGGCCGCGCTTGATAGATGGCCCCGTGCATGGCGCTCTCCACCGACGGCTTGAGCGTCCCTTCGACCTGCTTCAACTCGAAGTCGAGGATGCAAATATCCTCAGGGGTCATCTTCATGTAATCGAAGTTAGACGGGGTAATGGCAAATAGGTTCTGTCCCAGAATGCGCACGGACAGGTTTCCCCCCGTAGCCATCAGGAATCCCTTGCGGGTCAAACTTTGGGCGGCATCCACCACTTGCTGCTTGTACGAGTCGCAGGCTCCCATGTGACACCTCTTTTCATCGAATCTTCCACTTGAATCTCGTGCTTCGACTGAGCACGGCACGATGCGGCTTCAAATCTAGACAGTGTAAAGATTATAGGACAACATCTTGACGGCGTCAAGATTTCCGTCTAAGATTTCGACATGCCACGCAAATCGTACCACCACGGTGACCTCAAGAACGCTCTGATTCAGGCGGGGATCCAAATCCTCGCGAAGGAAGGCGTCGCGGGGTTGAGCCTGCGCAAGGTGGCGGGCAAGGCGGGAGTCAGTCATGCCGCGCCGTATGCCCACTTCACCGACAAGCAGGCCTTGATTGCGGCTATCTCCACCGAGGGCTATCGCCGATTGTACGAACGCATCGAGGACATCATCCGCCAATATGCGGATGACCCGTCGAAGCAGTTGATCGAAACGGCGTGGACCTACGTCGACTTTGCACTGACCGACCCCGCCCACTTCAAGATCACCTTCTCGGGCGTGATCGAACAGGAGAAGGAGCATCCCACCTTCGTCGAGATGTCGCAGAAGAGCTTCGATTCGGTGGTGCGGATCGTCGAAGCGTGTCAGGCTCAGGGCGTGCTCGAAGCGGGACCGTCGGATCTGGTGGCTGTCAGCGTGTGGAGTCAGGTCCACGGCTTCGCTTCGCTGGTCCTCGAAGGACAGGTATCCCACAATCTGCTCGATCGCATGAGTCTGCGCGAGATGTTGATCTTTTCCCTCAATCAAATCACGAAGGTTGCCATCGCGTGAAATCTTATCGATATCTGACCCCTGTGACCGCCATCTTCGTGACCGTGCTGATCGTCAGCAATATTGCGTCCTCGGCCAAGATCGTGGACCTCGGCTTCGGCATCCTCGGCGTGCGGATGGCCTTCGACGCGGGCACCATTCTCTTCCCCATCAGCTATATCTTTGGCGACATCCTGACCGAAGTCTACGGCTACAAAAATTCCCGCCGTGTGATCTGGACGGGATTCTTCTGCCTGGCGCTGGCTTCGGCCACGTTCTGGGCGGTCAGCCATTTGCCTGGCGAGGGCACTTGGCAGGGCTACGCAGGCGACGCCGCCTACAACGCCATCCTCGGCGGGATGAGCAGCGGCGGAATCGTGCTGGCCAGTCTGGCGGCTTACGCGATGGGCGAGTTCAGCAACTCGTTTATTCTGGCGAAGATGAAAATCCTCACACAGGGACGCTGGCTGTGGACCCGCACTATCGGCAGTACCATCGTCGGCGAACTGATCGACTCGGCCACCTTCATCGCCATTGCCTCGCTGTTCGGCGTCTTCCCGTGGAGTCTGTTCACGACGCTGGTCTTCACGAATTACCTGTTCAAGGTCGCCATCGAGGCCCTCATGACCCCCGTCACCTATCTGGCCGTCGACTGCCTCAAGCACGCCGAGAACGAAGATTATTACGACCGCGATACGAATTTTAATCCGTTTGTGGCGTGATGACAAATTAGGCTGAAAATATTGAGTGCCGCAGGCAAGCCTGCGGCACTCAATTTCGATTTTGTAAAATCAACTTTCTCCTGTGGCCAAGATAAACACAATTATGGTGTAGAAATTGGCTGCAATTCAATTTCCTTGAAAATACTCTTGACTAATGAGCAAAACGATTCAATCGAAAGCCCTTCTAGCATAAGCCTGTTCCACAACCCCTCTTGCACTTCCCCTGAAAAGGGTTTAGAAACGAGAAACTTGAACTCCTTATCATTTTTTATAACATGAAGGGGAAGACCATAATACCCACATCGTTTTTCAAATAAATCAAAATTCAAGATTGTAAGTACTGCTATTCTACCAAATGACAAATCAAGTATATCAATTGCAGGTAATTCCATGGCTGTAATCGGAAGTGACGAGTGGTAATCGTCATATCGAGGTTGAATAGTACGAAAAGTTATTGTTGATTGAAAAATATGGGGAATTTTTTGCATTGCCTTCCGCAGAGCAATATTTTCATCACATTTATCAAGATGCCATGCTAAATATAGTATGCCAGATTCTGGTTCAACAAAGCCATAACCGTTTCGTCTGGCTTTTCTCATCACAATTGAGATCGCTTCGAAATTATGTTTTTCAATTGTTTTAGCGTGGAGGGCCCTTCCCCACAATTCTGGATATATATCTGAAAGATTATCTGTCTCAAAAAATTTCCATAATCGGTCTAGTTTTTGTTTTTGTCTTTTTATTCTGCCGCCAAGTTTTTCTTCACTAGACCAAACTGAGATAACACCATTAGCTTTTACATCAATAATATCGATTAATTGCGATTTCCAAAATATGGATATATCACCAATGCGTAGACAGTTAGTGAGATCATGTAAGATAGGCAACCAATCAGTTCCCAAGCCCTTAATCTTGTTCAACATCTCAGTCTCACTGGCCAATCCCTCTTTGCCTGACAAGAAAGAAACCGCCTCTTTACTTCCCAGGGCACGAATTTTCGTCCTATTGGAACTATATGCATGCCAAGCAATTCCATCGGCTACATATCGTATAAACCAATGCCCATAACGCAATAACTTGACAGAAAAATCCAAACTGTCTGCCTTCTTATGGTAAATATTTATTTCCTCTTTTTCTATTTCAGATAAATAACCTTTTTTAGATAATTGTTTGACGGCAATTTCATCTGTCGCTCTTCTTGTTTCAGAATATTCTTTTTTAGCGGCTTGTATATTTTCTTCAAAAGTAAGTAACTCTTCCAAAAGTTTCATCTGTGCTTTATACAAACTATCGTGATCGAATCGGGAATCAACTAACTCACTTATTATCGGAGTCAGCCGCTCCCTTAACTCAATAATAATAGGTTGATCTTTGTATAAGAAATAGTCATTCACAGATTAATTATATCAACCTATCACCCTCGACTCGCTAATGATACAAACCTCTTCATGCAGTAAAATAAGCTCATGTCTGACATCCTGGTGGTTGGTTCTCTAAATGCCGATCTCGTCGTCCGCGCGCCGCGTTTTCCTGCGCCAGGCGAAACCATCAGCGGCGGGGACCTTGCCACCATCCCAGGAGGAAAGGGCGCCAATCAGGCCGTCGCTGCCGCCCGTCAGGGCGTCCGCGTGTCCATGTTGGGACGGGTGGGCAAGGACAATTTCGGGGACTTTCTGCTCGACAATCTCCGCGCTAATCAAGTCGATACCACGCTCGTCCAGCGTGACGACGCGGCCACGGGCACGGCCATCATCGTGGTGGACGCGAACGGGCAGAACAGCATCGTGCTCTCGCCTGGCGCCAACGGTCAGGTGAAGCCTGCGGATGTGGAGCCCGCCTCTCTTCCGCGCCCGAAGCTGGTCCTGCTTCAGTTGGAGATTCCACTCGAAAGCGTGCTCCACGGCGCCGCCGTCACCCGAGGACTCGGCGCGCGCGTGCTGCTCAACCCCGCCCCCGCCCGTCCCCTGCCCGACGAACTCATCGCCCAGACCGATTTCCTGATCCCCAACGAGACCGAGCTCAGCCTGCTGACCGGTCAACCCGTGACCGACATCGCCTCGGCCGAATCCGCCGCGCGGATTTTGCTCGCCAAGGGCGCGCAGACCGTCATCGTCACGCTCGGCGCGAACGGCGCGTTGGTTGTCACGCCCGAGCAGGCGACACACATCCCGCCCTTCCGCGTGGACGTGGTCGACACCACCGCAGCAGGCGATGCCTTCATCGGCGGATTCTCCGCCGCCCTGCTGCGCGGATTTGCGCTGGAGGAGGCCGTTCGTTACGGGAACGCCTGCGGCGCGCTGGCCGCCACCCAATTCGGCGCGCAGCCGTCCCTGCCGACGGCGGAAGAAGTCAACAAATTCATGAAGACGTAGGGCGGGGTGACCCGCCCTTTACTTTCACGGGCGACAGTCCGCCGCCCCTACAAGGATAATATGCCCCACCGAATTATTATCGACACCGACCCTGGCATCGACGACGCACTGGCCTTCCTGTTGGCGCTGGCCTCCCCTGAAATTCAACTCGAAGCCCTGACCACCACCCAGGGCAACGTCACCGTAGAGACCGCCACACGCAACGCGCTCTCCGTGCTGGAGCTGGCCCACGCGGAGCACATCCCCGTGGCGCAAGGCAGCATGTTCCCGCTGGTGCAACCGCTGTACGCATCCGCCGCCGTCCACGGCGAAAGCGGAATCGGCAACGCCGTGCTGCCCGCGTCGAAGACCCAACCCATCTCCCAGCACGCCGTGGACTTTCTGATCGAGAAGGTGCTGGCCGAGCCAGGCCAGATTAGCGTTTTCCCGATTGGCCCGCTGTCGAATATCGCTTTGGCGATTCGCAAGGAACCGCGCTTCGCCAAAGCCGTGAAGCAGTTGGTCATCATGGGCGGAGCGATCCGCGAAGGCGGGAACATGAGTCCGCTGGCCGAGTTCAACATCTACGTGGACCCGCACGCGGCGCACATCGTCTTCCACTCGGGCATCCCGATTACGCTCATCCCCCTGGACGCGACTCACAAATGCCTCGTCACCCGCGCGGACGTGGAACACATCAACGAGGTCAAGTCGCCGATTGCGCGCTTCGTCAAGGATGTGCTCACGCCCTATTTGGATTTCTACGAAGCCAACACCGACTTTGGCGGCTCGGCCCTGCACGATCCGCTCACGCTGGCGGCGATCCTCGCACCTGAACTGCTCACGCTTCAGGAGCTGTACGTGGACGTGGACATCCACGGCGGCGTCTCGATGGGCAACACCTTCGCCGACTTCTACCAGATCGCCAAGAAACCCGCGAACATGAAAGTAGCCCTGGATGTGCAGGGACGCAAGTTCATCGAACTGTTCGTGGAGAGAATGATTCAGTTGAGCAGGAAGATATCTGACTGATGTCATTGCGAGAGACTGCGACCCTCGCAACGACATAGGAAAACCATGACAAAACGTATCCTTATCGACACTGACCCCGGCATCGACGACTCGCTCGCCATTCTGCTGGCGCTGGCATCGCCCGAAGTGAAGCTCGAAGGACTGACCGTGGTCCACGGGAATTGCTCGGCGGAGCAGGGCACGATCAACGCCTTGAGCGTTCTCGAATTGGCAAAGGCGGAGCATGTCCCCGTGCTGACAGGCTGCGACCTGCCGCTGGTGCAACCGTCGCTGCTGGCGCCCGAGACACACGGCGGACAAGGCCTGGGCTACGCCAAGCTCCTCTCGCCGCGGAGCCAGGCTCGGGCGGGGCATGCGGTGGATTTCCTGATCGAGCAGATCATGTCCAACCCGGGCGAGATCACGCTGGTGGCAATTGGTCCGTTGACGAACGTCGCAATGGCGCTTCGTCTGGAGCCGCGCATCGTGCAGAATGTCAAGGAAGTGGTCATCATGGGCGGGGCCATCCGTCACGAAGGCAATACCACGCCGATGGCCGAGTTCAATACTTTCGTGGACCCGCACGCCGCGCACATGGTCTATCACAGCGGCATGCCGATCACGCTCGTGCCGCTGGATGCGACCTATCAGGTGGTACTGAGCCATGCCGACGTGGACCGCCTGAAGGGGCTGCCCTCGGGCATCCCGCAATTCATCGAAGATGCGACGCGCTTCTACATGGAATTTCATGACGAGTACCAGCAGATCGACGGTTGTGTCATCAATGATCCGCTGGCGCTGGCCTTGACTTTTGTCCCCGAATTGTGCGATTATGAAGAACACTATGTGGATGTCGACGTCAACGGCGGCGTCTCGATGGGCAATACCTTCGCAGACTTCTACAAGGCCCTGAATCAGCCCGCGAACATGAAAGTGGCCCTGGGCATTCGTCCACGCCAGTTTTTGGATTTGTTTCTGGATAGAATGGAACAGTTGAGCAAGCGGGTCGGATCGTGACCACCGCGCCGAGGCGGTGTTAAACAGGGTGTAAGGTTTATTCACCCACCATTTTTCTGGAGGATGCCATGCTCGACAAGATCAAGAAAGACTTCAATACCATGACGTGGGTGCTCATCCCCGTCGCCATCGCCATCAACGTGGTGATGGGAGAGATCGTGGTGCAGTTGAAACTGCCCGTCTATCTGGACTCGATTGGCACGGTGCTGGTCGGCGCGCTATGCGGTCCCTGGGCAGGCGCGTTGACGGGCACGCTCTCGAACATCATTTGGGGCCTGGCCATCGACCCGAACGCCTTCCCGTGGTGGCCCGTGGCCTTCTTCATCGGCTACATGTCTGGCCGCATGGCGAACTGGGGCTTCTTCAAGTCCTGGTGGAAGGTGGTCGTGACTGGCTTCGTCGTGGCCCTGACGGCTGCCATCGTCTCGACCCCGATCTCGGTCTACCTCTACGGCGGAATCACCGCCAGCGGCTCCTCGTTCATCACGGCCTACCTGCTCCAGACGGGACAGGGCATGATCAGCGCCGTGTTGAGCACGGGCTTCCTGGTCGAGCCCGTCGACAAGATTACGACCTCCATGCTGGCGTTCGCCATCGTGCAGGGGCTCTCGACCCGCTTCCTGGCCCGCTTCCCGCGCCCCGAGAACGTCTCCACGGAAAAGGGCGGCAAGACCGAACTGTTCATCGCCGTGGCCGTGGTGGTCGTCCTCGTGCTGTTCGCGGCCTTCATGCTGCGCAACCTGATGGGCGGTTAAGCCCTGTCTGAACCGAAGGCCAGACTTCTGAGGAGGTCTGGCCTTTTTTTGTCTCGAACCCCGTTTATAATCGGCCTCATCCCATCCCTCGACTTCGAGGACAAAGGAATCGCATGCACGAACGCCTGTCCTTCTATGTCCATCGCGACAGCCCGCTCCACCGTCTGAACCCGCTGACCAAGCTGACGATGGTCTTCGCGTTCATCCTGCTCTCGTTCGGCAGCCCGTGGTATTGGACTCCGCACATCCTGATCGTGTTGGTCATCCTCCCGTTGAGTTTCGTTGGACGGGTCCAGCGCGAGTACCTGCTGACCGCCGCCCGACTGATCTTCCCCGCGGCAGGCTTCCTGTTCCTCATGCAATCCTTGTTCCAGCCCATCGGCCAGACGATCTGGTTCCGCTGGTGGGTGCTGGAGGTGACGCACGAGGCGGTGGCCTTCGCCTTCGTCAACGCCGCACGCATCATCGTGATGGTCTCGTCGTTCACGCTGCTGCTGCTGACCACCCATCCCAGCGAGTTAATGAGCGACCTGACCCGCCGCGGACTGCCCAGCCAGTTCGCCTACGTGATCATCTCCACGCTGCAAATCATCCCGCAGATGCAGGCCAAGGCCCAGACCATCATCGCCGCCCAGCGCTCGCGCGGACTCGACACCCAGAGCAGTTTCGTCAAACGCGTCGGTGCGCTGGTCCCGCTGGTGGGTCCACTGGTGTTCGGCTCGCTGGTCGAGGTCGAGGAACGCGCCATCGCCATCGAAGCACGCGGATTCACATCCTCTCACGCCAAGACCTCCCTGTGCGAAATCCCCGACTCCCGCTTCGACCAAATCCTGCGCGGGGCTCTCATCGTATCCGTCATCCTTGCTTTTGTGTCCCGACTATGGCTATCGTAACCCTGCAAAACGTCACCTACAAATATCCGCTCACCGAAGCGCCTGTCCTGCAAAACGTGAACCTGCAGATCAACGAAGGCGAGTTCGTGGCCGTCATCGGACCGAACGGCGCGGGCAAGTCCACGCTGTGCTACACGCTGGCAGGATTCGTCCCGCATTTCTTCAAGGGCGAGCTGACGGGCACGGTCGAAGTGGCAGGCGTCGAGACGCATCAGTCCTCGCTCAACGAGTGGGTGCTGAACGTCGGCCTGGCCTTCCAGAATCCGTTCAACCAGATCAGCGGCGCAAAATACACCGTCTTCGAAGAGATCGCCTTCGGGCTGGAAAATATCGGCGTGCCACGCGAGGAGATGAAACCCCGCGTGGAGAAGGCCCTGGCCCTGACGGGCATCTCCGACCTGGCCGACCGCTCACCCTACTCCCTTTCGGGCGGACAGCAGCAGCGCGTGGCCCTGACCTCGATCCTGGTCATGGAGCCCAAGGTGCTCGTCCTCGACGAACCGACCTCACAGATGGACCCGATTGGCACGCGCGAAGTCTTCGGCGTGATCCGCACGATGGCCGAGCGCGGCATGACCGTGGTGCTGGCCGAACACAAGGTGGAATGGATCGCCGCCTTCGCTGACCGCGTGGTGGCGCTCAAAGACGGTCAGGTGCTGCTGGATGGCAAGCCAGGCGAGGTACTGACCTCTCCCCTGCTGGAGGAGGCGGGCTTCGGTATCTCGCGCTATACGTCCACTGCACGCAAGGCCAGGGAACTGGGTCTGTGGAAGAAGGACCAACTCCCCATCACGCTGGAAGAGGCGGTGGAAGGATTTTCCCTCACCTCCAGCCCCTCTCCCAAAGAGCGAGGGGAGTAACCATGAAAATCAACATCGAAAACCTTCGTTTCACCTATCCCACGGGCCTGGAAGCCCTGCGCGGCATCTCGCTGACCATCGCCTCGGGCGAGCAGGTCGCCATCGTCGGGCAGAACGGCGCAGGCAAGACCACCCTGGTCAAGCACCTGAACGGACTGCTGCAACCCACCCAGGGTTCAGTCCACATCGGCGATTGGGACACGCGTCAGCATCCCGTCTCGAAGCTGGCGGCGCGCGTCGGCTACGTCTTCCAGAATCCCGACGAGCAGTTATTCTCGCGCAACGTCGGCATGGAAGTGGCCTTCGGGCCGAAGAACCTCGGCTACCCCGCCGAGAAAGTGGACGCGCTGGTCAAGGATGCGTTGGCGTTGACCGAACTGAGCGACAAGACCGAAACCAACCCCTACGACCTTTCGTCCACGTGGCGCAAGATGGTGGCGCTGGCCTCGATCATTTCGATGGACACGGATATCGTCATCCTCGACGAGCCGACCACGGGCCAGGACGCCGTCAACGTGCGACGCATCGCCCACGTGATTGCGGCCCTGCGTGAGCGCGGCAAGACCGTCATCACCATCACGCACGATATCGACTTCTGCGCCGAGAACTTCGAGCGCGTCATCGCCATGTCACAGGGACAGATCCTGCTGGATGGTCCCGCCAACGAGGTGTTGGGCCAGGAAGCCGTCCTCGCCACCACCTACGTCGACCCGCCGCAATTGACCCGTCTCGGCCTGCGGCTGGGATTAAAAGAAACCGTCAGAAACCAGGCTGAGTTTCTGACGGCAATTCGAAAATGATCTGTAGGGGCGAGCGGCTTGCTCGCCCCTTTCTATTCACCAGGGCGACCCGACGGGTCGCCCCTACTTTTTATATACGACCAATTCCTCGTAGCCTGAATCGACGGCGAATTCCCGTTTGTAGACCACATCCTCGAAGGCGGCCAGCACCATCTCGGCGGTGGTATAGATCTTGCAGCCCGAGACGAGGTGCCCGCCTGTCGTCACACCGTCATCATCGGAGATGGCGATATGCAGGTGCGAGCCGTGGACCGAGACCGTGCCCGTCATCGAGACGATCTCGAAATGACCGTCATATTCGTTGTAATGGTCGCGGTTCGCCAGACGCAATGTAACATGCGTCAGGCTGCCCACGGCGGACAGGATGCAGCCTGCTTCGATGTGTTTCTCATGGACGAAGGTCTCGATCTCGTCGAACAGGTCCTGGCCTGGTTTGAGGCGGAAGGTGTGGATTTGCATGTTGTCTCCATCGGGCGGACGGTCGTCCGCTCCTACGTTCTAATCGTAATAATACGGCGAGCAGGAGAAATCATTGCCAGATGGCGAACTCACGATCACAGGGTAATCGGCCTTGTTGAGCTTGAACTTATCGAGCGAGGTCTTGATCAATGCCAGCGACTGATCCGCATAGAAGCGCGAGAGGTGGAATCCCTGCCAGGGGATGTCGCGGCCGTCCTGGGTGCGCTCATAGCGGATGCAGGCGAGGGCGGCGCCCAGCTTCTCTTTGACGGAGGCAGGCGTGGACGAGGCCCGGTAGGCGTCCACCAAGGCGGGCACGGCATCGTCGGAGAGATCCAGGAAGTAGGACGAGTCCAATTCGACGCGGCTGAAATCATCCTGGGCCTTCGTCTGTCCGCGCAACTCGCGCTGAACGTTCTGTTTCACGATGAAGGCGTCCACGTTGAGCAGGCTGAGTGAGGCGGCGAATCCCAGCGCGGCGATGACGGCCGCCAGCGCAAAGGCACGCTCGCGGCGCAGAATCTCCAGCACGAGAGTCGCCACCAGCAGCAGGCCGATCCAGATCAGGAAGACGTGGGTGTAGGTGCGCAGACGGGAGAAACCGTAAGCCGATTCATACAGGACCAGGCGCTGGTACGCCGACACCAGCATGACCAGCACGAGGATCACCAGCCCCACCCCCAGCCCCGAGAAGGCGCGCCGCTGTCCCTCGCTCTCGCGGCGGGTGACCCCGCTCAAGCTGAGCAGCATCAACAGAGTGAAGAAGGCCACGGTGACCAACTCGCCGAATCCGCGCACGGCGTACTCCGAGTAGGTATAGCCGTCGATATGGATGTTGGCGTTCCCGCCGAAGAAATATTGGAACTGGACAATCACAAACGAGAGGAACAGGGCGAAGACGCTGCCCAACACGATGGCCGCTTCGGTAAAACCCAGGAAGGGTGCGAAAAGGGGCTTGTCCTCGCCGAGCAGCTTCTCGTCGGTGGAACGGGTCGCGGCGTGCAGGAAGGTTCCAGCCAGCAGATAGGCCCCGATCCCGATGTAGATGGCGCGGAAGATATATTCAGGCAGTTTTTCAAGCCTGAACAATTCGATGAACTTTTGAAGCTGGTTCCCGAAGACCACGTCCGCCGAGGAAAGCAGGGAGGCAAAGAGCGCCACAATGGGCAGGGCGATCAGGAGTCCGCGCAGGATGGGCCCGACGAGTGTGGACTTCTTCGCCGCGCCGCTCTCCGCTTGGGCCTTGCGGACCTCCGCCATGAAGGCAATCGGCTTCGACAGTTGGCTGGCGATCAGCGAGAAGGCGTTCTTGAAGTAATCGCTCAGGCTGTACTGCATCCAGCGCCCGCCCAAGTAGGTCACCGCAAAGACGCTCATCGCGGTCAGGGTCAAGGTGTAGGCGAGGAAGGCAGTCAGGGGTTCCCGCCGCACAAAGGAAATGACGGCGAAAAAGGCCAGCGGCACCAGCAGCCACAGACTGCGCGGTGCAGGGCGAAGTCCGTTCGAAAGCAACAGGTACAGCCCGCCGACCATGCACAAGGTCACAAAAATGGCAAAATTGATTCCTGCGGGCTTCATCCAGAACAGGAAATCGAAGGCCCAGCCAAGCGCCAGGGCTACGATCCACAAACGGTTGGGATGTTGATTCATGATGCATCTCCTCGAAGGATTTCAGACAGGATAGGCCCGCAGGACTTGCGTAGACTCTCAAAAGGTATCAAAAATTGATAATTCCTGGCAGTTTTTTGGACCGCAGGGTTACAGAAAGATTAGAGTTTAATCTACCTATTGACATCCAATTTGAAATATGACATACTACCTTCACTGCACACGGGGGACCCACAATTCAATTGCCATCCTATGAAAGGAGGAGGTGATGTCTAACATGGATAGTAGTATGCAACCCAGCGCTGTGGCATCCCTCCTCAAGTAAGAAGGAAGCCACAGCGCCCACGAATGCCATCCTTGCGGATGGCATTCTGGTTTAAATCTCATCCCCGAAGAAAATCCCCATGCCACGCGCGGTGACCACCGCGTCGCCATGTACGTCCACCCGCTTGGGCACTGCCAAGGCCTCCGCCAGGGAAACGTCCGTAATCTTTGAGCAAACCAGCGCCACCATACGGTCGAAACCGCCCGCAGCCGCCAGCCGCACCGCTGCCGCTCCATAACGAGTGGCCAGCCAACGGTC
>CALFXA010000210.1 GCA_937928015.1 uncultured Anaerolineales bacterium | reverse complement strand
GCCTTCCATGCGCTACGCAACGCGTCCTTCCCGGTCGTGGCGGCGGCCCTAGGGTTCGCCCTGGGTGGCGGTAACGAATTGATGCTGACTGCCGACCGGATCGTGGCCCACGCCGAACTGAACGCCGGCTTCCCCGAGCGGACGGTGGGGTTGATCCCGGCGTGGGGCGGGGTGACCCAGAGCCTGTCCCGCGCCGCAGCCCCTGGACGTAGGCCTGACCCCAGTCTCCCCGCCAAGCCCACAGCCCGAGCAGAGCCAGCACCACCAGCGAGACAGTCCAAGCGCGCAGCCCGCCCTGTGTCACCCCTTTGACGTCGTGCATGTGGCTGAGTTCGCGCTCGTTGTAGAGTGGTGTGCCGTCGTCGAATTTCAGGTCGCCCAAATAGGAAATGTCCGCGTTGTTGGTGAGGTAGTTCAACGCGTAGGGCGCCCAGCGCAGACGGTCCGCCTTGGTGAAGCCGTAATCGTCCGCGGGGAAATAGGGCATGTTGTACTCGACGGTCAGGAACCACGGCGCGAGCATGATGCGCAGGGCCAGCCCGATCAGAAAGAGCGGGGTGAGCAGCGTGACGAGCCAGGAAAGGATGATCGAATAATGGAATTTCATGATTTATGTTTCTCCGTCCTGAGCGGAGCCGCGCGATCTTTGCGTGGCGCAGTCGAAGGATAATGAATATACTGCGCTTCGACTTTGGGTTTCGACAAGGTCGAGAAGAACACTCGATCTGCTCAACCCTCCGCTCAGCGCGAAGAATTACTGTAAAATCTTCACCCCATCGCCCACTACGAAGCGAATGACCATGTCATTGACGATCCATTCGATGGGGGCCAGATCGTCGGTGAAGACGGTGGTGGTCTCATAGCCAGGTTTCAAGCTGGCGAAAGTGGTCTGCATGGCCGAGAGCAGCAGCGGATGCGTGCTCGGGTCCTGCGCCAGCGCCACGAGATTGGCGGCGAAATCCTCGGGGCGGGTGGGCTGCTTGGTGGCGAAGATCATCGTGTTGAGCGTGCCGGGAATATCCATGATGTGTACCGAGGGGAAGACGGTCGCCATGGTAGTCGCCAGCCCATCGATCAGGCGGCGGTCGCCCGGGGTGCTGGCTGAGTTGATGGTCAGCACGCCGTCGTCGGTCAGGTGCGCGGCGCAGATGGCGAAGAACTCACGGGTGGTCATGTGCGGCGGGATGTAAGGCGGGCGGTAGGCGTCCACGGCAATGATGTCGTATTGGTGTTCGCTTTGTTCCAATCCTAACCGACCATCCTCCACGTGGACCGTCAGATTGGGCATGTCCATGTGGAAGTATTCGCGGCCCACCTCTACAATCTTCGGGTCGATCTCGAAACCGTCGATGGGGAGGTTGTTGTACACCGCCGTGGCCTGACGCGCCGCCGTGCCCGCGGCCAGTCCCACGATGGCCATGCGGTGGATGTCCGCGGGGCGCTTGCCTGCATTGAAATACGGCCCGACCAGAAACTGCTCCCACGGTCCGCCATAGTTCAACGTGTCGGCACGGTACATCGAGTGGATGCCCTGTCCCTCGTTCAGGCGCAACACGGTGAACCCATTGATCTCCTGCACCTGAATGTAGTTGTAGGCCGACTCGGTTTCGTAGACCTGTCCCGTGTTGGACTTAATGGCTTGGTTGGCTGAGAGCAGCGCAGCAATTGCCAGCACCACAGGCATCCATAGGTGGACCAACATGTCGCGGCGGCTGGCGAAACGTCCCAGCCCAGCCAACGCTATGAAGAGCAGGAACAGGCTGAAGAGCAGAAAGGTGTTCTTGGTTCCAATGGCGGGAATGGTCACCAGCGCGGGCAGAAAGGTCCCGATAAACGATCCCAGGGTCGAGATGGCGTAAATCGTGCCAGACATCTTGCCCGCCGTGGCGGTGTCTTCCATACTCAGGCGGATGGCGTAGGGCGACATCGTGCCGAGCAGGGTGACGGGCACGATGAACAGGATCAACACCGCGACGAACGACCCCGCCAACACTGTGACTTGCAAACCTTCGAATGCAGTGGCTGCGACCCTGAGGACGGGTCCCGCTATATAAGGGACCAATCCCACCGTGAAGGCGGCCCAGGCCAACACACGGTACAGTGCACCCGCCGTGGGGTTGGCGTCGGCCCAACGGCCTCCCAGAAAATATCCCAGCGTGAGGTAGATGAGAATCAGCCCGATGATGCTGGCCCATACCAAGTTGCTGGTGCCGAACACGTTGCCGATCAGGCGTGATGCAGCCATTTCGGCGGCCATGGTGGTCATGCCCGAGACGAGGACGGTAAAGAGGAGATAGCGTTTCATGGTTAGTCCTGTAGGAAGATGGGGGGATTATACCGTGGCAAATTCTTCACTCCCAGACACTGTTGATGTTCTAGCAGAGAATATGTAAAAATTGTCTCAAAACGGTTAAGACGCCTCATATTGTTATTTTTTTCTTGTGAAATTGGGATTTTTGCTCACCAAGGGTTTTGAGATAAATTTATTTAACACAAGTTACGGCCTTTGAAAGAAAGGGATAATTACTTGCCTTGAACCACAGAGAAACAGAGGTCGCGGAGTTTTTTGAAAGTTTCTCTGTGTTCTCCGCGCCTCTGCGGTGAAAATCCCTCAAGGTGGCAACTTGGGTTATTTATCAAAGTGCCTAAAAATATAATGGTTTTTATAGTGGCATATTGCAGGTTGCTTATCTTACTTTTGGATATTGTCAACTTCTATTACAAGATAATTTCTAGTTTGAAATACCTTTTTAAATATCTCGGGATATGAATTCATAAGTTTTTTTACACTGTCCAATTCGCTTGTTTTGATGAGTAGGTATTTTATTTGATACTTTTGAAGGATATTTAGCTTTTCTGCTGGCGCAATAAAATCTGAAAAAATAGCCTGTCTATCTGCCATTCTTTGGCGATGTTCTGCGGCAGGAATGAAGTATGAATAGGTTGGGTCTGATGGACGGTAGGAAATTAATTTCCCCTTGACCGAGAATGTGGGAATGAAATCATTGATTCCATCTGTTCCAATGATTCGGAATGAGGTTGTGTTGGCCTTATCCAAGTTGGCACCAATTCTGGCTAATTCTTCATAGCGTTGGGAACGTCGGCCAAAACGTTCAAAATCGGGCACTTGTTTCTCTTGCATGTATAGAAAAATAATGCCTGCACAGAAAAGTGTCGTTAAATAAACTGCTATTGATATGAACCTTTTGCTTTTGAACCATTGAAATGAGCCCCTTATAGCCAAATATTCTTTTATGCCGTCTAAAACAAAAACTGCGCTCATACCAAAAGGATATAGCCAGGTCGTTCTCTCTAGCATCCAGGGCGTGAAAAAGAGGCCGATTAACCAGCCGGTCAAGGGTATCCATGCAAGGACTGATAGAGCCATGGAAGTCAATAAATGGGTTGCTAATGTTTCTTTCCTGAAAAGTCTTATTGATGAGGCGGTGGATAAAAGTGGAATAACAAGCCAGGCGTATCCTGAAAATATGTCAGCGATGAGATTGGTAGTTAAGGGTTGATTGAGCATTCTGGCTTTTAGAATTGAAAAATTGAAGCCGTAGAATTTGCTATTTCCCCAATAACTTATCATCTGTTTGGCGTCCTCCGACTGGGCAAGAGTCCCAGTATTGGAATAAATTGCGTTGGAAGGGTGATTCGCCGTGCGGATAACCAACTGAGGTATTAAGCCGAGGCCAAGGATTACTCCAATCACCGCAACTCTATTGAAGAAATCAGCCCTTGTCGCAGTAATAAGCATAGCCAGCCCTGCAATGAATGCTGCATACGCAAATATGACCGGATGGGCAGTGCTCAAACAAAGCGACATGAGTATAGCTATGATAAGATTAGCTCTACTGAAATCTTTAAATAATGCGTAAAAACGGCCAAAAAATACTGGTGCTATGATGAAGGCTGCAATTGCCTTATCTGTACCTAGTTGATGCAAGAATGGGGAACCAGGATGAAGGTATTCAGAAAGCAGGATGAGTAAGGTAAATTGTAAAACAATGGCAAGCGATGCCTTTTTACCCGACATACCTATACTTCTTGCGAATTGATAGAGGGAAATCGACGAGAGTATTCCTAGAAATGGCTCATAATATCCAATCGATAAAACTAGGGCGGATTCATTGGTGATGCTAGAGAGGAAGGCCTGCATTAAAGGAATGCTCACCAGCCAAAACCGTGAGGGAGATAATTGGTTATAGCCAAATATAATTTCATCAAATCCAATATGTGCTGATCTCTGAAAAAATAATTGATATGCTATATAAATTTGGTCATCTTCAGATAAAATACGATTTGTGATAACCAGCGCGATTAAGATCGTTATTAAAATTCCGGGAAGTAAATCTAGAATATTGGCAAGAAAATTAGCCATGGTTATGCGCCAGGAATTTTGTGCGCAGATAAGATAAATGCCAGATGCGAGAATTCCCAATATAATGAATGGGATCTTGATTAAGTTAAATGATAAGTTCCCATAGCGTGTTATTAACCCAAGCGCCGTAAGTAACAAAGTCGAAAAAGAGAACCCAACGACAACAGCTTCTCCTATTGAAGAACATTTTTTCTTAAGTATGCCGTAAAGACTGGCTCCTGGAATGATAAAGGCTACAAAACTGATACCGACTTTTATCCAAGTATAATGTTCCAGCCATTTAAGTCCGGGTAACCAATATATGGTTAAGATGATAGATAAAAGAAAAAAGGTACTTATTAAATTTTTCTTGGAATTATTTCTTGTGACGATTGACGTTTTCATATGCCGACCTTTTATGCCAAAGTATTGCACTGACGTTTCGACTTTCGATTGTTCTTGCCGGTGCGGTAGATCCAAATTTTGTGTGATAAGCCTTCTATATACGAAAAATATTGAACAAACTATGTTCAATAGAAATTATATCAGTGCGTCCGAAAGGAAACTTGCATGCAAAATCCTGCTCTTACGATAGTGATACCAGTTTTTAACGAAAAAGAAAACTTGCCTCACTTTATCCCAAAATTAGTCGAATTTTGTCAAGCCCAGGGTTGGAAATTGATCTTTGTGGACGATGGTTCTACCGATGGTTCTGGAGCTTATTTGAATGACTTGGTTGATTATGAAAATGTGAAAATAGTGCATCATAAACTTAATCGTGGATATGGCGGAGCGCTAAAAACGGGCATTGCCTGTGTTGACACAGATTACATGGTCACATTAGATGCTGATGGTCAGCACGATATACAAGATGTTGCGACGATGTATCAGTTTGCTGTTGAACAAGATGCAGACCTTGTTGTGGGAAACCGTGGAAAAAATGGTGATGCGAATTTATATCGCGCTATTGGAAAGAAATTAATACGAATTTTCACGAAAGCTTTGATGCCGTTGCCTGTGTCTGACTTAAATTCAGGGTTTAAGCTATACAGAACTGACCTTGCCAAACGATATCAATTGATTTGCCCTAATTCCATGTCTTTTAGCGATGTCATTACGCTGGTTTTTATTCATAAGCGCGCTCGTGTATTGGAATATCCAATAAAGATATATCCAAGAAATATGGGAAGTAGCACAATAAATACCTACACGGCTTTGCAAACGGTCATGGAAATATTGAATATTATCTTATTATTTAATCCATTGAGGATTTTGCTGCCAGTTTCTGCCTTTTTTATTTTCTTAGGTTTTTTGTGGGGGACCCTAATTTATTTTATCTGGTGGCAGGGATTAAGCGTAGCCGCCATGCTGCTTATAATAACCGGACTAATCTTATTTGTGTTGGGTTTGCTTGCTAATCAGATATCTGCGATGCGCATGGAACAATTGGAGAAATAGGGCGATAAGAAATCGATTTACGAAAGAACAAAGGGAATTGTTTAGTATCGTGTGCATGATATAGCTATCTTGACGAAAGTCTTCCGCGCGGCTAAAATCTAGCCCGCTGTTCTTTTGCGCCTCCGCCGCTCGACAGGGAGGCGTATTTCATGCCAGAACATAGGAGTGACCCATGACGCCCGAGCCGACCGCTCCCGAAACCGACCAGCCACAAGTGACAAATCTGTCGCAGGTGGATGTAGAGACGGTGCAGGCGGAACTGGTGCGCATGCACCAGAGTTCGGCGGAGTCCATTCAGGCTACGGAAGTGGAACTCCATCAGGCTGGCACTCTGGAAGCGACCGCCCAACAGCTCACGGCGCACGAATCCGCGCTGGGCTTTGTGGAAGCTTCCGAGGTCCACATGCAGAACAGCGGTGCCGCCGCCATCCGCGCGCAGACTGTTCAGTTGAACGGATACGCCGGGGTGGTGGTTGCGGAAAAAGCCGAATTGGGTAACACCTATGCGGGCGTGGTGGCAGGCCAGGAGGTCCGTGGCGAACGGATCGAATCGCTGGTGCTGCTCGCCCGTCACGTGGACGGCGAGGTCAAGACCGTGCTCGATACGCGTAGTGCGGTCCTCGTGGGACTGGTAAGCGGCCTGTTTGCGGGAGTCCTGCTCCTGCTGACCCGTGCCCTGTTCGGACGAAAATCGTGAATCCCCCGGCCGCGGGCCGGGTGAAAATCTATCTAGCGAGCGAAGGTACCCTTCACGAGAAGGGGAGAGGCGCTCAAGGAGAAAACATGGAACGTGTAACACTCAAGGCGACCAAACGCGATGTGACTGGTAAGCAGGTCAAGGCCCTGCGCCGCGCCGGGCAACTGCCCGCCGTCATTTACGGGCGTCACGTCGAGCCGGTCAAGATCATGATGGAAGCCCACTCGGCGTCGTTGGCCCTGGCCAAACTGACCTCCTCCAGCCTGATCATGATCGACGTGGACGGCACGGAATACCCTGTCCTCGTGCGCGAGAAGCAGCGCAACTACATCAAGAACAGCCTCCTGCATGTGGACTTCCTGGCTGTGGACCTGACCGAGAAGATCCGCACCGAGGTGCGCATCGAGTTCACCGGCCTGTCTCTGGCGGTCAAGGACTACAATGCGGTGCTGGTCAACCACCTGACCTCGCTCGAAGTGGAATGTCTCCCGACCGACCTGCCCGAGCGCATCGTCGTGGACCTGGGCGCCCTGGCCCGTATCGGCGACGCCATCCACGTGCGCGACGTGGCCGAGATCTCGAACGTCCGTTTCCTGGACGATCCTGATGAGATGGTCGTGATTGCCACCTTCGCGAAGGATGAGGAAGCTGCGGTCGCCGGTGCCACTGGCGAATCCGCCGAGCCCGAAGTCATCGAGAAGGGCAAGAAGGAAGAAGAGGGCGAGGAGTAATCCTCTCGGCATGCAAAAAACAGCGACCATACGGTCGCTGTTTTTTTTTATTTCGAAATTCTGTCGGTCAAAATCCCAGCAGGTTGAGAAAATCCACTGTCATGCGCGCCGTGGCGCCCCACAGTAATTCCCCATCATAGGGATGATAGGCGATCAGCGCGCGCTTCCGCTCGGGGAAGGGAAACTCCCAACGGTTGCGCGATTCGGCCAGCCAGGCCAACGGGATGGTGAACACGCGCGCCACTTCCTCACTGCCCACGCGGAAGACATAGGGCCACGGCACCACACCCACCACCGGCGTGACCCGAAAATGGGTGATGGTAATCATGTTGGTCAGCCGCCCCAGCACGCGTACATCCTGCGGGAGGATGCCCACTTCCTCATGAGCCTCACGCAGGGCGGTCTGCTCGGGCGTGGTCTCGCCCGCGTCGCACGCGCCGCCGGGGAAGGAGACCTGTCCCTTGTGCGACTCGACGCGGTCGGTGCGGCGCGTGTAAAGCAGATGCCACTCGCCGTCCACGGGCGCGAGGGGAACCAGTACCGCCGCGCACTTGACCTTCGAATCGGGGGCCAGGTCCACTTCGGAGTAGCCATCGCTGAGCGGGTCTGAATCGACCCTGCCCAGGCATTCGCGGATGAAGTCTTCGGTGGGGGCAGGCATCAAATGGAAATCACTCTCCGCGCACGGGACTGCCGCAATACGAGCATTCTGCCGTGACCTCGTCCAGCCACTCAACCTCGTCGGGGCGGACGGCGCCGCCGCAGGACGGGCAATGCGTAGGCAGGGTCGGCTTGCGGGCGGGAGCCTGCACAGCAGACGGTGTGAAGTTCGCGGGCAGGCGCCCCGTCAACACGGCCTCGATCTCTTTGGCCTCGGCAGTCAGGCCGCGCTGATTGAGCTCCGCGATGATGCGCTGGCCCGCGCGATGCAAATGCAGCAACTCGCCGCGCACCGCGAACATTTCCAGTCCATGCTTGAGGTGAGCCATGCCTGCCGCGGTCTGATCCGCCAGGATGCGGGCGCGGCCCGCGTCGAGGAAGAATCTCGGCGCACGCGGACCACCCCGTCCCTCGGCAGCCTGGGCCAGTTGTTCGAAGGCCGCAGCCGCGCCGCTGAAGTCGCCGCTGGCCAGCAGTTCGTTGGCGCGCTGCAACAGCGGCGGGATGTCGGGTGTCATGGCGCGGCGGAAGGCGCGCCGAAAACCTCTACGCATAAATCGACTCCTTTATCTTTCTTCCAGTTGACCCGCGCCGATCTCGTCGAGCAGTTCGCGCGTGCGCTCGTCCTCGCTGGGCTCGATGCGGCGTGCAAAGATCAGGAAGCCTGTGTGCGCCACCATGCGGTCGGTGGGGCGGATGCGGCTGGGCTCGGATTTGTAGAAACGCAGCAGCAATTCGCAGGTCTCGATGAAAGCGAAATTGTTTCGGCGCAGTGCATACAGGGTCTTTTCCACCTGGTTGAAGGTGGGAATCAGCGCGCAGAAGAATCCGCCCGGGCGCAGCGTGGCGCGGACCTGTGGCACCAGGTCGTACGGGTTGGGCACGTCGAGGAAGAAGGCCGAGACGTTCGTCTCGTCCATGCCCTCGCTGATGTCGCGCAGTTTGAACTCCACGCGCTCGGCCAATCCCACGCGGGCCAGGTTCTTGCGTGCCAGATTCTGCGTGTCGGGTTTTTGCTCGTAGGAGATGACCTTTCCCTGCGGGCCGACCGCCGAGGCCAGGGCAATGGTCATGGACCCCGAGCCTGTTCCCGCTTCCATCACGGTCTGACCGGGCGCGATGCCCATCGTGATGAGGATGTAGCCGATGTCCTTGGGGTAGAGGATTTGCGTGTTGCGCGGCAGGTCGATCAGCAGGTCGGCCATCGAGGGCTGCAACAGGAAGAAGGGCGAACCCAGGTGGCTGAAGACCTGTGTGCCCCACGATTTGCCGATCAGGTCGTCGTGTTTGAGCACGCCGCGATGGGTCTGGAACTCGGCCCCGGTTTTCAGGGTGAGGATGAAATGCTTGTGTCGCAGGCCCACCAGTTGGGCCAGGTCGCCGTCCTGGGCGACGGGGGAGGAGGAAGAGAGAGTCATGGACCTGATTTTACTCTGTAGCGCGCGGTTCTTCGGGAACGGGATCAGGCTCGGGTGCGGGAAGCGGCTCGGAGACGGGAGCAGGCGCAGACGTCGGGATGGGCGCGAGCCGCAGTCTGCGGTTGGCGTGCAAGAGCAGGAAGAACATCCCGATGCCTAGCACGGCCATCGACCCAAGGGCGGGAACGATCAGGTTGGGCATGTGGTTCGTCCCGGCGGCGCTCAGCACGCTCGAAAATCCGAACAGGATGGTCATGCTGTTCCAGACGCCGTGCATCGACACCGATCCGAGGTAGGCCAGCAGGCCGCGCAGGTAGCGGCGCTCCTGCACCATCGAGACGATGCCCCAGCCCATTAGCCCGCTGGTGCCGATGTGCAGCAGCCCCGTGCCCATACGCGCGCCGACCAGGGTCACCCAGTCTGCGCCCGAGACGTTGGCGACGCCCAGGCTTTCGACCAGCCCATAGGCCGCGCCGCTCAGCGCGCCGAGGACGAAGCCCTCGGCCGGGGTGCGAATCTGTCGCGCGAAGATCCACACGCCGATGGGTTTGACCAGTTCCTCCATGAGCGGCACCAGCACGGCGATATAACCGATGGCCAGGGCCAGTACCTTGGGGTTGCTCAGGTAGGGTTCGAGCAGCATGACTGCCTCGGTGGGATTGCTGAGGTATTTCAACTGGGTCGAAAGGCGCGTAAGCTCTTCGGCCAGCCCGGGGACGAGCATCACGTAGGCCACCACACCCACCAACATGACAACGCCCACCAGCAGTTCGGCCACGATCAGAATCAGCGGCCCGACCGTCATGCCGAGGCCGAATATGCTCCAGAAGCGCCAGCGCGTGCCCGCTTCCAGTCGGCGGACGGCCAGCCCGAACAGCAGCATGGTGGGGGTGAGGATGGCCAGCACGGTGAAGATCGGCAGCAGCATGGCGTCGAAGGGCTGCTTGTCTGAGACCAGGTAACCGAACCCGAAGGCGGCGGCGATGATGGTCACGCCCGCGCCGATCTGCCAGGCGGCAAAGGGGATATGCACGGGGCGGTCGACATCCTGCCCGCCCATGTTCTTGCGTAGACTCAGGTAAGCGGGAATCAACACCAGCAGGAATTCCAGCCCGAACGCGCCGACGATATTTGCCTTCGAAGCGACTTCGGCGGAATGGTCGAAAAATGAAATCAGCGCGCTGACGCCCGTCACCGCGGCCAGGCAAAGGTAGATCAAGGCTGCCACGACGAACACGATCAGCAGGAACAACGCGCCAACATGAGTCTTTTGAGTCTGCATCATTTCTCCGTGATTTCAACGCTAAGGATTTTATCCCCGGGCGCCAGGCTGGGATTGGTCTCTGGGTCGCGCAGGGTCAGGCTTTCGAGCACGTCCATGCCGCTTAGCACGCGGCCGAAGATGGTGTATTGACCGTCGAGCGAGGGCTGGGGCGCAAAGGTGATGAAGAACTGGCTGCCGTTCGTGTCGGGGCCCGAGTTGGCCATGGCCAGCACGCCCGGCTGGTCGAACTTGAGCGCGGGGTCGATTTCATTCTTGAACAGATACCCCGGGTTGCCGCGACCGGAGCCGG
The DNA here is from genome assembly GCA_937928015.1 of uncultured Anaerolineales bacterium. Lineage (GTDB taxonomy): Bacteria > Chloroflexota > Anaerolineae > Anaerolineales > Villigracilaceae > JACPVF01. The sequence goes on along the minus strand of CALFXA010000210.1, from coordinate 32,274 downwards.
TCGGGTCGCCGCTTTGCGCCATGAAGCCGGAGATCACGCGGTGGAAGGTCACACCGTCGAACCAGCCCTGCCGCGCGAGGAAGATGAACGAGTTGACGGCGATGGGCGCTTTGTCGGCATATAGTTGCAACACGATATCGCCCTTTTCGGTGTGAAGGGTGGCGAGGTACTGCTTCGACGGGTCGATGGCGAGCGGCGGACAGGTCTGGAACTGCCGCTCGGCCAGCAGGATCAGGTCCACGGTGGTGGTGATGCCCGAGTAGTTGATGGCGAAGGACGGCTGGGGCGACCCGTTGATGATGACCAGCGGGACGGCCTGCAAGCCGAAATCCCGCGCCGAGTTGAACATGGGCTTGAGTCTGTCGGCTGTTTCCTGGCTTTTCATCCCCGCCTGGAATTTGTTCTTGTCCAGCCCGAGACCCGAAGCCTGGTCCGCTACCCAGGTCTCGAATTGCGCGGGTGTGAGCGCATCCCACTGATCGCTCTTGACGAAGAGCGCGTCATACATCTCCCAGAACTTGCCCTGATCCCCGGCCGCCACGGCAGCCTGCACCGCTAGGTCCGACTTGTCCAGTTGGCCGGTCAGCGGCACCGGGCGGAAGGCCAGGCGGATCTTGCTCGGGTGGCTGGCGGAGAGATTGCTCATCACTGCCGCCATCGAACGGCAGATGGGTGCCTGGAAGTCGCAGTACTCGATGATGGTGACGGGCGCGTCGGCCGGGCCGAAGACGTAATCCGCGTCGTTGAGGGTGGGCGCAAAGGAGTTGGGCGTGGAGGTCGGCCCGGTGCTGACGCTGGTGCAGCCGTTGCCATCCGCCGTGGGCGTGGATGGGGGCAACGTGGCCGCCTGTGTCGGGACGGTCGACGCAACGGGCGCGGCCGTCTGCGCGGGGGGCTGCGAGGAGCAACCCGCCAACACGAGGAAGGCGAGCAGGAACAAAAGTTTGGTACGCATGAAAAGTCCTTGGTGACTCAGACAGGAAATGGCGGACAGACCTTACGGGACTGCTTTTTGCAGGGTCTCGAAACTGGTCATCCACGCGATGCGGTTGACGAAGTCTGCCAGCGAGGCGCTCTGTTCGCGCAGGGCGCGCACGGCGGGGCCGACCGGGTCCTCACCGGCCGCGCCGCCGGGCACGTCGGCGTAGGCACCGTAAAAGGCGAAGTAGGCCTGGTTCAACTTGCGGATCAGGTAGCCGTTCTTCAAGAAGAATTGCTGCCGCTCGACCATGTAAGCCTCGGCCTCATCGACCTTGCCTGCGGCCAGCAGGGCGTCCACGGTGATGCGCGTCAGGTGCATCTCGGCGCGGAAGTCGAAGGGCGGGCGCGGCAGGTCGCCCGGGTTGGGGTGGTCGAGCGGAAACGAGATCAGGTCCGGGGTCCAAGATTTGGGAGCCAGCTCGGGGTAATAATGCTCGATCACATATTTCCCCACTTCGTTGCCTGCAATGGAGGCGGTGGTCTCGTTCATGGTACGCAGTTCGGGCGTCTCATCGTAGAGCATACCGAGCGGACGCTGGGTGAGGTAGTTGTGGGTCCACTCGTGGGCGATGGTGTCCACCAGCCAGGGCAGGGAGGTGGTCTGCATCACCATGGTGGGATACACGCCCACACCGCCGATGGGCACCACCAGCGACGACGCGCCCGTCCGCTGGTCGATGCGCGACTCGAGGGTCTCCACCTCGTCCACGGTCAGGCCGGGTTGGATGGAGATGTTGGCGATCTGCTGGATGGCGTCACGCTTCGAGACGACCAGCGCATCGGGCAGAGGCGTGGAGTGATACAGCACCGACGGGATGGGCTGGCCGAGCGTCGTCAGCCCAAGATCGGAGAGGGCCTGCGAGACCTGCTCCTGCAAGACGGCTTCAGCCAGCGGGCCCAACTGTTTCTGCCGCTGATAGTTCTGGTCGAGGTCGGCGCGCAGAGATGCGGCGGCGGTGTCCTTATCCTGAATGGAGGAGTCAGCGTAGATGCGCTGAAGCGCGGCCTCGCCTTCGAGGATGTGCTGGGTGACTCGCAGGTATTCTGTGACGACCTCTTTGCGGGTCTCGCGGTCGAGGTAGCCTGGCAACCCTGCTGCGCCTGTTTGGAGTTTGACGCCCAGCGCGTCGAACATCCACTCCAGATAATCGAATTCGATCTGGCGCGTGAAGGTGCGCACCTGCCCGGTCTCGTCGGTGAGGGGCGGGGTACTGTAGGCGAGCAGAGCGCTCAGGAGAAAGATCAGCAACGCCCATTGAAAGAAGGTGGAGATGCGCGAACGCATGGCGAAAATTATACCCGTGATGGTTTTCTAAAAATTCAGGCCTCCGAGGCGGATGCCGTCGGAGACCTGAAACTGTCATGACGATGGGACTGAGTCAGGAATCCCCGGAGGTGGTCCCGTGCCGCTTTCGCATGGTCTGATTGATCTGGTCGAGCAGGCGCTGGATTTCGTCGCGTTCTTCGATGGCCTTTTCGAGTGAGGACAGGAAGGAGGCTTTTTCCTCTTCGGGCAGGGTATCGAGCAGGCCTTCGGAACGCGCGATTTGCTTCATCTTCTGGTCAAGCTTGGCTTCCAGTCGCCTGCGATAACCAACGTAGAAGTTCGGGTCAGTGAGCGGCTCGTGCGTGGCGGGGACGCCGTCCTTTTCGAGCAGGTCCGCTACCAGGGGCAGGAACTCTTCCAGGTCGACGGGCTTTTCGATGAAGTGGGTCACGCCGATGTCAACGGCAAAGGCCTTGTCCTCGGGTGCGACGTACGTGGCGGAGAGGAAGATGACCGGGATCTTGCGGGTCTCAGGGTCGATGCGCAGTTTATGGACCAGGTTGAAGCCGTCCATCTTGGGCATCAGGATGTCGGTGATGATCAGGGCGGGTGTTTCCTTCTGGATGAGGTCCAGCGCCTCCTGCCCGTCGCGGGCAGTGACCACCCGATAGCCCTTGAACCTCAGGGTTGTATCCAGCAGGGTCAAGATGTCGGGGATGTCTTCCACCACCAGTAAGTAGTCTTGAGACTTGTCCATGCCGACTATTCTACCCGCTACTTTACATTTTTGTAATGCTACCTGGGTCATGCCTTGAAAAACGAATCGGGGCGCAGCCTAGGCCACGCCCCGATGCACCTGCCCTCACAACAGGTTACTTGTCTTTTTAGGGACAAGCCTTTCTCAAATTATGATCCCTTGCTTTTCAAATATGCGTCAATGGATTCGGCGGCTTTGCGACCCGCCACCATGGCGGTGACCACCAGGTCGGGTCCCGTGACGCAGTCACCACCGGAGAACACACCGGGGCGGGAGGTGGATCCCGTTTTCTTGTCGGCGGTGATCAGGCCCCAGTCATGGACATCCAGGTTGGGGGTGGTCTTGCCGAGGATCGGGTCGGGCCAGTAGCCGAGGGCCAGGATGGCCGTGTCGCAGGCCACGCTGAAGTTCGAGCCTTCCACGGGGACAGGCTTGCGGCGGCCCTTGGCATCGGGTTCACCCAGGCGCATCTCGATGCACTCGACGGCGGCCAGCTTGCCGTCAGCCCCGGCGATGAACTTGACCGGCTGGGTCAGGAAGCGGTACTTGGCGCCTTCCTCGCGGGCCATCTTGCGATCCTTCTTGCCGCCCGGCATTTCCTTCTCGGTACGGCGATAAAGACAGGTGACCTCTTCCGCGCCGAGGCGCAGGGCGGTGCGCAGACAGTCGGAGGCCGTGTCGCCGCCGCCGATGACTACCACGCGGCGGCCGAGTTCAAGCGGTCTGCGCATGTTCTCAGGTAACAGGTCGTGCTCCACATTGCCACGGATCAGGAAGTCGGTGGCCTCGTAGACGCCCGGCAGGTCGGTGCCTGGGGTGTCTTCCATCTTGGCGTCCACCTCGGAGCCGACGCCGATGAAAACCGCCTCGAAGCCTTCTTCGAACAAGCCATCGATGATCTTGTCCTTGCCGATGTAAGTGTTGGGAGAAAATTTGACGCCCGCACGCTCGAATTCTTCCCATTTCTCGGACCATACGTCCTTGGGGAGTTTGAAGTTTGGGATGCCGTACACGAGCAGACCGCCCGGCCCGGGTTTGGACTCGAAGATGGTGACCTCGTATCCCTTGCGGACCAACACTTCGGCGCAGCCCAGCCCTGCGGGTCCCGCGCCGATGACGGCCACCTTCTTCCCCGTAGGAATCCCCAGCGGGATGACATAGCCCGAAACGCGCCGCTGATAATCCACGGCGAAGGTTTCGAGTTCGCCCGTCAGGACGGGGGCGTGGTGCTTGTTCAAGACACAGGAGCCCTGGCAGAGCACCTCGTGCGGGCAGACGCGTCCGCAGATCTCTGGCAGGGAACTGGTCTTATGGTAGATCTCGGCGGCTTCGTCGAAACGGCCCTGCTCGATCAACCACATGGCCGAGGGGATGTCATTGTGCGGGGGACAGGCGACCATGCACGGGGCGGGGTCGGGACAATGGATGCAACGCGCAGCCTCGACCATGGCCCGTTCCGCGTCAAAAGAGATGACCACGTCATCGAAATCGCACATGCGCTCCTCGGCGGGGCGCAAGTCGAGATCAAAGAAAGGACGATTTACCCTCTCCTTTCGGTCAATTGCTAGAAATTCACTGGGGACAGCCTGCATGACGACGCCTCCGAACGATAAATTACGCTTACAAAAGCTCCTGCCAGATTCGTGCTAATCCTTGGGCGGTGGACTTAAGTCCATCTTGGTTGGCTCTACTAATAACCTTGATTATGATGATACCCAAGACCAAATAAATGCTCTATGGCTTTAATGTCACCAATGTTGACGACAATCGTCACAATTTTAGGATGAACAAGAAACCGTCCGCCCATTTCGCCGTATTTATACGTATCTTATTTCTTTCTTATACATTTGCGTTAAAATCCACAAATGCTTTCATGCTCTCGACTGCCAGCCGCTGGTTGGCGTCCTCTGTAAGAAGGGCGCGGATGGAGTTGACAGTATCCCTGGCGTGGAATTTCATACTTTGTTCAAGGATGGCACCATGAAGGAAAGACTTTCGAAAATCGGCCGCAAGACGTGGATTGTCCTCGGCGTGGTCGCGGCAGTGGTCGTAGTTGTGGCGTATATGATCTTTGGACGCGGCAGCGGGAACACCGACACGCAGTACACGACCGAAAAACTGAAACGCGGGACATTGACCGCTACTGTCGGTGCGACGGGCACCGTCCGTGCCCAGCAGAGCGCGGTCCTTACTTGGGAAACCAATGGCACTGTGGAAAAGGTCAACGTGAAGGTGGGCGACCAGGTCCAGCAGGACCAGGTGTTGGCCAACCTGCAGAAAATTTCCCTGCCGCAAAGCATCATCGCGGCCGAAGCAGACATGATCAACGCCCAACAGACGCTGGACGACCTGCTTGCCTCTGACACGGCCCGCGCACAGGCTGCCATCAACCTGCGCAAGGCCCAGGACGATTACGATACTGCCGAGTCTTACCGTAAGTCACTTAACGATAAGATCGACCTGAAAAAGGTGACCTATATCTTCATCGCGGGCCGCAGGATTCCCCAGGTCAAATATTACAAGGGCTATGCCGATGTCGAGACCATCGCCAAGGCCGATGAGGACATGGCGCTCAAGAAGGCGAAGCTCGACGATGCCCAGCGTGAATATGACCGTCTGAAGGATGGTCCCAATTCGGCGGATGTGGCGGCGGCTCAGGCGCGTGTGGATGCCGCCCAGGCCACCCTCAACATGGCCCGCATCGCTGCCCCCTTTGCGGGTACCGTCACCCAGGCTGAGCCCCTGTCCGGGGATCAAGTCAGCGCGGGCACGACTGCCTTTCGCGTGGACGACCTCTCGCATTTCCTGGTGGACGTACAGATCTCCGAGGTGGACATCAACTCCGTCTCGGTGGGGCAGCAAGTGACGCTCACTTTCGACGCCATCCTGAACAAAACCTACAACGGCAAGGTGGTGGAAGTCGGCCAGGCGGGTAACTCCGTGCAGGGCGTGGTCAGTTTCGACGTCACGGTCGAACTGACTGATCCCGATCCCGCCGTCAAGCCTGGCATGACGGCAGGCATCAACATCGTCGTCACCGAGTTGAAGGATGTGTTGATGGTCCCCAACCGCGCGGTCCGCGTGGTGGATAACAAACGTGTGGTGTACGTTCTACGCAATGGACTGCCTGTAACGGTGAGTATCCGCCTCGGGCAATCCTCCGATAATTACAGCGCGCTGGCCGACGGCGATCTGAAGGAAGGTGACCTGATCATCCTGAATCCGCCGACCACCTTCGGCCCGGGGGGACCGGGCGGCGGTGGAGGCCCGTTCTAATGGCTGCTGATAACGTCATCGAAGTCCGTGAACTGACCAAGACCTACAAGATGGGCGAAGTGGAGGTGCAGGCTCTGCGGGGCGTGTCCTTCGCCATCCAGCGCGGGGAGGTGGTCTCCATCATGGGGCCCTCGGGCTCGGGCAAATCCACAATCATGAACACGCTCGGCTGCCTCGACCGCCCCACCTCGGGAGAATACTTCCTCGACGGAGAGTCGGTGGCGCAGATGAACGACGACCAGTTGGCCAGCGTGCGTAATCGCAAGGTTGGCTTCGTGTTCCAGAGTTTCAACCTGCTCTCGCGCCAGACTGCCACCTTCAATGTGGAACTGCCCCTGCGTTACGCGGGCTTCATGGAAGGACGTCGCGCCAAGGCGGAGGCCGCCCTGCGTGCCGTGGGCCTCGAACAGCGCATGAACCATCGTCCCACCGAACTCTCGGGCGGACAACAACAGCGTGTGGCGATTGCCCGCGCCATCGTCAACGATCCCGCCATCATCATGGCCGACGAGCCGACGGGCAACCTCGACAGCCGCGTGGGCAAGGAGATCATGGCCCTGCTGCTGAACCTGAACAAGGAACGCGGTACGACCCTGATTATCGTCACGCACGATCCGAGTATCGCCGACCAGACCCAACGCGTCATCCGTTTGCGGGACGGTCTTTTGGAGGCGGCATGAATTTCACACAGACCATCATCGAAGCCCTGGAAAGCATCATGTCCAATAAGCTGCGCTCGGGTTTGACGGTGCTGGGCATCGTCATCGGCGTGGCGGCGGTGATCGCCATGCTGGCCGTCGGTAACGGCGCGCAGGACAGTATCACAGGCTCGATCAGCGGCATCGGCACCAATTTGCTATTTGTCTTTCGCGGCGGCTCGGACAACTCCATCCGCAACGTCAAACCGTTGACCTTGCAGGATGCCGACGCGCTGGCCGATCCTTTTGCGGCGCCTTCGGTAGCGGCGGTCTCGCCCGTGTTGCAAACCGATGCCGAAGTTTCCTATGGCGGCGAGACGACCACAACCACCATCACGGGTGCGCTGCCTTCCTATTTTCCCGTTCGAAATTTGAACGTGACCGAGGGCGAGCTTCTGACCGAGGAAAACATCCTGGGGCGGGCCTCCGTGGCGTTGATCGGTCCCGATACGGCGGACAAACTCTTCGGTCGGCGCGAGGGCCTGACGGGTGAGACCATCCGCATCGCGGGCCAACCCTTCCGCATCATCGGCGTGTTGGAGTCGAAGGGCGGCGGTTCCTTCGGTAGCCAGGACGATGTGATCATCATCCCGTTGACCAGCGCGCAAACCCGCCTGGTCCATCGCGCCAATGCCGATCAGGTGGACGTGATTTTCGTGCAGGCTGTCAGCGCAGAGGCGGTGCCCCAGGCCACGCAGGAGATTTCCGACATCCTGCGCCAGCGTCATCGCACCGAGATCGGCGCGGACGATTTCACCGTCTTCAGCCAGCAGGATTTCCTCTCGACGGCGGCGTCCATCACGGGCGTGCTGACCATCTTCCTGGGAGGCATCGCGGCCATCTCGTTGTTGGTGGGCGGTATCGGCATCATGAACATCATGCTGGTCTCGGTCACCGAACGCACGCGTGAGATCGGTCTGCGCAAGGCGCTCGGCGCGCGCAAGCGCGACATCCTGATCCAGTTCCTGACCGAGTCCTCGCTGCTGAGTCTCATCGGCGGCCTGATCGGAATCGGCCTGGGATGGCTGATTGCCTTCATCGTCGGGAAGGTGGCGGCCGCCACGGGGACGGTCTTCAACCCCCGCGTCGGGCTGGATTCCGTTTTACTGGCTACGCTCTTCTCGGCGGCGGTCGGCTTGTTCTTCGGCATCTATCCCGCCAATCGCGCGGCAGGCCTCGAACCTGTCGAGGCGCTGCGATACGAGTAAAGACAGGCAGGTCACGCTCCAGGCGCGACCTGCTTTTTTTATACCCTTCCAAAGTAGGGTGTAAACTGTTCTTGAGTACGATAAAATCAAAACACTGTTCGTGATCTTTCCATCTACTAGGAGACCCATGAGCGAAAAACTGAACCAACTGAAAGAGATTCTGGGTGAGGTGGCCGACTTGCGCAATGCGGGCGCCGTCCTCGGCTGGGACCAGCAGACCTACATGCCGCAGGGCGGTTCTGATGCCCGCGGACATCAGCTTGGCACGCTGGGCAAACTGGCGCAGATCAAGTTCACCTCTGACGAGGTCGGCCAGTTGCTCGAAGACCTCAAGGCCGAGTTCGCAGGCGTGGACCTGGCCGATGATGATGCGGCCCTGATCCGCGTCACGGCCCGCGATTACGAGAAGGCCAAACTCGTCCCGCCTGAGTTCGTAGTTGAGTCGGCGATTGTCACCACCAAGGCCTTCGACGCCTGGATGGAAGCCCGCCAGAAATCGGATTTCTCCATCTTCCGCCCGCACCTTGAGAAGGTGGTGGAACTGACGAAACGCTACGTCTCCTTCTTCCCGCCTGCCGAGCATCCCTACGATACCCTGTTGGATGACTTCGAACCTGGCATGAAGACTGCCGACGTCAAGGTCATTTTCGAGAACCTGCGCCCGAAACAGGTCAAGCTGCTCCAGCAGATTGCCGCTGCGAAACAGGTGAAGGACGATTTCCTGTATGGCAAATACAACGAAAAGAAGATGGATGCCTTCAGCGTGGGCATTGCGACCCAGTTCGGCTACGACTGGACCAAGGGCCGCCAGGACCGCGCGCCGCATCCGTTCTGCACCACCTTCAGCGTCAACGATGTGCGCATCACGACCCGCTTCGAGAAGGAAAACCCGACCGCCATGCTGTTCAGCACCATGCACGAGACGGGTCACGCGCTCTACGAGCTGGGTTCCAAACAGGAATTCGACCGCACCCCGCTGATGGGCGGCGCTTCGCTGGCTATCCACGAGTCGCAGTCGCGCATGTGGGAAAACCTGGTCGGGCGCTCCTTCGCCTTCTGGGAGCACTTCTACCCGCAGTTCAAGAAACTCTTCCCCGCCCAGCTCGACGGCGTGGGCCTCAAGGCTTTCTACAAGGCCATCAACAAGGTCGAGCCGTCCTTCATCCGCGTCAATGCGGATGAGGCCACCTACAACATGCACATCATGCTGCGCCTCGAATTGGAGATCGGCATGGTTGAAGGCAGCATCGAGGTCAAGGATTTGCCCGAGGTCTGGAACGCCAAGATGAACGATTATCTCGGCATCACGCCTGCCAATGACGCGCAGGGCGTGCTCCAGGATATGCACTGGTCGGGAGGCGCCATCGGCTATTTCTCGACCTACGCACTCGGCAATATCGTCTCGGCCCAGTTGTGGGAGAAGATCAACAAGGATCTGCCCCATCTGGATGACGAGATCCGCAAGGGCAAGTTCGACTCGCTGCTCGGCTGGTTGCGCACCAACCTGCACGTCCACGGCCGCAAGTTTGACCCGCAGGATTTGGTCCAAAAGATCACGGGTTCGAAGATCGACTCCGCTGCGTACGTCCGCTACCTGACGAAGAAATATAGCGAAGTGTACGGACTGTAGGAGATTGCCTCGGGCCAACGCCCTCGCAACGACAAACCTATAACAAGTCCAACAAGTCGACCTGACTTGTTGGACTTGTGTGATATAAACGGCCCCATGCTCCGAAAGATACTCATCCTGTTCTCTCTCGTCGGGCTTCTGGCTGGTTGCGCGCCAACGGCCGCTCCCACGCTGTTGCCTGAAGAACTCGTCCCGACCATTATTGCGCTGACAGCGAACGCCGCCTCCACGGCCACCGCGGAGGGATTCACGCCCACGCCGGTCCCCGAAACCGCCGTCCCCACGCTGACGCCTGCCTCGCCCACGCCGCCTCCCACGTTGACCTTTACCCCGCAGCCGAACATCCCACTGGCGCAGATTCAATTCCTCTCGCCCGGGCCGATGTCGCATTACGTCTCGCCGCTGCAAACTCAATTGCTGATCGTGGCAGGCGAGAGTGAGGTGGTCCAGACGGACCTATATGGCGAGGATGGCCGTCTGTTGGGCCGCGTTGTGGACCGCATGAGCCGCCTGCTTTCGGGTGTGTACAAGGTTTACAAGATTCCCTTCGAGATTCGCGCCGCCGCCGAGACGGGCCTGTTACAGATCAGCACCCGCGACAAGCAGGGACGTATGCGCGCGCTCAACTCCCTGCCGCTGGTGTTGATGTCCTCCGGTGTCACCGAGCCGACCCCCGCGGGCAACATGATCTACGAACGCGCGGTCTTTTTCGCGCCCATGAATGGGGCCGAAGCCATCGACGGGGAGTTGGCCGTCACAGGAACCTACTGGCCGTTCAATACCGAGCCTGTCTTCCTTGAACTGATTCTGCCTGATGGCAAGGTCACGGGTCTGCGCGTGTTGAACTTCAACGGGGTCGACCCGCAGGAATTCTCGACGACCATACCCTTCAAGGTCACCGAACGGACCCTGGCCCTGCTCTCCATCCGCCAGATGGATCCTGTGTTGAATGCGCCGATCTACGTGTACACGCGCGAGGTCTGGCTGAATCCGTAAAAATTCGTGTCATCCTGAGGGAGTGCGCTCTCCGCGACCGACACTTGCACCTGTACAAACCGCAGGTGCAGTGCAGGTGAGGATCTCATTCGTTGTAGCAGAGATCCTCCGCTACGCTCACATCGTCCCGATGTCCTTCGGGAGGATGACACATGATGGAAATCAGGCTTGCCAAAGTATCGATTATTGGTATATAATCGCGTCCGCTATCGGGGTGTGGCTCAGACCGGTAGAGCGCACGGTTCGGGTCCGTGAGGTCCCGAGTTCAAATCTCGGCACCCCGACAGAAGGTAAGAAAAGACTCCCAACCCGAGGGAGTCTTTTGTTTTGGTATGGCATTGTGAACGAGATAATCCCCTTATCGGCGCATCGATTTATCCGCAACCTTTAAGGGAATTGATTCGTAATTAGAGCGTAAGGTTCCAGATTTCACAATCCTTTATACTTGACTTTGCATGATTACCTCGAAGCCCGTCACACCCTCCACCTCCACTCATACCTCGCTCAAGGATCGCCCCATGCTGCGATTCGCGTTGCAGGCCGCCTGGGTATTGGTGGTCGTGTATATCCTGTACACGTTTGCTGCCGGGCTTTCGCTTATAGACGCAGTTCACACCAACCTCCTGCGCCAGATCGCGCGGGTGGGGCTGAACCTGCTCACCTTCTCCGCCATCGACATCGTCAGCGATATTTACATTTTACTTGGCTATTTCGGGCTGGCGGTCATGCTCTTCATCCGCCGTTCTGACGACTGGTTTGCCATCTTCCTCTCGATCATGATTATGACCTTCGGTATCAGCGTGACTACCATTGGGAATAACCTGGCCGCCAGCGAGAAGTTCGGGACTTTGGCCAGCCCGATCCTGATGGCGGGACAAGCCAGCATCGTCCTGTTGGGATGGCTGTACCCCGATGGGCGCTTCAATCCGCGTTGGCTGAAATACCTGACCCCGTTGCTGTTCCTGACCATGATTGTTTTCTACTGGCCGGGCTCGCCCATCGGCCGAGAGTTTGTCAACCTGCCCCTCTTCTTGATGGTGTCGCTGTTCTGGTATTTGGGGACGGTGGTTGTGATGGTCTTGCGCTATCACAATGCGGCCACGTCGAGCCAGCGCCAGCATATCCGCATGGTGTTCATCGGGATGATGGGACCGCTGGCCTGGTTCATCCTGTTCAACGGGGGATACCTGCTCTTTCCGTCTTTGCAGGACCAGACCACGTCCGCAGGGATCGCCTTCCTGGTGGTGATGCGTTTCCTCAGCATCGGGCTGTTCCTGCTCTTCCCGCTTGCGCTGACCATTGCCATTGCCCGTTATCGCCTCTTCGACGTGGACCTGGTCATCAACCGCGCCCTGGTCTATGGCGCGCTGACGGCGGCGCTGGTGACCGTCTTCGGATTCGTGCTGCTGCTGGTCAACGCCCTATGGTCGGCGGTGATGGGGGGACAGCAGTCCGCGCTGGCTTTGACGGTGTCCGCCGTCGCCGCGGGGGCGTTGTTCCAGCCGACCCGCAAATTCCTCCAGCGTTTTGTGGACCGCTTCATTTATCACATCCACATCGACTACCTCAAGACGCCCGTCGGGCCGCGCAAGAGGGGCAGCGGCGACACCGATACCACCCTGTCGGCGCCGACGCTCTTTTCCAATTACAGCAACCTTTCGCTGATCGGCAAGGGCGGCATGGCCGAGGTCTATCGCGCGGAAGATACCACCCACGGGCGGGAGGTGGCGATCAAGGTGCTGCTCTCGAACCTGGCCGAGGACGAACAGTTCCGCAAGCGCTTTCAGCGGGAGGCGCAGGCGTTGGCAGGCCTGGAGCATCCCAACATCGTGCGCCTGTACGATTACGGCATCGAGAATAACCTGTATTTCATGGTGATGGAATATCTAAACGGCTTGAGCCTGTCGAATGCGTTGCGCCAGGGTGGCAGGATGGACATGGACGTAGCCCGACCCATCCTGATGAACATTGCCGAGGCGCTGGATTACGCCCACGCGGCAGGGCTGGTGCATCGCGACATCAAACCGTCCAATGTGATGCTGGATTCCAGCCGTGGGACGTTGCGTGCGGTGTTGACCGATTTTGGCATCGTCAAGATGCCGACGGCGATGACCAACATCACCGAGTCGGCGGTGATCGGCACCTTCGATTACATCGCCCCCGAGCAGATTCAGGCCACGGGTCAACTGGACGGCCGCGCGGACATCTACGCCCTGGGCGTGATGGCTTATCAGATGTTGACGGGCGCGCTGCCTTTCAAACGCAATTCGCCTGGCGCGTTGCTCCTGGCCCACATGACCGCCCCCGCACCCGACATCCGCGAGGCGGCGCCCGCCTTCTCGCAAGATACGGCGCGGGCCATCCAGAAGGCGATGGCCAAGGAGCCTGCCAGTCGCTTCGCCACAGCCGGAGAATTTGTAGCGGCATTATAAAAGTGACGGTCACCTCAAAGGTGACCGTCACTTTCTTTTTATGGGGACAGCTTACTTCTTCAACTCCCCTGCATTGCGCTGAATCTTCTTGATGGCCGCAACGGCGTCATCCACGCCTTGGGGTCCCGCGCGGAAGATGGCCTCGTTCAGCCAGACGGCCTCGTGCTCACAGGCACGGGTGGCTGCGGGCAGGTGCATATCCTTGAAGTTGGAGTATTCGGGAAAAGCGTTGGGCACGGCCAGCTTCGAGCGCTGCGGCTGGAACAGCTCATAGTTGTGCATGGCCTCGTAGCCAACCCAGCAATCCACGCCTTCGGCTTCGAGGGCGGTGCATAACGCGTCATGCTCCAGACCGAATTCCTGCGGGTCAATGGCGAAGACGTAGCGGTAGAACGAGCGCGTGGTGTGACGTTCGTCGCGTTTCAGGACGCGCACACCCTTGACCTCGCTCAGCGACTCGTCCATGTAGGCGGCCATCTCTTCGCGCTGTCTGGCTTGATCGGGGAAACGCTCGATGCCGATCAACGCCAACGCGGCTTGCAACTCGCTCAGGCGGAAGTTCCCACCCTGTATCGAGAGTCCACCTGGGTCTTCGGGGCCGCCGCCCAGGGCGTGCGGACGCCCGCAGTCAATGATGGACGCGGCCAGAGCGGCATGTTCCGCCGAGCGGCAGAGCAGGATTCCGCCCTCGCCCGAAGTCAGCGTCTTGGAGGATTGCAGGCTGAACGATCCAAAATGACCGAGGGTGCCCGCGCCGCGTCCGCGCCATTTGGCGCCGTGCGCATGAGCGCAGTCTTCGATCACGATCAGGTTGTACTTTTCGGCCAATGCCAGGATGACATCCATGTCGGCCATTTGGTGCCCGAGATGGACGGGGATGATGGCTTTCGTTTTGGAGGTGATGGCTTTTTCGGCGGCCTGCGGGTCGAGACAAAAGGTGTTGGGGTCCACATCCACGATGACGGGGATGGCGCCTGCGCCCATCGGCGCGGAAGCCGTGGCCTGGAAGGTGTAGGCGGGCACGATGACCTCGTCACCCCAGCCGATGCCCGCGGCGCGCAGGGCCACTTCCATGGTGATGGTGCCGTTGACCATCGGCACCGCGTAGCCGCCGCCTTGCATCTCGGCGAATTTCTTTGCCAGCTCGGCGGTCTTCGGCCCGGGGTAGGGGAATCCGCCCCAGCGCCCCGAGCGGACCACATCCATCACGGCTTGCAGGTCGCGCTCGTCCCACACGGGCCATTGCGGATATGGTTCGGTGCGGGTCTTGGGTCCGCCTAGGATCGCAAGTTCGGACATGGTTGATTCTCCTTGTGGGTTTGTTCACCGCAGAGGAACGGAGGACGCCGAGAAGAGCATTTTTTAACTTTGCTTCCTCTGCGTCTCTGCGATGCAGGTTATTTCAGTAATGCGGACAGTCCTTCCATCACGGCGGGCGCAATGCCTTTTCCGATGGAGTTGGTCTCTTCGTAATGTGCCCCAGGCTTGAAGGGGTTGAGTGGAAACTTGAAATCTTCGACGGGCAGGATGTAACCGAGTTCGTCGTTGGCCAGCCCGATCACGCCTGTGACCTGTGCGCCAGCGGCCTTCATCTGCGCCTTGAGCTGCATCCCCAGCTTGGGCAGCAACTCACCGGGGACAGCCGCCAGCCACAATCCGCCGATCTTGACCAGGTTGACCTCGCTCTCGATCTCGCCCCGCTGGTTCCGCGCATCGGGCAGGGTCTTGAAGAGGAAGGCCATCTTGTAGAGCGGATTGGTCATCCTGGCCTGGATGTCTCTCTTCTGAAGGCCGATTTCCTTCACCTGCGTGGGTTGTACCTGGCCCAGCGCCTTCACGCCTTCCTCGGCCAACTTTTTGCCCATGAACTCGGCCTCCGCGAAGGAATGATCCTTTACGTCGGGGGTCATCATGCCGCCCAGGTCGCCCGCGAAGAAGATGCACGGCGCGCCCGTCTGCCGCTGGACCTCGTCGCGCAGATAGCCGACGTAGTCAGCGGTGATGTGCGGATTGTGCTCCCACAGCACCTCGGGGTGGCAGGGGAAGTCGAACAGGCTGACGAAGGGTAAATCATCTCGACCGACGAATTGCGCCAGGGTCAATTCATCATCCAGGATCTCGGGATCCCGATTGTTCTTCACCAAGCCGGGGACGTGGACGGAGGTCATTTTGACGGCGGCAGGCTGGAGGTCCGCGAGGGAGGCCAGGATGGCGGCGACGATCTTCTCCTTGAGGCCGCGCATATAGTCCTCATCCACGCCGCGGGTGCGCATGTCGGGACCCCAGATTCCCATCGTGTCGGGACCGTGGTGCGGGTGGACCGAGGCGATTAGCATCTGCACCTGCGGATGGGTTTGGTGGACGCGCTGCATGACTTCCTGCACGTCGCGGCGGAAGAAGCCGATCAGATCGAGCGCGGTCAGCACGAGGGTGGTCGACTCACTTTGAAGCGCGAGCGAGCGCACGTACAGGTCGTCGTGGATGGTTTCAGCACGGCGGTTTTGACCGAAGCCCGCCATGAAGACGGTTTTATCCAGACTAGGGGTGATGACGGCTTGCGCATATCCAACGTTCATTTGACCAATTCCTTCGCAGTACGGACCATCTCGTCGCGGACGGCATAGCCGTCGAAGCCAGCCTGTTCCATGCCGAGGATGACCGCCCCGACCACGGGTGGGCCGTCGAGGCGAATGAGTCTGGCTTTCGGCAGATGCTGCATGACGATGGCGCGCATCGGCTCGGTGATGGCTTCACCCGCCTCGAAGACGCTGCCCGATTGGATGATTTCCAGTTCGTCGTTTTGCATGCCGATCTGACGCGCCACCGAGACGGCCAGCCAGCCGAGTTCCTCGCCCGCCCAGTGGATGATCTCCTGCGCGGCGACGTCGCCGTTTTGCGCGGCTTCGATGACCTTCACCGCAGTGAACGGGAAGAGATGATATTGCGAGTTCGAAAGACCTTCCATCAGGTCGGCTTCGCCTTTTGCGCCTGTGGCTTCAAGCAGGACAGCCGTCAGCGCGGTGGGGGGGATGCGGCGGATCCACGCGTAGTTGACCATTTGCAGCGCGCGCAGCGTGATCTCCATCGCGCCGCCGTATTCGCCGAAGGTCGGCCCGTTGCCGACGATGCGCCCTTCCAGGCCCTGCACGTTGCGCCCGCGGCAATTGTTGGACGAACCCGCCGTGACGTTGACTCCCACGCCGCGCGCCGCGCCCGCCAGCAGGCCGTTCATGCCGTCGTTGACGACCTCCAGCGGGCAGGTTAGCCCGAGCGCGGCGATGGCTTGCAGGTGCTGCTCACGGTCAGACGGGAAGTCGTAGCCCGCCACGCCGAAGCCTGCTCCCACGATATCGGCCGCATCCACGCCCGCCATTTCGCAGGCCCCGCCGAACGATTCGCGCAACACGTTCTCCAGCCCGTCATAGCCCACGCCCTGATGATTTCCGCCCCAGGCCTTGCCAAAGCCGACGCAGCATCCGCTCTCATCGGCGATGATGGCGTGTGTCTTGGAGGAGCCGACGTCGATTCCCAGAAAATATTTCATGAGTTATGCCTTGAAAAAATTACTTGCCTGTCGCTGCATGTTTCCTGGCCAGCGTGTCACGGATGCTTTGCAGGTATGGACCATGAATCGGATACAGCCACAACAGGAAGATGGCCAGCAAAAAGCCAATCGAGGTGGGCGCGGTCAGGAAGATGCGGAAGCCCATGTCCACCGAGGCGGGCTGGACATCGAGCAGGGTGTCGTAGCCGAAGGCAGGCATGACCAGCCCGAAGACCGACGAGACCAGCAGTCCGCTCAGGGTGATGACGAAGCCGCTCATCCCGAAGAACATGCCCGCGCGCTGATGCCCCGTCTTGATCTCATCCTCGTCGATGACCTCGGCCATGATCACGTCGCCGATCAGGATCAGGCCGCCCAGGCCAATGCCGATGATGACGGCCGTCACCAGCGTAAAAGGCAGCGATGGGCTGAACCCAAGCGGGACGACGCCGAAGATCATAATCAGGTTGGCCAGCATCAGGGTGCGGCGTGAGTCGAGTTTGTTGGCGACCCAGTTGCGCCACGGATACAGCGAGAGCATGGCCACCGCGAAGGCAATGCCGAAGATCACACTGAACATGCTGTCGCTGACCTTGAGGCTGTATTTCAAATAGAAAGGCATGCCCATTTGCAGCGTGCCCGTTGCCACGAAACGCATGGCCTGCGCGCCCGTGGCGGTCAGGTAACTGCGGTTGACGAACGTGGACTTGAGCGCCTGCCAGAATGGGAAGCTAGTGTCGGTCTTCAGGTCCGCGCGCTCGAACAGCGACGAGTAGCCGATATACATCGGCACGACCGAGATGACCGCCAGCGAGATGGCCATGCCCGCCCAGCCGATAGAGTTCCACAATAGCGGCGGCACCACCGAGGCCAGGATCAGCGCGATGACCTGGAAGATGTTCATGCGCGCAGCCACGTCGGTGCGTTCTTCGTAGGTGCCGAACATCTCGGGCAGCAGTCCGTAATAGCCTGTGGCCAGCGCCGTGTATAGACCTTCCCAGATGACGATGAAGATGCCGAAGTAGATCAGCAGCCCGATGGGATTGGTCTTCCCGTCGAAGGGCGTGGTGAAGATCAGGGCGAAGGTCAACGCATAGGGCAGGCCGCCGAACAGGATGTATGGTCGGCGGCGGCCCCAACGCGAACGCGTCCGGTCGGAGGCGTATCCCAGCGCGGGGTTGTTCAGCGCGTTGTAGATGGTGTAGAAGAACCAGAAGCTCGCGAACCAGGTGGCGGGCAGGTTCTTCACATCCACGATGTAGTACAGGGCGAAGGCTGAGATGGTCTCGACGGGGGGCGCAACTCCCAAACTCATCAGGGAGTACATCATGCGGGTCCTGGTGTTGGTGGCGCCTTCGGAGGTCATCTCAACTCCACAGTTTCTTTAGCATGTCCTGGGCGCTGTCGAGCGCGATCTGTTCGCATTGAGCCTGAAAGCGGCCTGGGTAGCGATAGGCCAGCGGAGCCACATCCACTTCGTAACCGCCCTCGGCGTGTGACTCGGCGGTGTGCAGATAGCTGATGCTGCCGTCGGTGATGCTGGCAAATAGTGTGCGCCTGGCGGGCGATGCCGCCTTGAGCTTCATGCCGATCTCGGTGAAGGTCTCGGCGCCGAAGGTAACCAGCGCCAGCTCACCGATTTGGACCGCGCTGACGCGCATCGGCACCGACCAGAATCCATTCTTAGCCACGATGACGGGTTTCCACGGGTAGCGCTGATCGAGCAGCATGTCGGCGAAGACCGCCATGAAGCCAGGCAGATGCGCCATGGCCAGCAAGGGCGCAGTGTAATTCTTGGGCGGATGGGAAGTGGCGGCCTGCGTCTCGGTCGGCATCCAGGCCTGCGTGCGCTCCACGCGGATGGGCGTGCTCTTCATCTCCTCGGACCCGCTGCGGACCGCCGCCAAAACGGAGTCGGCCACGCTCAGGCCCTGTTCCGTCACCTTTTCGAAAACCTGCGAGTCGCCCCAGTACATGTCGGGGTTGATGTTGGCGGTGGCGCCCTGTAAAAAGAGCGCCAGCCCGCCCAACTCGGACTCCACTTTCTGGCGCATCACGCCGATCCAGTCGGCGGAGGTCAGCAGATTATCGGGTCCAAGCACGGTGCCGTGACAGGCGTAGTTGACGACGGTCGCCAATCGACCAGCTTCCGTCATCACGCTCAAGACCTGCACCGACTTATCACGCGGACCGTCGGGATTGCGTCCGATCTCCATGCGGCCATCGGGCAGGCGTTCGCGGCGGTTGATTCCCACCGAGCCTTCGCCCAGGGAATATTCCAGACGCGCGGGTTGGAGATTTGACGCCGCCTGCTGCACCGCATCCACGATGCGTTCGACCAGCAGGTCGATGTAGGTGCGATTCAGCCGCGAGGATTTTTTGTCGGCGTAGGCGATGGGGCCCGAGTGCGTGTGCGAGCAGCACAGCAGCACCTCGGTCCCTGCCAGGCGTTCGCGGACGCGGTCCACGGTGAATTCGTTGATGGTCAGCATGTCCAGCGCCACCACCGCCAGACGGGTCGAACCGTCGTCGAGGACCAGGGCGGTGGCGGTCAACTCATCGTGTACACCGACGTTGCCCTTGATGCGGTCACCGTAGCCGATGAGGTAAATGCCTTTTGGCGGGGTGATGAGGCTGCGCGCCACGCCAGCGCGCAAGCTGGCGTCAGTCATCATCGACGACCTCGAGCGGCAGGTTCAGGTTCTGGCGAGTCTCTTCGGGCGTGTCACCCACGCGATACTTCTGGAACATGAAGTATCCAGCAAAGACGAACAGGGCCATGACGGGGAATGCCAGTTGCACGCCGAGCGGATTGGCCTGGGTGAAACCGAAATTCTCCAGCAGCAGAGGCAGGATCAGGGTCCCGATTGCAGTGCCCAGGCCGATGGCGAAGGAAAACGTCCCGTAGTAGATGGCCTCGCGGCGGCGCTTGGTCAGCATCTCGTCGTAGTCGACCATATTGCCCATCATGGCATAGATCAGGATCAGGTAACCGCCCAGCGATGCGCCGATCAGCGCGATCAACGCATAGACCTGCACCAGCAACGGAATGACAGGCAGCCTGCCAACGAAGAAGCCGAACGCAAAGGCCACGCCCAGCATGATCAGGCTGATGTTGAGCAGGGTCTTCTGGCTGTGCTTACGGCTGAACTGCATCCAGGCGACACCTGTCAGCGCCATGAAGATGATCAGCACGCCCTGATAAATGCCCACTTCACCTTCGGTGCCGTGCACCACCAGCGTGATGAAATAGGGGAAGTTGGCCAGCACCATCTGATAGGCGATGTGCACGCACAGGGTGGAAAAGAACAGGATCAGGAACTGTTGGTTCTGGAAGGTGGCTTTCAGGCCTTCCATGGCTTTCATCGGCTCGCCCACGGGACGGTCGGTTTCTTCCAGCCCGAACAGGGTACCGTAGATGGTCATCACGCCCACCCAGCCGACGATTCCGCCCATGGCCACGGCCCCCACGCTCTCGAAGAGCGGAGCCGCCACCAGCGAACCGATCAGCACGCCCAGAATCCCGAAGACGTTCTTCCAGAAGCTCAAGCCCACGCGGGCATGAGTCTCGGGGGCCATCTCGGGCAGGGTGGCGTCATACGGAATACCGACCAGGCTGAAGCTGGTGTGGTAGATCAGGATGATGATCATAAAGTACACACTATTCAGTGCAAGGTCGTTTGTGCTGGGCGGCAGCCACAATAGCACGGCGCCCAGCAGCACGAACGGCGCAGCGATTGCCATGAACGGTTTACGGCGTCCCCAGCGTGAGCGCAGGGTGTCGCTCCAGTGGCCGATGAACGGGTCGATGACCGCGTCCCAGATGCTGGCGATGAGCAGCAGCACGCCCATCATGGCGGCGGGGATGTAGGTGGGGCGGCCCGAGTCGGGCGGGGGCGCGTAGAAATACAGAAGCCAGGTGCTGATGGTGATGCCCAGGATGTTCAGTCCCGCTGATGCGCTGGAGTACAGTGCAATGCGCGAAAACGGTAGTTTGTTCTTTTCCATGTTCAGCTCCATTGAGAATGGTTTCCCCCTGTCAGGGGTGTTTCATGACTGGGTGAATTATACGTTGTGCATGGCATCGCGGATAGCGCGATAACCTATCAATTTAATATCTTCTTTTTCGAGATGCTTCTTAAACTCGTCGCTCAGGAAGACCTTGTAATTTTCCACGCGGCATTCCCAGTCGGGCGTGATGGCGCGCAGTTCGGGTGTGTCCACCGAGGGGTGCAGCAGGAAGTGCGTGATGCCAGGCTTCAACTCGCTGACCATGCGTTTGGCCACGTTCAACTGGTCGCGCGGATCGTCCAGCGGCAGGCCTGTGGCAAAGTCCTGCATGGGCACGCCCTGCGTTTCGAGGTAATCGGTCATGGCCTTGACCATCTCGAAGGTGTCCTCGTCCACGCCGAAGGCGGCATACGTCTCACGGTTGCCGTGCGGGATGAGCGGCGGCAGTTTGTATTGGGTGATCAACTGGATGTAGCCCGCGATGAACTTGGGATGCGCCACCGCGCCCATGTGCATGTCGGCGTGCGTCAGGTCGAGGCCGAAGGCCAACGCGCGCTGGATCTGCGCTTCGAGCTCGACCAGCGCCTCGTCGGGGTCGCCCTTTTCCTGGACCTCGGCGTCGGTGCGCGGGAAATAGCCTTCGTCGTCCACCAGGGTGGATTCCGTCAACCGCCCCGTGATCGGACGCCAGCGATAGAATTGCCACTCGCTGGTCAGGACCAGGTGCGCGCCCAAGTCCGCGTTGGGGATGCGGCGTTGAAGGTCCGCCGCGGCGGGGAACCACGGGCAGGGAACCATCACCGCACCCGAGGTCAGCGTGCCGAACTTGAACAGGTCTTCATAGGCCTGAATGGAAGCCTGACACATGCCCACGTCATCGGCGTGGGTGACCACGACACGGTCATTGGCGGAGAAGCCGAGCTTGGCGAGGAAGGGATTGGGAATCATGTTAAGTCCTTTTGGAATGATGTCTTCGCATCGAGCGAAGGACTGAGTGTTTGTAGGAAAGCGCTTCGATTATCGCTCAGCGCGAAATGTTGTGTTAATTGAACTGCGGCAGCCACTGCTTATTTGTTTCCAGCAGGTCATCCATGACCGACTGCACCTTGTCTGCACTCGGGCCGAGCGGATGAGTCAGCAGCGCCTGATACAGGGCGTTGCGGTCGCCGTGCACGGCTGCTTCGACGGTGAGGATCTCGTACATCTTGACCTGCGAGATCAGCCCGAAGCAGGCAGGCGGCAGCGGATCCGTCGTCAGCGGGTGGATTCCCTGTCGGTCCACTTTGGCGGGCAGTTCCAGCACCCAGTCTGCGGGCCAGTCCTTGACTGCGCCATTGTTACGGGTGTTGACCACATGCACTTGTCCGAGGTCGTTGTAATGCGAGTTGATCAACTGCGTGGCCAGCGTGGAGTAGTACGCGCCACCACGTTTCATCAGGTCGGCGGGCGGTTCGGTCAGGGCGGGGTCGGCGTATTCACGCAGCAAATCCTTCTCGATGGCCATGACTTCTTCGGCGCGCGAGGGCGGCCACTTCTTCTGGGCCTCGAACTTTTTGTCAGTGTAGTAGAAATATTGCAGGTAGTAGTTGGGGATCATGCCCAGCGTCTCAATGGTGCGCACGTCCCACTCGGGATGCTCCTCTGCCTTGAGCGACTCGACGAAGGCGGGGAAGATCAGCGGCCACATTTCCTCGCCGTCGATGGTGAAGCCGCGGTGCCAGGTCAGGTGATTGAGGCCGAGCGTGTTGAGCACGGCGCGGCTGTCGTCGACGTGCGAGCCTGTGGCCTTCTCCAGTTCTTCGAGGATGCCCATCTTGGTGGTGATGCCTACATTGCACACGCCCACGGCAGGGACGTCCGCCGCGTAGCGGGTCAGCGCTTCGGTGACGAGGCCCGCTGGGTTGGTGAAGTTGGCCAGCAGCGCGCCAGGTGCCATTTCGCGGATGTCCTTTGCAATGCCGAGGATGACGGGGATAGTACGCAGGGCCTTGGCCATGCCGCCCACGCCCGTGGTCTCCTGGCCGATCAACCCGTGGCGCAGACCGAGGTACTCGTCCCCGCGCCGCGCAGGCATCATGCCGACCCGCAACTGGGTGGTGACATACGACGCGCCCGCGATG
The DNA here is from genome assembly GCA_937928015.1 of uncultured Anaerolineales bacterium. GTDB lineage: Bacteria > Chloroflexota > Anaerolineae > Anaerolineales > Villigracilaceae > JACPVF01. The sequence continues at coordinate 9,354 of CALFXA010000210.1, read as the reverse complement.
GCCTCGCGCTGATTCGTGGACAGCACCACCTTGAACGGCTCGCCCTTGGCCTTGACCATGCGCTGCGCAAACCCACCGACGACTTCCAGCCGCTCGGGGTCGATATCTATCAACCAGAGTTCCTTGAGCGGGAGACTTTCCACACGGGCTAAAAATCCATTGACTAATTCGGGCGTATACGTCGAACCGCCGCCAATGACTGTGATCTTCATACGTTTATCCTTTACGTGTTAATGGAGTTTGAAAGAGGGAATAACTTCTATTTCGGGATGAAAGAGGCGTTTTAATTCCTTATGTCTGTAATACGTTGCGAGGATGAACAAGAGGCCGAGGATAAGCCACGAAAAATTGATCGCATCATTCATAATTCTTGAATCCTCCAAAATCCTTTGCGTTAGTTCACGTAACTGTTCGAGGTCAAATATCCAACTATGGTTTCTGAGCCAGAAAGCTATCAGACTGAGATAAGTCCCAAGAATAGAACCGACCATGGCTAGCATGCTTGCTATTAACAAACTGACAAAATTACGCTTTGTCTTTGCGTAATTCATAGCTAACTGAGTAGCAGCAAGAGGAAATATAGCAAAAACAGGATAAACCGTGTTGAAAATAACTGGAATGACCACCCATGGAAGCGAGCCTAGCAACATCCCACCGATTCCATAAAGGGTGCCTTTCAATAAGTTGCTGGGTGTTTCGTGATATTCCAGTTCCGCTTTCTTTCCCATGTCAGTGATATGCTTTTCATATTCCTGACAAAGAATTATTGGCATTCCATTCACCAGGACGACCTGCAAGTCTTGCCCAATGGACGATCCGCAGGGTGAACCCTCACAACGTTCTTCCATCGCTGGTCTGACGTGGATGGATATTGCTTTGATGAAATCAGAAAATGCCTCAAAGACGTCTTCTTCTGTATCTTCATTCGGCACTGGCTTCATAAACAAAACCAGGCCCGTTGGGCTTATCTGGTCAAGACCCATTTGCCAATCTTTGCAGATTTCAGAGATGATTTGGTCGTTTTTGATCTTTTCGATTCTCTCTGGGTCAATGGACGCGTATTTGAGGGAGAAAAAGAAACCAGAAAGTTCTACATCCCTGAATTGTTTTTTTTCTGCTTGGATAATTACAAGAAAGTCATCGATGCGCCCAATTACGCGATGTATGTATGCAAGCTGTTTTGTGTTTGATGTTGGGCGATATTCAAGGCCCTTGGCTTTTCCCAAGTCTATCCATTTTTGGCGTGTTTCCAGAAATTGGCTGGATGATTTGCCAAACAGCTTTTTGCCTTTACCATCTGCTTCCACCAGTTTCCCATCTATCAATAAAAAATATTCGAGGGACGACATTCTTAGAGCTATTCCCAAAACAGCAGGATGTCCATCAATGTCAAAATTGTGAATCGACTCTTTATCTAAAAATTCGTGCCACTTTTCGACCATCTGGCCGTCCAACCAAATCTCAGGGTTTGGAATAATGGAACCGCGTTTGAGAACCACTTCATGTGGCTTGTCTTCTACAGAAAAATTCCATTTGATGGTGGTCACGTTGAAAACTTTCTATTCTGCGATGTTGTCATTTGCCAGCTTGCTTTTGAACAATTCATAAGCCACATCCCATATTTCGTCGGGGACGTAGGGCAGGTCGGCGTGACCTGCCTGGGCGGACTGTTCGTAAGCGAAGTCAACGAAGCGCGGCAGGGTGTTGATGCCGTATTCGAGGTCGTGCAGCCAGCATTCGCCAATGGGTCCGCTGGCCGCCAGCAGGCCTGTCTGCTCGAAGGCCTGGCGGATCAGGGACAGGTCGTAGTGCAGTTCGCGCAGTTCAACGTCCCAACGCGCGCCGTCCCAAGTGAGGATGGCATAGCTGCCGCCCGTCTGCCCGTTGAAGGTGCCACAGACCGAGCCTGGGTTGAGGGCCAGCCGTCCGTCCAGACGCAATTGCCAGGAGACGTGGGTATGACCGAAGATCAGGACGGGTTCCGTCACCATTTCCAGCGCGGTCTCCAGGCGGGACATGTCCTGGTCTGGATACACCAACTCCGAGACGCTGCGCGGCGAGCCGTGCACCATGCGGATCGGGTCGGCGCCGTCGAAGGTGAGAGTCCGCTGTTCGGGCAGGTCGCGGATCAAGGTCAGGGAGTCGGAATCCATCTGCTGATAGTTCCAACGGATGAAGGCCCATTGACGGGCGTGATGCTGCCAGTCAGGCGCATCTCCGTTGGAAAAGCGCAGGATGTAGTTCTCGTTGTTGCCGCGGATCATTGTCGCGCCTAAATCACGCAGGCGTCGAAGCACCTCGACGGAGTTCGGCCCCGCCACCATGTCGCCTGCCACGAGGATGCCGTCCACGGCGTCCCGCTCGATCTCCGAGAGGGCTGCTTCGAGGGCAGGGAGGTTGCCGTGAACGTCGGCGAGGACAGCCAGGCGCATGTGCTATTGAATCTCCACGACCCTGCCCGTGCGGCTAGACTCGTAAGCCGCGTCCACCACCTTCATGTTGGTCCAGCCCTCGCGCCCGCCCGGGACGGGCGTTTGATTCCGCTCGACGCATTCGACGAAGTATTTCAACTGGTCGGTGTACATGCGCTGAGAGTAATGCGCTTCCTTGACCGTTGCATCGGGTTCGATCAGGTCGATCCTGTTTTCCTCGGCGTTCGGCATTTCGAGACGGGTGGGGAAAACCTCGCCGAAGCCGTTCAGTCCATAGAGTTGCGCGCCCGCCTCGGGGCTGTCCGAATGCGGCTGCCACCAGCCCGTCTCGATATAGGAGGTCACGCCGTTATCCCAGTTGACCAGGATCACGCCCGTGTCGTCTACGTCGTATTTTCCATAATTGGTGCCGACCTTCGCGTACACGGAAACAGGCTGCGGGTCACCGAGCAGGAAGCGGGTGGTGTCCAGCGCGTGGACGCCCATGTCGGCCATCGCGCCGCCGCCCGCGTATTGTTTCTGCGCGAACCAGCCCGAGGGCCCCCAATTGACGTGTACGCTGTAGGCCTTGGTGCGGATGATCGGCCCGAGTCTTTCAGCCTGACTCCGCAGCCATTGCACTTCGGGGTGGAAGCGCCAGCAGTGCGCCACCATCAGCAGTTTGCCCGATTGGTCCGCCGCGGCGCACATCTGCTCGGCCTCTTGGGCGTTCATCGCCATCGGCTTCTCGACCATGACATGCACGCCCGCTTCGAGCGCGGCGATGGTCTGCGGCGCGTGTAGATAATTGGGCGTGCTGACCACCAGTGCATCCACGCCGCCGTCTTTGAGCATGGCCTCGACCGTCTCATACTGACGCGGGATGCCGAACTCTTTGCCGAACTCGGTCATCGACTCTGGCCGATGGTTGACCGCTGCGACCAGGTCCAGCCCCAGGCTTTGTGCCGCGCGCGCGTGGACTTTGTTGATTCCGCCCGTGCCTGCAAATGCGATTTTCATGTTTGGTTTCCTTTGTTGTTGAAGAGGTGGGGAGCGTGCCCCGTCACCTCAAAGAAGCGTCTCAACTCGGCTTTGCTCAAGACCAGCGTGGCCGTGTTGACCAGCGGATGACTCAAAAAATGTTCCCCCTGCCAGATCTCGGCGTCGATCCACAACTCGACCTGATGTGCTACATCGTTCGCGAGGCCCATCATGGTCACCGAGCCGCGAGTCACGCCCAGCATGCGCAGCAGATTTTCCTCCGAGCCGAAGCGCACGTGCGAGACGCCCAACTGCGCGGCCAGCTCATCCAACTTCACGGTCTTCTCACAGGCCGTTACGGCCAGGAAGAAGCGTCGCGCCTTCTTGTCGCACAGGAACAGGTTCTTGGTGCTGACTGCCTCCACGCCCGCATGATGCAAGTCCGCTTCGGCGCAGGTGAACACGGCGGGGTGTTCCAGCCGCTCATACGCGAAACCATGACTCTGCAAGAAGGCGAGGAATTCCTGCTCGGAGGTCATCATCGGAAGCGCACCCGCATCGTCACGATCTGATAGGGCCGCAGATTCAATGGGATCGAATCCCCGTCCACGCTCAAAGCGGACTCGTTCTCTTCGAGCAGATTCGTGACCCAGGCTGCTTCCACTTCCCGCCCAAACTGGACCTGAACCTGGCCCCGTTTGCGCTGGCTTTCATACAAGCGGACGATGACGCCGTCCCCATCCTCGGCGCGTTTGACCGTTTCGATGATGACGTTGGCCGCGCTGGCGCGAACCAGAGACGGTAGACCGTAGACGGTAGGCGCACGGTCCACGGTTTTCCGTCCACGGTCTGGACGGAAGACGATGATCGGATCATTCAGCAAATACGCCTCGCGCTGTGTCTCCTCGCTCCACGCGCCGAGGTGCGGCAACAGACTGTACGTGAAATGATGCTCGCCAAAATCGGCCATCGGGTCGGGCAGGGTGGGGGAGCGCAGCAGCGTGATGCGCATGACGTTGTCGTGGATGTCATGTCCGTATTTGCAGTCGTTGAGCAGGCTCACGCCGTAGCCGCCCTCCGAGAGGTCCACCCATTTGTGGGCGCAGGTCTCGAAGCGGCCCCAGTCCCAACTGGTGTTGCGATGGGTTGGACGCTGGACGTTGCCCCATTGAATCTCATACGTGGCCTGCGGCGCGAGTACGTCCACGGGGAAGGCCACCTTGAGCATGGTGTTGCGTTCCATCCAGTTGACGGTCGTGTCGAAGTCGAGGCGCGGCGAATGGTGACTCAGCGAAATGCGCTGGACGATCTCACTGTGCAGAGCATTTCGCTTGATTTCGACCGTCTGGCGCAGCGGACCGCGCTCGATCCACGCGATGGACGAAGCGGGCTCGGCCAGCCAGGTGCGGTCATCGTAATAGGCGTCGATGTCCCAGGCGTCGAAGTTCATCGGGCGGTCTTCGAAGAGTTGGAATTGATTAGCAACGGCATCGGGTGCCAGCACTTCGCGTTGGGCCTGCTTGTCGAAGATGCGGATGAGGTCGCCTGCTTCATTGAACTCAGCACGGATGAAATCATTTTCCAGTACGACCGTGGACGATGGACCGTCGACCGTGGATGGTGTAGAACTTGAAACTTGATCCGTGACACTCAGCGCAGCGACACTGTATGGCGCGAGTTCGCCCGCATCGGCCCACAGGCCAGAGTCTGCCGCTTGAACGGGAACAGCCTTCCCGTCGCGGGCGAAGCCTTGGGCATTGCCTGGGACGAAGACCAATGCCCGTTGCGGGAAGGAGGTCGGGTTGACCAGCAGCACGTCCCCATCCAAAGTTTGGGCGAGGGCTTCCAGCGCCTCGTCGCGGATCTGGGTCACGTTCGTGGTCAGCTCGGCGTATTGCGCCTGCGACTCTTCGTAGACGGGGCCGATGCTCGAACCTGGGATGATGTCGTGGAATTGGTTGAGGCAGACGGTTTGCCAGGCCTGCTGGAAATCGGTAAGTGGGTATGGGTACTCGGCGATTTGCGACGCCAGCGTTGCGATGAACTCGGCGTCGTGCAACAGAAATTCACTCTTGCGGTTGGCGCGCTTGTTGCGGGCCTGGGTGGTGTAGGTGCCGCGATGATATTCGAGATACAGTTCGCCGTTCCAAACGGGCATCATCTTGTCGTCGCTGAGCGGCGCGATGGACTCGAAGAATTGTCTGACGCTGGATTGCCTGACCTGCGGCATGGCGGGGAAGTGTTGCATGGCTTCGATGTTTTCGAGCATCTCGCGCGTGGGACCGCCGCCGCCGTCGCCGAAACCGTAGGCCATCAGCAGGTCGTTTTGCAATTCCTTTTGCTGGAAGTTCTGCCAGGCGCCAAGCGTCTCGGTGACATTGGCCATCGAGTTGTAGGTGCTGGCAAAGGGGCTGCCGACTTCCTTGACCGTGCTGAAGTGCGTCAGGATCTGCGTGCCGTCGATGCCCTGCCACAGGAAGGTGTCGTAGGGCAGGCGGTTGTACTGGCTCCAGCCGATCTTGATGGTCATGAAATATTTCAGACCCGCCTGCTGGATCAGTTGCGGCAGCGCCCAGGCATACCCGAAGACGTCGGGCAGCCACAAGACGGGTGTCTCAGCCTCCTTGCCGAAGTGTTCGCGGAAGAAGCTCCGCCCGAGCAGGAACTGACGCGCGAGGGATTCTGCGCCGCTCAGGTTGCAGTCCGCTTCGACCCACATGCCGCCCATCGGCTCCCAGCGCCCTTCCTGGACCTTGCGCTTGATCTCCTCGAACAGGGCGGGCTGGTCTTCCTGCATGAACTGATAGAGCTGCGGCTGACTCTGCGAAAAGTGATAATCAGGGAATTGCTCCATCAGGCGCAGCACGGTGTGGAAGGTGCGCTCCGACTTGCGGCGGGTCTGACCGAGGGTCCACAACCAGGCCACGTCGATGTGGGCATGGCCCGTGGCGTGGATAACCACGTCCAGCGGCGCGCCCGCTTTTTCGATACCCGCCTGGAGGGTCCGCATGGCAGGTTCGACGCTGGCGTAGAAGGCCTCATCGCCCAACGGGGCGCGCGTGTCGAGGATGTTGAAGGCCTCGTTCAATGCATTGAGCAGATGATGTTTGGCGGGCTGACCCTCGTCGAGATTGTTGGCCGTATCCAGCGCGGTGCGGGCCAGGGCGATGAAATCCCGCGTGGGCTGATGAATCTGCACCACGGCGCATGGCCGCATGTACAGTTTGGTGAAGAAGTCGCCGCTTTCCACGCCGCCCAGGCCCGTCCAGCCATGCAGGGCGAGGATGTGTTCCTGTCCATCCAGCCACTCAGGTTTGAGCAAAAATTCCTGGTGATGACGGTCACAGGCGGCGTAGGGGGCGCCGTCCACGTAGGCCAATGCCTCGGGGTGGGAAAAATCCCCTGCTTCGCCGAGGGGCAGGTAGAGCGCAATCGGCTGCGAAACATCCATGTATTCGGGCACGAAAAACTTCGTGCGCAGGACGAAATCCTGCATCCATGAGCCCCAATACTCGTTGGCGTCGATCTCCTGCCACTGCGAGTCGTCCACATCGGCCTGGATGGGCGCGGGCGCGGTAGGGCCTGTCAGCCCGAGATAGCGGAACGGGGGCAGAGCCTTGCGTTTGATGTAAACCAGCGGGGCGATGAGTTTCAGTCGCGCCTTGATCTTGGCGGGCGTCCAGCGTTGATTGTGATACATCTAATTGACTCTCTTCGACATATAGATATCGGGTTTACCCCTGCCGTTGGCATCGGGCATGACGCCTGTGATGATATAGCCCATCTTCTGATAGAACTCGAACGGATGGCCTTTCAGGTTGCGGATGTTTCTGATCTGTTCCCAGAGATCCTCGTACAAGTCTACGTGGGCGAGAGAGGTCATGCCGTCTTCGTCGTCCGAGCCGAGTGTGATGGTCAGTCCGCCGCGTTGTCGGACCTGCTCCTCGAAGTCTGTGACCAGCGCGCGGCCAATGCCCTGCTTCTGGAGCGACGGCTGCACCGCCAGCGGATGCAGTTCCCAGACGTGGCCATCGTATTCGGGAATCCCGCCGATCACGCCCAGCAGAGTCCCGTCCTCGTCCACGGCGGCGCGGCAGATGCGATCCGCCGAGAGCATCTCGCGGACCTCGGTCAGGCCGTCCTCGAAGGTGGGCCAGGCGTCGGGCCAGTGCTCGCGGAAAGCATCCACGATCAGTTGCGCGGCCTGTTGAATGAGGCGTTCGTCTGCGGGCGTGAGCGGGATGATCTTCATCTTATTTTTCGTTCATGATGAGTGCGATGGCGCCCAGCACGCCCGAACGGTTGCCCAACGCGGGCGGGACGATATATTGGTCAATGTCTTTCAGGATGGCAGGGTGATTGACGTAACCTTTCAGCAGGTCCTGAACTTTGGCCCTGATCTTCGGGAACATGAACTCGTTTTGCATCACGCCGCCACCGATGATGATTTTTTTCGGCGTCAACGTCAGGATGTAATTGACCAGCGCGTAGGCGATGTAGCCCGCTTCCACGTCCCAGAAGGGATGGTCGGCGGCCAGCGTCTCTGCGCGCTGACCAAAGCGCGCCAGGATGGACGGCCCTGCGGCCAGCCCCTCGAAGCAGTCGCCGTGATAGGGGCAGGCGCCGTCGAAGGGGTCGATGGTGCGGTCGTGGGGCGGATAGATGTGTCCCATCTCGGGGCTGACCAGCCCGTGCATGGGCCTGCCGCCGATGATGAATCCCGCGCCGATGCCCGTCCCGACCGTGATGTACAGCGATGGGTCCAGGCCCTGACTCGCACCCCAGCAGGCTTCGCCCATGCCCGCGACGGCCACATCCAGGTCGACGGCGAAGGGCAGGTTGAGGCTCTTGCGTAGGGTGCCGAGCACGTCGGTGTTGCCCCAGTGCGGCTTGGGCGTGGTGGTGATGAATCCAAACGTGGGCGACTCGGGGTCCACGTCGAAGGGGCCGAAGGAGCCGAGGCCGATTCCGTGCAAGCGGCTGACGTGCGGGGCGAAGAAGTCCACCACCTGTTGGAGCGTTTCCTCGGGCGTGGTGGTGGGGAAGCGGACTTCGTCCACGACCTGCTCGGGCCCGCTGGCGATCATGCAGACGAATTTGGTGCCGCCTGCTTCGATACCGCCGTACAGTTTCTCTGTCATGGTTGGCTCCTCTTTATTCCTCAACTCGATTCTTGCGGATGACCTCGGCATACCACTTGCCCGAATCCTTGACCGTACGCTGCAGGGTGTCGTAATCCACGCGGATCAGGCCGAAGCGTTTGGTGAAGCCGTGACTCCACTCGAAGTTGTCGAGCAGCGACCAGACGAAGTATCCGCGCAGGTCCACGCCGTCTTGTATGGCAAGGCGCGCCTGGATGAAATGCTGTTTGAGATAGTCGAGGCGGCGCGGGTCGTGGACCTGTCCGTCGGCGCTGACCTCGTCTGCGAAGGCGGCGCCGTTCTCGGTGATGTAAAGCGGCGGCAGGTCGTATTCGCGGCTGATCTGCACCAGCAGGCGACGCATGGCGGGCGCGTGGACCTCCCAATCCATCTCGGTGTATTCCGCGCCTGGAACGCGTTTGACACGTCCGCTGGCATTGACCAGGTGACGCGAGTAATAGTTGATGCCGAGAAACTCTAGCTTCTGTGAGATCAACGCCAGGTCGCCGTCATGGATGGCGGGCATGTCATCGCCCACTGTGTTGTAGATAGAAAGGGGATAGTGACCCTTGAAGAGCGGGTCGAGGAAGAGGGTTTCCTGCCGATCCCAGGTGGACCGGGCGGCGGCCACATCTTCAGGTGAGTCGGTCTCAGGCTCGGCAGGCCACAAGTTCAGTACGATGCCGACCTGGGCGCTCGGGTCGGCGCTGCGGATGGTCTGTGTCGCCAGTCCATGCGCCAGCATGAGATGATGCGCCACCTGATAGGCGACCTTCTGATCCTGGATGCCGGGGGCATGTCCACCCCGATGATTGCCGGCG
>CALFXA010000209.1 GCA_937928015.1 uncultured Anaerolineales bacterium | reverse complement strand
ACTGATCGCCATCGAGGAGCGAGACTCCTTTAGCCGCACCTCGGTCTATTTCGGCGCGGAGACCGACCCGCTGTTGCCCGTCGACTCGCGGCTGATCACCCAGGGCAACGCCCAGGTCGGCTACATCCGCGTCAACAGCAACAGCGACGACCTCAATCTGATCATCCGCCTGTTCGAGCGCGCCCTCAAGGAGTTCGAGGCGCGCAAGGTGGCGGGCCTGATCATCGACATGCGCACCAACAACGGCGGCGCACCACTCGGCCTGGCAGGCTTTCTGACGGACAAGGAAATTCCGCTTGGGCAATTGGAATATTACAGCGAGACCACGGGCAAGTTCGAGCCCGAGGGCGTGCGCGAGAAAGTCCACCCGAACACGAATCAATATCGCTTTGACAAGCTGGTCCTGCTGGTCGGTCAGGCCTGTTACAGCGCCTGCGAGATCGAGGCCTATGGCTTCAGCCAGGTGCCAGGCATGTTGACGGTCGGCCAGTATCCGACGGCGGGCGTGGAGGCCGAGGTCGCACGTGGACAGTTCGCCCTGCCCGAAGGCTTCTCGCTGCAGATCCCCACGGGACGTTTCATCCTGCCTGACGGCAGTATCTTCCTCGAAGGGACGGGCGTGGTCCCCACCCTGCGTGTGCCCGTGGATGAATCCACCGCAACCTCGACCGATGACCTGGTCCTGCAAGCGGGTCTGGATTCCATCCTTCGGCCGCTCGGCCAGGGACAGACTCCCTCGGGCGCCCCGAAAATTGCCACCGCGGAAGAAGCCTTGTCGGCCCTGTCGGGTGGTGCCTCCTTCCTGGAAGGGGCCGCACGTGAAACTCACGCCGCCGACGAGTACAAGCAGCCTGGCACGTTGAAATTCACCATCCCGTTGAACCAGCCGCAGACCCTGGTCTGGGCCTACGCTTGGTGTGCCAAGGATACCGCCACGCTGGAGCAAAACTGGGCGAACATCTCGCTCCAGTTCATGCTGGACGGAAAGGAAATCCTGCCAGAACAGTTCGCCGTCTTCAACACGGATGCCAGTGGGAAGAGCTGCCGCATGCTCTACACTGCCCTGAGCGACTGGCCCGCAGGCGAGCATCACCTCTCGACCGCCGCCACATTTACATCCACGCTCAACGATGGCACAGCGGATTTCGCAGCGGGCGATTACATCCTCGATTACACGGTGTATGTTGGGCCGTAAGGGAAAGTGACAAGAAAAAACGGGCTGACAATCAGTCAGCCCGTTTGCGTTTTAATCCACAAATCTATATTTCAGCAGCGTCCAGACCGCCTCGAAGGCATCCTTCAACTTGATCTTCTTGCCCTCGGTGTAATCGCGCGGGTTGAACGAAATCGGCACTTCGTAGATGCGGTAATGACGTTTGAGCACCTTGGCCGTGAACTCGGGCTCGAAGTCGAAGCGTTTGGCGTGGATGGGCATACCCTCCACCACCTTGCTGCGGAAGACCTTGTAGCCCGTTTCCATGTCGGTCAGGATGGTGTCGTACAGGATGTTGGTCATGAAGGTCAACATGTAGTTGGCGATCATGTGCCAGAACATGGCTACTCGGCGCGGTCCGCCCAGAAAACGGGACCCGTACACCACGTCTGCGATGCCCTCGTCGAGCGGCTTGAGCAGGGTCGGGTAATCACGCGGATCATATTCCAGGTCTGCGTCCTGAATGAGCATGATCTCGCCTCGGGCGGCGCTCATACCCGTACGCAGGGCCCCGCCCTTGCCCTGATTCTTCTCGTGCAGGATGACGCGTACGCCATCCTTGCCGTCCAGGGTGGGCAGGATATCGCGCGTGCCGTCCACCGAGCCGTCGTCCACGAGGATGATCTCATCGGCCAGGCCTGTCGCATGGACGCGCTTGACGATCTCCTCGATGCTGTTCTTTTCGTTGTACACGGGAATGATGACTGAAAGTTTCATGGTGACGGGATTATAAACGAAAAGGATATTCGTTGGGATGCGCTGTTGGACCTCTTGCATTAATCTGTGCGCGTGTTAGGATGAGATGGGAGGCTGCTATGAATAAAAATCTCCGCTCGATTTTGCTTTGGACGCCGCGCATTGCGGGTATCCTGTTCATTCTATTCCTGAGCCTGTTTGCCCTCGATGTCTTTGACATGGGACTTGGCTTCTGGGAGACCTTGCTGGCCCTGTTCATGCACTTGATCCCTTCCATCATTTTGACCATCGCTCTGGCCCTGGCGTGGAAATGGGAGTGGGTCGGCGCTCTGGCCTTTTTGGGATGGCCCGTCTGGTATCTGATCGCGGCGCGCGGATTTCACTGGTCGGTGTATGTGATTGTCGCGGGCATCCCTGCCTTGATCGGTTTGCTGTTTTTGGCGGGCTGGCTCTGGCGAGGAAGTATTCGTCCTATGCAGGTGGAGACAAAACCCTGACGTAACCTCGTCCTTGCCAAAGAGAGATGAGATTGGGAGGAACGGGTCAGTGGAGAGGGCGGGGTTTGCGTTAAAATGGGTTGCGAGGCGACCATGAGAAAACTCCTTCCCCTTTCACTGCTTGTTGTATTTCTGCTGGCCTGTTCGATGTCTGACCTGCCCCTGCCAGGGATGGCGGCGACCCCCCTTCCGCCGACCGAGACGTTCACGCCGCTGCCCACCTCGACGTTCACGCCCGAGATCCCGCCCACCTTCACGTCCACACCGACCTTGATCGGGGCCAAGCCAACCCTCCCGCCGAGCGAGACGCCCATCCCCACCGACCAAATCCTGTTCATCACGCCTGCCACGTCCACGGCGTTGCCGCTCCTTCCCACGGACACGCCCACCCCGCGTGCGCTTGGTGAGGGCTTCCTCAGCATGGAACAATCCACGGACCTGTTTCATTGGGGATCGTGTGATCCATACCTGGCTAAGATCACCGTGCAGATGGCGGAGCCTGAGCGCGTCGTCAGTGTGGTGCTCTTCTTCAAGTTTCGCAACCGCGGGACGGGCGGCGAGACGGGTTGGAACCAGGGCTTTTCGCTGGAAGACATGGGCGGTGGGACCTACTCCATCACACTGGACGGCCGTCAGATGGGTATGTATGATCCCCAGCCCAACTGGGTCATCTTCCAGATCGTAGCCACTGACAAGAACACCAACGAGGTGGCCCGTTCGCTCGTCTTTTCCCAGGACCTGACCCTCGATAAGTGCCCGTGACCCTTCATGGATTTCGCCCCTGAACTGATCCAATACCTGCGGAAGGCGCAGCGCATTGCCGTGTTGACGGGGGCGGGTGCCTCGCAGGAGAGCGGACTGCGCACCTTCCGCGATGCCCAGGCGGGACTATGGGCGCAGTACAAGCCGACCGACCTGGCCTCGCCCGAGGCTTTTGCCCGCGACCCCAAACTGGTCTGGGACTGGTACACCTGGCGGCGTGAAGCGATCAAGTCGGTGCGGCCGAATGCTGGGCATTACGCCCTGCACGAGATGGCGCAGCGCGCGCCGCACTTCACGCTCATCACCCAGAACGTGGACGGCTTGCACGAGTTCGTTAAACATGAATCCCTAAAGGCCACACAGACCTTTAGGGATTATTCGATTCTCGAACTGCATGGGAACATCCAGCGTGTGCGCTGTTCGGAGTGCGGGACCTTCACCGACGAGTGGGGCGACGACTCGGAGTCCGTGCCGCGCTGCGCGGGGTGCGGAGGGCTGCTCAGGCCCGATGTGGTCTGGTTTGGCGAGGCCCTGCCGAGGTCCGCGCTGGAAGCGGCAGTGGAATCCGCCCGCGGGTGTGACGCCTTCTTTTCCGTCGGGACCTCGGGCGTGGTCCAGCCTGCCGCATCGCTGGGATTCGCGGCACACAACCGCGGCGCGCTGGTGGTTGAGGTCAATATGGAGCCGACGCCGCTCACGCCCAAAGTTGACTTTTTCCTTCAGGGCAAATCGGGCGAGGCGTTGCCAGCGTTGGTGCAGGCGGTGTGGGGATAGGTCAGCGTTTGGCTTGCGCCGTGATGACTGCCACGAAGACGAACAGGATGGTGAGCATGGGGGCGTCGAAGGTCAGGTTGGAGACCTGGTAGGGAATTTCCGTCAGCAACTGGCCCGCGCTCTGCGCCAGGACTGTGCCCCACACGACCGCCAGTGAGATGCCTGTGACGATTCCTCCCGCGATCAGGCCCAGCCCGATGAAGGCCGCCGCGATTGGGATGAGCAGCGCCGCCGTGGACGTGGTGCCGATGCCATACCAGATGATATTGGCCGCGTTCAAGACCAGCATCAACCCGATCACCAGCCAGGCCGCCAGGCGGGTCCGCCCGCGGTTGGACAGGACGATGTTCGCCCCCATGAGCGCCGAGAGGAAGATGGCGATGAAGATGGTCTCGATATCTTCGAGGCTGTTGGTGATGATCCAGTAGAAGATCATCACTGTCATGGCGATGAGGATGCCGTAGCTCAGGACGTTGACCACGCGCTTGGTGGTATCAGTGGTTTTCATGCTTTCCTTTTCTATGCGTTCCAATCGCTGAAGCGTTCGCTGATGCGCATCAGCCGTTCGCGCTGAATGACGGCCAGCGTCCCCAGCAGGATCATGAAGATGCCCGTGCATCCGACGATCAGGATGGTGGAGATTCCCTGCAGGGTGCTGTACACCACCGTGACTACGCCCAACACCACGAAGAGGATCGGCGTGATGACCAGGCTGCGCGAGCGGATGACGATTCCATAGAACAGCACAACCAGTCCCTGGAAGAACAACATGGCGAAGTAGACCAACTCCTGTGTGTTGAACATCTGGATGTAGGTGGCGCCCAGCAGGATCAATTGCGAGACCATACCCGTGATGAAGGTGGCGGTCTTGCTGGTGGCGCGCGTCAGGAAGTAGTGCTGGATCAGCCCCAGCAGGGCGGCGCCCATCGAGAAGAATTGAGGCTCGTCCACCTTCAACTCGAACAGGACGATGAAATACGCCAGGAGGTAGAGCGCGTTGGCGGGGAATCCCAGCCAGACGTTCCTGCGCGCGAAGGCTTCCACGGCCCATAGCGTGGCGGCGATTGCCACAGGGATGGCCGCGTCCAACCCGCCGAGCAGGACCGCCGCAGCCGAGAGGATGACTCCCAGCCCGAGGCCGCTGGTCAGCCAGGCCGTATCCCAACGCGGGGACTGACCCGAGCGGCGCAGGATATACCCCGCTACATAGTATCCCGCCGCAAGCATGGCGGCAGGGTGGATCCACTGCGTGATTCCATAGATGCGAAAGAAATAAGCGACGAAAAGCGGCAGCGTGCCCGTCAATGTGTAGACCAACCAGGGCTGACGATACGCCAGGATGAAACCCACCGCCACCAGCGAGTACATCCCAAAGCTGACGGCAGCGGGCAGGGGAGCGTCAGTGGAGTTGAGCAGCAGGTAGCCGTAGGTTCCCGCGGTCAACAATCCGCCGATGACGCGCACGGGGATTTCGAGCAGGCGCGGCTGGGCAAAGGTCAGGTGGGCGAGCAGGTCGGTCAACAGCCAGGTCAGGCTGTAGGCCAGCAGGAAATAGGCAATCTCATGCACGTCGAAGTCACGCAGCAACAGGGTCGCGCCGAGGTTGAACAGGATTGGCAGCCCGATCTCGAAGCGGCTGTCGCGGGATAGATACATTTCCGCCGCGAACAATAACCCGATGACCAGGATGTACCATCCGCCCGTTTCCTTGAGGGCGACGAAGGCCCCGAGCGAAAGCGCCGCGCCGACGATCAATCCGCTGCGGCGCAGCATCCTGCCCCAGTCCGCCCTGGCGCGGAGCAGCGTCCCGACCGCAAAATACGTCACCGCCAGCCCCATGATGGACGGCAGCCAGGCGTCGATGTCGAAATGCTGGAGCGTGAAATAAACCGTCAGCGGCAGGTACAGCGCGGGCGCGTAGCCATATATGGCCTGGCCCTGTCCCACCGTGTAGATCAGGAAGAAGATGGTCGAGATGCCGAAACAGATGGCGGCCTCGGCGGCATCTCCCTGCATCAGGACCAGGGCTGTGCCAAGCAGAACGCTCACAAAGCCCACAATCTTGACGATGTACCCGAAGTCACGTTTGTCTGGGAAGGTGCGCGAGAAGACCAGGTCCAGTGTCAACCAGGCCAGGCCGAGGGCCAGCCAGATGTAGAAAGCCTGGTCCACATGGAAGTCACGCAGCAGCAAAAAGGTCGCGGCGGGGAACAGCAGGTGCGCGCCGACCTCGAACGGGCTCCGTTTCGAGAGATACATTTCAGCGATGAACAAGCCCCCGATGATCGCCACGAACCATCCGCTGTGCGCCTTGAATGTGGCCAACGCAAATATCGAAATGACGCTTCCCAGCGTAAGCGCGCTGACCATCCACATCCGCTGCCAATCCGCGCGGGATTCGTCTCGGCGCAGGGCCAGTGAGGCTGCGTAGTATAGAACGCCCACCGCTGTCAATACGGGCACCCACAGGTCGAGGTCGAAGTGCTTGAGTGTGAAATAGAATGTCAGTGGCAGGTACGCCGCAGGAACATACCCGTAGAATGCCTTGTTTTGGACGGCGGCATAGACCAGGAAGAAGATGGTCGAGATGCCGAAGCAAATAGCCGCCTCGGCTGGATCCCCTTGAAGCAGGACCAGGGCTGTGCTGAGCAAAACACTTACGGCTCCCACGATTTGGACGATGGTCTCGAAGGATCGTTTGCCTGGGAACGTGTGTGAGAAGGCCAGGTCCAGTGCCAGCCAGGTCAAGCCGAACGTTAACAGAAAGTAGAAGGCTTGGTCCACATGGAAGTCGCGCAGCAACAGAAAAGCCGCGGCAGGGAACAACAGGTGCGCGCCGACCTCGAACAGGTCCCGTTTCGAGAGATACATTTCGGCGATAAACAGCGCTCCGACGATGGCGATGAACCATCCACCATGCAGTTTGAGGGTGACTAGTGCTACCAGCGAAACAATACTCCCAAGCGCCAATGCACTGACTGCCAGCATCCGCCGCCAGCCCGCGAAGGATTCGCCTCCGCGCAAAGCCAGGGTCGCCAGATAGTACAGGACGCTCAGAGACGTCAACACGGGCATCCACAGGTCAAGGTCGAAGTGCTGGAGTGCGAACAGCGTCGCCAGCGCCAGGGTCAGCGTAGAGACATAGCCGATCAGGGGGCGCTGATACCGCCAGGCATAGGCGGCACACAGGATTGCGTATACCCCGAAGATGATGGCCGCGTTCCCGAGCGGATCCTCGCGGAACAGCGCCAGTAGCAGGATGTTCACCCCTGTAAACAGCGCGCCGAACAATCGCAGCGGACGTCGCCAGGGCAGGGCATCTTTGAAATCGGGTTTCAAAACCAGGTCGGGCAGCAGAGAGAGTAAGCTGAGGCCCAACATGCGATAGCCCCAGAACACGTCTGTGTTCTCGATGAAGGGCAGGTTGAAGAAGGCAAAGTAAGCAGTGATGAAGTACAACAGCGCCAGCGTCCATAGCCATTCACGTTCGCGCAACAGGTGTAATAACGTATAGGTGGCGGCTACGATCACTGCCACGCCAAAACCGTTCAGCGCATCCACGTTGAAGCCGAAAGCCAGCGCGATGATCAAGCTGGGCATGGACGTTAGTAAAACTGGCAGACTGTACTTGCGGATCGACTCCACCCGCTGGAGGGCCTCGCTCATCAGCGAAGGGACCACACCCCAGGCTAGGAACAACCAGGTCGTGCGCGCTCCTTCCCATTGCAGGGCCGCGTTCACGAACCACGGCACGGGAATCAACGTTGCGGCGGCCAGCCAGGAGAAGAAGAAGGTGGGGAACAGAACGTCAGACAGGGCGTAGAAGCCGAAGGCCAGCAGCCAGGTCAGCGCGGAGGCAAAATGCCAGTTGGCAGACACATCCTGGCTGAACAGGCGCATGATGCCCACCACCAGCGTCAGGAGGAGTGCGCCGCCTTGTACCGCCTGTGCCGCGAGGAACAGGCCTAGCGCGAACTTTGGACCTTTCCAGCGTTTTAGCGCCCAGACACCCGCCAGCCCGATCAGGACCGACAGTCCCGCCAGCACGCCGTATAACTCGGTCTCGGCGTCGAGCAGATTGCCCACGCGCAGGAAGGCCAGGGTCAGCGCGCCGAAGGCCGTCAGGCTGAACAGGCGGGATTCGTATATCCATGTGCTGACCGTCCAGATGCCCGCCATGATCAGCAACACGGCCAGCCAATAAAGGTCCGCCGCCTGGCCCGTGATGGACAAGGTCTGTCGCAGGACCGAGGCTGTGATCGGCAACAGGAACGAGAAGACGATGAACAGCGTAAAACTCGGTTGTGGCAGGCGTTTGCGCAGCCCGAGCGCCGCCCCGCCGAAGATCAGAGTGGCGAGGCCCAACACGGGCAGGCGGGTCATTTCCACCAGCGCGGCCAGGATGATGGCGGAGGCAATTACGAAGAAGGCGCCCAGGTACAGAAAGATCTTGATGCTGGTTTCGCTCAGGATGGCCTGCAGGAAGGTCCGCTGCGGGGCGGGGGAGACAGGAGGCGCCAGGGGCGTGGGCAACGGGGCAGGTGCCGCCTGGGGAGCAGGGGAGACCATCGCGGGTGCGGGTTGGACTTGTGGCGCGTGTTGGACGGGTTCAGGGCGAGGAGTTGGGGCCGCCTGGGGAACGGGAGCAGGTTTGGGCGTCGGCGTGGGGATAAGGTCGAAGCCGTAGCGGCCTTTTAGAACCGCCGTACGGGTCTCATCCAGCAGGCCGCTCTTCTGCCAGCCCACGATCTCACTCAGGATGATCTCCCGTTTGGGAGCGTCCAGCGACGCGCCCCTGCGATATACGGCGCGGCTGGCGGGGCTGGTCAACGCTGCCAGGGCCAGCGGGCGCAACTCCTCCTGATTCAGGGCGATCTGCTCCAGCGCGGCCACGATGGCGGCGCTGCTGAAGGTCAGGCCGTCCAATTCTTTCAGAGCGGCGCGTTGGGCTTGCGGGTCGCCGCTTTTCAGCGCCGCCAGCAATCGGTCGAGGGTGTCTGCGTAGCTTTCGGGCTTGCCTGTGGTGTCTCCCATCAAGGCTCCTATGTGAGAAATGGAGCCGCCGCCCAACGGCGGCGGTCATCCGAAATTAGTTTGTTCTTTTTAGTACAACACTCCCGCGCGGCTCAAGTTTCAGCCGCAGACCCGTTCCAGCGGATTCGACCTGGGCTTTGCCGAAGATGGAGACATACACCCCCTGGGCCTGGACCTCGACCTGGGCCGCCGCGTCGCCCGCGTTGATCGCCACAAGGATCTGTTCCCGCTCGAAGGTCCGCGCAAAGACGTATACCTGACCCTCGGCGTGGAGCCGTTGGAACGAGCCACTTCGCAGCGAGGGGTGATCCCTGCGGAGTTTGACGCAGGCTTTCGTATAAGCAAGAAGGTCAGTATCCCAACGCTCCTCGTTCCACGGGAAGGATTTGCGGCATTCAGGGTCGTGCCTGCCGTCCACGCCGATTTCGTCGCCGTAGTAGATGGACGGGGCGCCAGGGTAGGTGAGCAGGAAGAGCAGGGCCTGTTTGAGGGCCACCTTTTGGCCGCTCACGCACGAGAGGAAGCGCGGCATGTCGTGACTGTCGAGCAGGTTGAGCTGCGAGTAGGTGAACTCGGGCTGGTACAAGTGGAAAACGCGGTCCACTTCGTTGGCAAAGGCGTAGGCGTCCATCGGGTAGACGCGGCCCTGCAATCCGCCCGCGTGGTTGACCACGCCCATGTCGAGGTGCGGGCCGCCGAAGAAGGACAGGGCGGCGGCGGTGATCAGGTAGTTCATGGTCGCGTCGAACTGGTCGCCCTGCAACCAGCGCTGGGCCTCATGCCAGATCTCACCCACGATGTAAGCCTCGGGATTGATGGCGCGCACGCGGCGGCGAAATTCCTGCCAGAAGGAGTCGTCGTTGATTTCGCCCGCCACGTCCAGTCGCCAGCCGTCGATGCCGAAACGGATCCAATACTCGGCCACGCCGAAGAGAAATTCGCGTACGGCGGGTGTATCCGTGTTGAACTTGGGCAGGGCGGGCAGATTCCACCAGCCCTGATAGCCGATGGCCTTGAAACTGCCTTCGTTGTTGATGGACTGCTGCTGGTGATGAGTGGGATAGGCTCCCCAGGATTTCTTGCCCGCCAAAAATTCGGGATTGAAGTGGAACCAGTTCTTGTACGGCGAGGACTCGCCCGTCTCCAGCACGTGATGAAACTGCCAGAAGCCGCGGCTGGC
>CALFXA010000208.1 GCA_937928015.1 uncultured Anaerolineales bacterium | reverse complement strand
CCCCGTGGTGGTCACCATGGACGCCCACGGCGGCAGCCAACATGCGGTCATCGACGACAGTTCGAAGGCCGTCCTCGACGATCTACTGGCCAAACCCTATTGACGAGGCGAGATCAAGCAAAAGCAGGGACAATCTGACGGTTGTCCCTGCTTTTTGATTTGGTGTATACTGACGACATCTCTCCCCCGGAGGCATCCTCTATTATGAAACGAGCAGTCAGCATCAGCATCGGGTCTTCCAAGCGTAACAAGGCCGTGGAAGTCACCCTGCTCGGTGAGAAAGTCAGCATCGAACGCATCGGCACCGACGGCGACATGGAAGCCGCGGCATTGAAGTACAAGGAACTCGACGGTCAGGTGGATGCTTTTGGTGTGGGCGGCGCGGACCTGGGCTTGATGGTGGATGAAAAGTGGTATCCGCTTTATTCGGTCCAGCCGATGGTGCGTTTCATTAAGAAAACGCCCGTCGTAGACGGGACCGGCTTGAAGACCACGCTCGAACGCAAATCCGCGGCATTTTTAGAGCAGCACATCAAAGACTACATCGACTCACGCGGACGCAAAGTCTTCATCATGACCGGGGCCGACCGCTGGGGCCTGACCCGTTCCTTCCTCGACTCGGGCTATGAATGTGTGTTCGGCGACCTGATGTTCTCACTGGGGATTCCGATTTCACTACGCACCGACAAACAACTCAAAATTCTGGCGGCGTTGTTCATGCCGTTGGCAGGTCGTCTGCCCTTCGACTGGGTTTATCCCACCGGCGAGAAGCAGGAGGAACGCAAGCCCAAACACGTGGATTTATTCCAGTGGGCCACCGTCATCGCGGGCGATTGCCATTACATCAAGCGCTACATGCCAGACGACATGCGCGGGAAGATCATCGTCACGAATACCACCACGGTCGAAGATGTGGAATTCTTCCGCAAGAGCGGCGTCAAATATTTGCTGACCACTACTCCCGTTCTGGAGGGGCGTTCCTTCGGCACGAACATGATGGAGGCGGCCCTCATCGCCGTCTCCGGCAAGGGACGGGCTCTTACCCAGGCGGAATATACCGAAATGCTCGCGAAACTTGGCTTCGAGCCGCAGATCCAGGAATTGAATTAATCCCCCTTTTAGGAGAAGTTTATGGATGCGATTGTCACCGCAGGTGGAATCCCCTTGCCCCAGGACCCGCTTTACACGTATGCCAAAGGAGACTCGAAGGCCCTGCTCGACGTGGCAGGCAAGCCGATGATCCAATGGGTGCTGGACGCGCTCGGGGAGGCCCGGGATGTGGAGAACGTCATCATCGTCGGTCTGACGCCCAAGAGCGGCCTGACCTGCTCCAAGCCCCTGCATTACCTCTCCAACCAGGGACGCATGTTGTCGAACATCGTCGCGGGCGTAAACAAGGCGTTGGAACTCGATCCGCAGACCGAGTACGTGCTGATCGTTTCATCGGACATCCCCGCCCTGCGCGGCGAGCACGTGGACTGGCTGATCGAGACCTGCATGCAAACCCGCGATGACTTGTACTACGGCGTTTGTCCGCGTGAGGTCATGGAGACCCGTTTCCCCAACTCCCGCCGCACCTACACCAAGCTCAAGGATATGCAAGTCTGCGGGGCCGACATCAACGTCTCGCACGTGCGCATGGCCACCGAGCATCTCGACATGTGGGAGCAGTTGATCGGCAATCGCAAGAGTCCCATGAAGCAGGCGGCCACCATCGGCTTCGGCACCCTCTTCATGCTCGCCACGGGCAACCTCACCCTGGCCGACGCGGTGGAACGCATCACCCAGCGCATCGGCATCACGGGCCGCCCCATTGTGTGGGAACATGCCGAACCCTGCATGGACGTGGACAAGCCGCACCAGCTCGAACTGCTGCGCGAGGACCTGCAAGCCCGCCTCGAAGCGGAGGCCGCCGCCCGCGCCGAATCCACCCCTGTGACAGAATCTGTGCCCAAGCCTGTCCGCCGCGCGAGAAAGCCCGCCGCCCCCAAAGCGGAATCCACCAAGGCGCCCGCGAAGAAAGCTCCCGCCAAATCCACGAAGAAGCCCGCCGCGGCGACGAAAACCGAGGACAAGCCTGCCCGCGTCAAATCGGTGAAGAAGCCTGCGCCGAAGACTCCCAAAGGCAAACCCACGCCCAAGGAAAAAAGCGTGGCGAAGCCGAAGAAGAGCACCGCCAAGTAAGAGACACCAAAATATAATAAAATGTGTCACCTCACTGAGTGACACATTTTATTTTCAGGAGACCGCATGACCTTCAAATCCATCCTCGAACTCGACGCCCGTCTGTCCGGCCGTTTGCGCGTGGCCGAAAAGCCCGGGCTGCTGCGTTCGATTGCCATCTTCTTCGCGCACTCCGGTGACTCGTGGTTCTGGGGGGTGGCGCTGATCCTCTTGTGGTTCGTCAGCCAGAAGTTCTGGAAGGACTGGTCGGTGCTGGAGTTCGCGGGCATCGCCGTGCTGGCGGTCTTCGTGCTGGCCGTCAAGTTCATCGTCCGCCGCCGACGGCCCGAAGGCGAGTGGGGCGGCATCTATCGCAATACCGACCCGCACTCCTTTCCTTCGGGACATGCCGCGCGCGCCTTCCTGATCGCCACCATCGCCACGGCTCTGGGACCCGCCTGGTTGGCCGTCGCTCTGTGGATTTGGGCGCCGCTGGTGGCCCTGGCACGCGTCGCGATGGGCGTGCATTACCTCTCCGACATCGTGGCGGGCGCCATCCTGGGTGTGATTGTGGCGCTGATCGGGATGCAGTTCGCCCCGTGGGTGCTATCGATCACATCAAGCATTCTCGGATTGATTTTCTAGATCGATTTTCAACGCAAAGAAGCGAAGGCGCAAAGAGTTCAAAACTCTTTGCGCCTTTCTTTTATCGGCACAATGCCAGCACGCGCTCAACGGCATCTTCCCCCAACTCGACCGCATGGACCCGAATCCCAAACGGAGCCAGCTCCCGCGCGGCGGCTTCGCTCAATCCGCGCAGACCGTCCATGCTGGCCGCATACGCGCCCGCCACCTCGCTGCTGCCTATAAGGTTGACGATGACCCCGCCGCCTTGAGCGCGCATCACCCGTCCCAGCGATTGGAGCACGAGAAAGGCCCCCGTCAGGTTGACGTCGAGGGTACGGTGCCAGTCCCATTCATCCAGATTCAGAAGCGGGGTATGCGGCTCGACTGCCGCGTGCTGGATCAAGATGTCCACCCGGCCCCAGTCATCCTCCACCTGCTTGACCAGCGCCTGCACGCCAACCTTCTTAGCCACATCGTGCAGGTAGGTGGTGCGCGCCTGCCCGCCACTGGACATGATGCGCGCAGCCACTTCATCCACGTTGATTGGGGAGATATCGTTCAGCGCCACCCGCGCCCCGCGCGCCGCGAAGGCCTCGGCCAGGGCTGCGCCCGTCCCCTTGCCCGCGCCCGTGATCAAAACCACCTTGCCCGCAAATTCCTGATCGTTCATGTCTGCTCCATTCACTGGCACACCGGGATCGTGTCGGGATTCTCGTTCGCGTTCAACGGAAGGCCGAAGTACGGCGAGGGATCGTAGGTGTTCTCGATATCCAGTTCGTTCTTGAACCTGCCGAAACCGTCATCCTTCACGATGGACACATGCAGGTGGATGCCGGTCGGGTTGGCAGGATCGCCCGAGTAATTGCCCTGGTAGCCAAGGAAGGTGCCCGCCTCCACATAGACTTCCGTCGTCCCCGGCGGAAATGAGGACGAGATATACGAGTTACCATTTGGGTCGGCCATGTGGGTGTAATAGACCCAGATCTGCCGCCCGGGATTCAACGGGTCGTCGGGCACGCGAATGATGATCGTGGACTTCCAATCTGCCAGGCGCGTGAGGTAGCCTGGATACGCTACCGTGACCGGCGTGACGCCCAGTCCCTGTCCGCCGAAGATGTCGATGCCCTGGTGACGCTTGTGGTTGAAGAAATCGTCCCAGATGAAACCGACCAGGCCGTGGGTCGGGAAGACGAACGGGGCGTCACCGCAGCGGGTCCCAGGTTCCATCATCAGGTCGGGACGGGAAGCGGGGTCACGGAACCAGTCGAAGACCTGCACTGCTCGTTTGGTGGTCGGACGGAACAGGGTGAAATACAGGTAAGTTCCTGCCGCCGCAAAGGCCACCAGCACGGCAATCAACACGAATTTTTTATGCATGGGCGCGATTATACACGGCGGCATGGATCTCTTACGGAATGTTGATGTGCCGCTTGCATGCTTCTGATATTCTCCCGATAAGATAGCGGCATTGATTAAACGTATAAGGAGTAACCCATGACCCTCTATCTGCAAACCTACCCCGCCCGTGCCATGCGCCGTTGGGCCGCCCAACCCCGCAGCTTGAACGTCAACATCCGTGAAGAGGACGAGACTTACGAGCTTTCCGCCCTTGTGCCCGGCCTGACCGCCGACGACCTGAACATCCAGGTGCTCGAAGATGTCGTCCGCATCGAAGGCGAGTTCAAGGCCGACGAGACCGCCCTCCTGCTGCGCGAGCTGCCCCAGGGTCCCTTTGCGCGGACCCTGCGCCTGCCCGCGGCCGTCGATGCCGAGCAAGTCGAGGCGCATATCGCCAACGGCATCCTGACCCTGCGCCTGCCCAAGGCCGAGTCCGCCCGCCCGAAGAAGATCAAAGTCAACGGCAACTAATCCCGCTAAATCCGCCCAAAACTCGGAGACCTGCCCCCAGCAGGCTTCCGAGTTTTTTGTTGCGGCGGGGCGTTATAATCGAACGCATCTCAAATTGGAGCAACCCCCGTGCGAGCTAAAATTTCCCTGATCCTTCTCCTCGCCCTTGCGCTGGTGCTGGCCTCCTGTGGACCCAAGGCCACGGAAGTGCCCACCGCCATCCCCAGCGAGACTCCCACCCCCGCCCCCACGCTGACGCCCACCCCCGACACGCCGCTGGCCATCCTCATCCTCCCCGCGGACATGGACAAGGCCGCCTCCGACCTGTACCAGAAGACCGTCTACGACCTGGCCCAAGCCTCGGGATTCCGCT
>CALFXA010000207.1 GCA_937928015.1 uncultured Anaerolineales bacterium | reverse complement strand
TTTCCACGGCTTCGATGGTCTCGGTCAGCGAACCGATCTGGTTGAGCTTGACCAGCAGGGCGTTGGCGGCGTTGTCCTTGATGGCGCGGCGGACGCGTTCGGGGTTGGTCACCAACAGGTCGTCGCCCACGATCTGGACCTTGTCGCCGTAGGTCTTGACGGCTAACTGCCAGGCTTCCCAATCGTCCTGGGCCAGGCCGTCTTCGATGGAGACGATGGGGTAGTCCTTGACCCACTTGGCCCAGAACTCGACCATCTGCTCGCCGGTCAGCTTCTTGCCTTCCTTGCGCAGGTTATAGGTGCGGGTCTCTTCGTCAAACAGTTCGGAGGCGGCAGGGTCGAGCGCGATGGCTACATCTTTGCCGCGGCCAGCCTTGAAGCCAGCCTTCTCGATGGCGGTCAGGATGACTTCCACGGCCTCGTTGTTGGCCTTGAGCGAAGGAGCGTAGCCGCCCTCGTCGCCGACCAGGGTCACGTAGCCTTTTTCCTTCAGCACGGATTTGAGCGCGTGATAGATCTCCGCGCCCCAGCGCAGACCTTCGGCGAAGGACGGCGCGCCGAACGGCATGACCATGAACTCCTGCATGTCGGTCGACTGCCAGGCGGTGTGCGCGCCGCCGTTGAGGATGTTCATCATCGGGACGGGCAGCACATGGGCATACACGCCGCCAATGTAGCGATAGAGCGGCATCCCAAACGAGTTGGCGGCTGCCTTGGCTGCGGCCAGGCTCACACCGAGGATGGCGTTCGCGCCCAGCTTGGATTTGTTGGGTGTGCCGTCCAGTTCGATCAGGGCCGCGTCGATGTCTTTCTGCTCGGCGGCGTCGAAGCCGAACAGTTCGTCGGCAATGGGGCCGTTGATGTTGGCCACGGCCTGGGTCACGCCCTTGCCGAGGTAGCGCTTCTTGTCGCCGTCGCGCAGTTCAAGGGCTTCATGCACGCCCGTCGAGGCGCCCGAGGGGACCGCCGCGCGGCCCCATGCGCCGTCCGCCAAAACCACCTCCACCTCCACGGTGGGGTTGCCGCGCGAGTCAAGAACTTCCAGCGCGGAAATGTTTTCGATCATTGTGTCCATATGGAACTCCTGGGGTTAATATCTCAGAATGTTGACCTGCCCAATGGTCCGCAGGTCGGCTCTGTAGAATGCTGGCCTCAAGTATAATCGCATTTTGTCTGGATGACCCAACTTAATGACAATTCGCACGAAGCCCGCACAAACTGGTCAAAACTTTCGCCGCGCCCGTTCGTACAGGGAGTGACTTTATGGATACCCAGGATTTAGACCCGAGGGATCGCAAGCGTTTCTTTTTTGAAGACACTCCTTTTCGCCGATCCATGGTGGCCCTGTTGACAGGCCTCTCGCGTCCCTTCATGAAATTGGACGTCCGTGGGCTGGAGCATCTTCCGCTCGAAGGCGCGGTAGTGCTGGTTGCCAATCACGTCACCAACTTTGACGTGCTCCCGATGCAGATCTCCCTGCCGCGTCCGATCTTCTATATGGGCAAGGCCGAGTTGTTCAAGGTCGGCATCGTGGATGCAGTCTTCCGCCGCATGGGCGCATTTCCCGTCTATCGCGGCGAAAAGGATCAGTGGGCCATGCGTCATGCGGTGCGCGTCCTTGAACACGGACAGGTGCTGGGGATGTTTCCCGAGGGAACGCGTTCCCAGGGCAGGGGATTAGGGGTGGCCAAGACGGGCGCGGCGCGGTTGGCCATCGAAGCGCATTGTCCGATTGTGCCGATGGCGCTGATTGGCTCGGACCGTTTCTTCAGGCAGCT
The DNA here is from genome assembly GCA_937928015.1 of uncultured Anaerolineales bacterium. Classification (GTDB taxonomy): domain Bacteria; phylum Chloroflexota; class Anaerolineae; order Anaerolineales; family Villigracilaceae; genus JACPVF01. Next base: position 1,767 of record CALFXA010000207.1, on the reverse strand, counting down.
TCCTCGTCCCAACACTGTGACCGTAAGCCTGCTCCCGTCCATCCTGCCGACCCCCGACGACACGCCGCTCTCGCTCACCGATCGTGTCATGTTCTCGTTGGCTTCGGCCCTGCCCGCCGACATGCGTGGAGTGTATTCAGAATTGCCAAAAGGATTTAAAATCCAGTAACTTTTTTGAGGAGAATGAACTGTGGATTGGATCACAAGCCCTGAACATTGGATCGCCCTAATCACCCTGGTGGTCCTCGAACTCGTCCTTGGGGTGGACAATATTATTTTCATCTCGATCCTGGTAGGAAAACTGCCCCAGGAACGTCAGAACCTGGCGCGCACCCTCGGGATCAGCTTGGCGGTTGTGACGCGTATCCTGCTCCTGCTTTTCCTGAGTTGGGTCATTGGTCTCACCGCCCCCATCTTTGCCCTCTTCAATCACGACTTCTCGGGCCGTGACCTGATCCTGCTGGGCGGTGGCCTATTCCTGTTGTGGAAGAGCACACACGAGATCCACGAGAAGCTGGAAGGTGTGGAGGGTCAGTCCTCGGCGCGCGTGGCCGCCTCCTTCATGGGTGTGATTGTCGAGATCATGCTGCTCGACATCGTCTTCTCCCTGGACTCGGTCATTACTGCGGTGGGTATGTCGGGCGAGATCGCCATTATGATCATCGCGGTGGTCATCGCGGCGGCCATCATGATCTTTGTCTCCAAGCCCATCGGCGATTTTGTGGATCGCCATCCCACGGTCAAGATGCTGGCTCTGAGCTTCCTGTTGATGATCGGTTTTACGCTGGTGGCAGGCGGATTCGGGGTCGAGATCCCCAAGGGCTACATTTACTTTGCGATGGCGTTCTCGGTCTTCGTGGAGATGCTGAACCTGCGCATGCGCGGCAAGGAAGTTCGCCCCGTCAATTTGCGCGAGCCGTACAAGGCTGAAAAACAACCTCGTCCGGTGTTGGCTGTTGAAGGTGGAATGGGTACGGTAGCAACACCCGCCCAAGTCAAGCCCGCAGCCTCCAAGCCAAAGAAAGCCAATACGTCGAATAAGAAAAAGAAGAAATAAAACGAAAACAGGCGAGTCTCAGACTCGCCTGTTTCTTTATATGAAGTTCGATTACTTCTTGGCGCGGTCCTTGGCCGCCTTGACCAATCCCATGAAGAGTGGGTGCGGGGTCATCGGGCGCGAGAGGAACTCGGGGTGGAACTGGCTGCCGACCATGTAAGGATGGTCGGCGAGTTCGGCGATTTCCACCAGTTTGCCGTCGGGGGAGAGGCCAGAAAAGATCACGCCTTTTTTCTCGAATTGTGCGCGGTAGGCGTTATTGAACTCAAAGCGGTGACGGTGACGTTCGTCCACCTGGGAGACGCCATAGGCGGCAGCGGCCTTCGTCCCTTTTTGGAGCTGGCACGGGTACAGGCCCAGGCGCATGGTCCCGCCCATGTCGGTGATCGAGCGCTGGTCCAGCATCAGGTCGATGACGGGATGGTCCGTCGCGCGGTCGAACTCCGAAGAGTTGGCGTCTTCAATGTCGAGCACGTAGCGGGCAAATTCCACGCACATCACCTGCATACCCAGACACAGACCCAGGTAGGGGACGCCCTTCTCGCGCGCGTAGCGCGCCGCCATGATCTTGCCCTCGATTCCTCGCACGCCGAATCCACCGGGCACCAGGATGCCGTCGGCTGCCTCCAGGCGCGAGGTGATCTCCTCCTTGCGCAGGGTCTCGGCATCCACCCAGATGATCTCCAGCTCGCGCCCGTGATGGATGGCGG
>CALFXA010000206.1 GCA_937928015.1 uncultured Anaerolineales bacterium | reverse complement strand
GAAGTGGCCAAAACCTCCTCGCGCATCGCCCGCATGGAAGGCCTGGACGCCCACGCCCGCGCCGCGGAAGCCAGACTGGAATAAGCAGTCACCCATCAAGAAAAGGCTGTCCCTCAGAAAAAGGACAGCCTCATAATGGAATTCGTTTTTAGGTCAAAAATTAATCGCAATGCACCATACCGGCCACGTCCGTATAACAGTTCACACTTTTTACGGGGGTGGCGGTGGGGGTGAGGGTCGGGCAGTAAGGAACCTTAACGGTCATGGAGCCGCAGCCCATCTCCGACTTTTTGCCTGACCCACAATAGCTGATATTTTGCTGAGGGTCTACAATCTTTTTCAGACCTAAAGGACAGATCGATTTCAGTTTGTCGGGTGCTTCGCAGCAATCATTGGCCGGGTCATAGGTCTGACCTTCAGGGCAAAGCGGTTGTTCACATTTTGACTGTGCACCTGGCATCAGACATTGCGCATCCAACGGGACACAGGTCCATGCATAGCCCTTTGAGGTCTTCAGCATAGCCGTGTAATATCCCTCCGGGCAGCCTGAATAGAAATCAAAATTCGGCATACACATTCCATCGATCTCGTCATAACCTATCGAACAGGGCGGTTCCTCAACCCACTCGCCTTTTGGTTCACAGAACAATGAAGGGGCGAGTTCATACCCAAACGGGCATTCATAAGGAACATATGGCAGATCGGCTGACTGACAATATTCCACTTCGACCTCAGCACCCTGGATCAGGCTGGGGTCAATGCAGCCGTAGGAAATATCTCCGGAATTAATTTTATAAGCAGAATCACAATCAAGTAATGTATTGTTTATCTCCAAAGAAAGGGTTGTGTTGTCTCCACAACTGGTTTGACTGACACCGAGGGAAGTGTGAGCATTACCACTATTGGTAAGGTTACAAACTGCAGACATTACAGGTGGACTACAAGGGTAAGGAGTTCTCGTGGGTCCTGAATCGGCCTGAGTCACCCCAATGGGCAAAACAGAACACTGCCGCGGCACCTTCTTTGTGGATTCATTGTAATCCCCCAGCAGCACACAGCGGAAACCGCGGTTGGCGGAATGGTTGTTGGGATCATCCGCCAAGCGTGCAAAGGAAATGATCTCGTCTTTATTGGAATCGAACGCACCGCCGCGATACACTTTTTGAGTGCCGTCAATGGGACCGACCGGGTTGCTCACCGCTGCGTCGGTGTAGTAATCTTCGGCATACCAGTCGTTGACCCACTCCGATACGTTTCCTGCCAGATCCATCGCTTCAAATTCGCTGGCCCCGAGGTCATACTGGCGCACGTCCTCCGGGAAGGAGGGTGTGAGGCAGTCGTTATAGTTCAGCAGCCCGCAGGTTGGTTTATCCTCTCCCCAGGGGTAGGTGGTGTCCTCATTGCCGCGGGCGGCGTACTCCCACTCCGCCTCGGTCGGAAGTCGGCTTTCTATGTATGCGCAGTATTCAGACGCCTGCAGCCAGTCGACCCCCACCACAGGGGCATTGACCCGGTCTGCTCTGCTGTACCAATAAGGAGTGTCCTTCTCCTCATGAGGAGCCGTGCAGGCCCCCGCTTCTACACAGGCAACATATTGCTGGTTGGTGACTTCAGCCTGATGGATCCAGAATCCATCGAGTTGCACCGTGTGGCCCGGTGCGTGATCGCTGGGAGTATCTTCGTCCTGCCCCATGATGTATTCGCCCGCGGGTACGTAGACGAAATCGCTCTCGTCGATCCAATGCAACACAGAACCCGTCACAGGCACCAGGTCGGCGAGCGTGACCCCGTCCGACGGCACTGCCTCGTCTGTCGATTCCTCAACCGGCGCGGGTGTATCCAGGCTGGCAGGCGGCGGGGTGGTGGATTGCACGGTTGCATCCGGTTTGGCCGGCAGATTGCACGCAAAAAGCGCGCAGACCAATACGATGATACAAAGGAACTGCAACAGGAACCTGCTGATGGTTTTCATATCCCTCCCCAAGAATACGAATATAAGTTATTGGGATTCCATTGATATTTGGTTGTGTTGGTTTGATGGGATTCCCGGCATTGTATTTTTTCATTATACATCTGATTGGACGCCATGATTCAAGATGTTTATCTTCCTTTTAAAGATCGAGTAGATGAACCTGAAAATTCCTTATATAAAATTGATTGATGATTAAATACTCAATTATGTTGAAAACGTGAAAAAACGCCCCTCAGTTGAGTTCCATTTGACCACCTTTGGATCTTGATGGTAATATTCAATTACGCTGGTTTTAAAAACAAAATTGTTACGGGAGGATGATAGAAAATGCCCGATCATGAGACCCCCATTCGCTTGTTCGCGGGTTCGGCCAGCCAGGAATTTGTCTTGAGGATGTGCAGTTTTTTGGGCATTGAAATGGGCAGATCCCAGGCGATCTCTTTCAGCGAAGGCAACACCTACGTGAAGATCCATGAAAAGGTCCGCGGACAGGATGTGTACATCGTCCAGTCTGTGGCGCTCAACCCGAACCAGGAATTCATGGAGCTTCTTTTCTGGATCGACGCCTTCAAGCGCGCCAGCGCCCGATCAGTGACGGCCATCATCCCCTATTTCAGTTACGCCAAAGCGGATAAGAAGGACGAACCCAGGGTCTCCATCCGCGCGCGCGTGTGCGCGGACTGCCTCGAAACGGTCGGCGTGGACCGCATCCTCACCATGGACCTGCACAGCCCGCAGATCCAGGGCTTTTTCAAGAAACCGGTGGATCATCTCTCCGCCATCCCCGTGCTCGCCAGGGAAGTGAAAAGCCTGGGCATCGAGGACCTGGTGGTGGTCTCGCCCGACGCCGGGTTCACCAAGAACGCCCGCCTTTACGCCGGGCTGCTGGGAGCCCCCTACGCCATCGGTGACAAGATCCGCCGCGAGGTCGGTGAAAAGGCCGAGGTGCTCGAGATCATCGGTTCCGTGGAAGGCAAGAACGCCCTTCTGGTGGACGATTTTTCGCTCACCTGCAACACCCTCAGCAGCGCCGCGTCGCAATTGATCGCCCACGGCGCCAAAAGTGTTTACGCCTGCATCTCCCACTCCCTGCTGGATGAGAAAGGGCTGAAAACCCTCGAAGCCAGCCCCATTGAGAAACTGCTCATCACCGACACGGTGGAGAATGCGCACGTACGCAACCACCCGCGCATCGACCTGGTCTCGGTGGCCCACATCTTCGCGGACGCGGTGAGCGCAATCCATCACGAGGAATCACTCGGAGCCTTGCTGGAGCGTTACAACGCGCTGCAGGCCTAGGCAAAAAGGGGGATTGGCTTGACCATTCCCCGCCCCCTCTGATAAAATACTTCTCGCAAGGCGACGTGGCCAAGTGGCAAGGCAAGGGTCTGCAAAACCCTGATCATGGGTTCAAATCCCATCGTCGCCTCAA
>CALFXA010000205.1 GCA_937928015.1 uncultured Anaerolineales bacterium | reverse complement strand
CTCCTTTACTGACGTACGGGGCGGCGCATCATCTGGTCGAGCGACGCGCCTGCAGGGACCATCGGGTACACGGCGTCTTCCTTCTCCACGCGGAATTCGAGCACCACGGGACCAGGCGTCTGGCGCGCCCACTGGATGGCCTCATCCACTTCCTCGCGTGTGGTCACGCGGCGGGCGGGGACTCCGTGCGCGTCGGCCAGTTTGACGAAATCGGGCGAGACCATGTCCACGGCCGAGTAGCGCTTCTCGAAGAAAAATTCCTGCCACTGACGCACCATGCCCAGGAAGTTGTTGTTCATGATGGCGACCTTGACGTTGGCGCCTTCCTGCACGGCGGTGGTCAACTCGGCGGCGGTCATCTGGAAGCCACCGTCGCCCGCGATGGCCCAAATCTCCTGATCCTTGTTGGCGAACCACGCGCCGATGGCGGAGGGCAGGCCGAAGCCCATCGTGCCCGAACCGCCCGAGGTGATCCAGCGATTGGGCTTTTCGAGCGCGTAATACTGCGCGGTCCACATCTGATGCTGGCCCACGTCGGTGGTGATGATCGCGCCGCCGCCCGTGGCCTTCCACAGGTCGTGGACGAGATGCGCCACGTACAGCTTGCCGTCCTCGGGCCAGTTCATGATCGAGCGCTCGTCGGACTCGGACTTCCAGCCGTTGATCTCGGTCAGCCATTCGTCGTGGTCATATTCATCGACCATCGGCACCAGATCGTTGACGATGTTCTTCAAATCGCCGACCAGCGGCAGGTCGACGCGCACGTTCTTGTGCACCTCAGACGGGTCGATCTCCACGTGGATCTTCTTGGCCTTGGGCGCGTAGGTCTTCAGGTTACCCGTCACGCGGTCATCGAAGCGCATGCCAAAGGCCAGGATCAGGTCCGAATTCTGGATGGCCAGATTGGTGTGGGCCTCGCCGTGCATGCCCATCATGCCCAGCGACAGCGGATGTGACGCAGGGAAGGCGCCCAGCCCCAGCAGGGTGCTGGCCACGGGAGTCTGCGTCTTGGTGGCGAAGTGTAGCAACGCTTCTTCCGCGCCCGAGACGATCACGCCGTGTCCGCACAGGATGATGGGACGCTTGGCCTTCTCGATCAAACGGACAGCCTTTTCGAGGTCCGCTTGCGGGGCGCGCGCGGGCGGCTGATAACCCAGCAATTTGACTTCCTCGGGATAGACGAACTCGGTCTGCTCGATCTGCGCGTTCTTGCAGATGTCGATCAACACGGGGCCGGGACGTCCGCTGCGGGCGATGTAGAAAGCCTCGCGCACCACTTCGGCGATCTCGTCGGCGCGAGTCACCAGATAGTTGTGCTTGGTGATGGGCAGGGTAATGCCCGTCACGTCGATCTCCTGAAAGGCGTCGCCGCCGATCAGATGCGCAGCCACCTGTCCCGTGATGAAGACCGTGGGAGACGAGTCCATCATGGCCGTGGCAATGCCCGTCACCAGGTTGGTCGCGCCCGGGCCCGAGGTGCCCATCGCCACGCCGACCTTGCCCGAGGCGCGCGCGTATCCGTCCGCCATGTGCGCCCCGCCCTGCTCGTGTCGCACCAACACGTGGTGGATCGGGTAATTGAGCATGGCATCGTAGATCGGCATATTCGCCCCGCCCGGGTAGCCAAAGACCACCTCCACGCCTTCACGCACCAGACACTCCCATAAAATTTCTGCACCAGTTTTCTTCATTCTCTGCTCCTTTGATTGGACCGTAGACCATTGACCGTGGACCGTTCCGTCCGCCGTCTACCGTCCACCGTCAGTTGACAACACCGCGCCCGTATCTGCGCTGGTCACGAAATGCGAGTAACGCTTCAGCCACTTGCTCTTCACATTGGATTGGAAGGGAGGCAGCGCCGCAATGCGACTCTCGATCTCCTCCGCGCTCAAGCGGACCTCAAGCCTGCGTTCCATTAAATCGATGTCGATAATGTCCCCAGCTTTGAGTGCGCCAATCGGGCCACCCGCCGCCGCCTCAGGCGAGACGTGGCCGATACACGCGCCGCGCGTCCCGCCGCTGAAACGACCATCGGTGATCAGCGCCACCTTGTCGCCCAGGCCCTGTCCCATGATGGCAGAGGTCGGCGAGAGCATCTCCTGCATGCCAGGTCCGCCCTTCGGCCCCTCATAGCGAACCACGACCACGTCCCCTGCCTTGACCTCGTTGGCCAGGATACCCGCCAGCGCCGCGTCCTGCGATTCATAAATCCGCGCGGGTCCACTGAACTTCATCATGGCCGCGCTCACGCCGCCGACCTTGACCACCGCGCCATTGGGGGCGAGATTGCCAAACAGGATCGACAACCCGCCGCGTTTCGAATGTGCATTTTCGTAGTGACGAATCACTTCGTCATCCTGGATCTCACAACCTTGGATCGATTCCCCCAGCGTCGTGCCACTGACCGTCGGACGGTCCATGTGCAGCATGCCCGTCCCGCGCTGGACCTCGTTCAGAATGGCGGGGATTCCGCCCGCGCGGTGAACGTCTTCCATGTGCCACTTGCCCGCAGGCGAAACCTTGCAGATATGCGGCACCTTGTCGGCCACGGCATTGATGCGGCTCAATGGATAGTCCACGCCCGCTTCGTTGGCCAGCGCCAGCGTGTGCAGCACCGTGTTCGACGAACCGCCCATTGCCATGTCCAGCGCGAAGGCGTCGTCGATGGCTTCGGCGGTCACGATGTCGCGCGGCTTGAGGTCGCGTTCGATCAAAGTCATGACCTGCGCCGCGGCGCGTTTCGCCAGGTCCTCACGCTCGGCCGTCTTCGCCAGCGCCGATCCGTTGTACGGCAGCGCCAGGCCGATGGCTTCCATCAGACAGTTCATCGAGTTGGCCGTGAACATGCCCGAGCACGAGCCGCAGGATGGACAGGCAAATCTTTCCAGAACAGACAAGCGTTTCTCGTCGATCTTCCCCGCGGAGAAAGCCCCGACGCCTTCGAACACAGAGATCAGGTCAATGGCTTCGCCTTCGGGCGTGCGGCCCGCGGCCATCGGTCCGCCCGAGACGAAGATGGTCGGGATGTTGACACGCATGGCGGCTAGCAACATCCCAGGCACGATCTTGTCGCAGTTGGGGATGCAGACCATCGCGTCGAAGCGGTGGGCCTCGATCATGGTCTCTACGCAATCGGCGATCAACTCGCGCGACGGCAGCGAATACTTCATGCCCATGTGACCCATCGCGATGCCATCGTCCACACCGATGGTATTGAACTCGAACGGCACGGCCCCCGCCGCGCGCACCGCGTCCTTCACCAGCTTGCCGAATTCCTGCAAGTGAACATGGCCTGGCACAACATCCACATAAGAATTGACAATTGCAACGAACGGCTTCTCGAAATCACCATCCTGTAACCCCGTGGCGCGCAGCAACGCGCGGTGTGGTGCTTTGTCATACCCTTTCTTGACGGTATCTGAACGCATACGGCTCCTTTGGTCTGTTCCCTTCCCCCTCGGGGAGAGGGGCCAGGGGTGAGGGGTTGGGGTAACAAAAAGAGCCGCCCGTGGTTAGGGCGGCTCTTCGTTCTACCTGGTGTGTGCTTACTTTTGCACTCTCACCGTTGCCATCCTAACCGAAAACAGATCCTTAATAATAAGGACCGCAAGAAGGACGACGATAAGCGAGAGGGAGAAAATTGTGTTCATGGCGCTAGGTATTTCGCCCGATTATAGGCAGAAAAGGGAATCCGTCAAGGGGCAATTTCCAAAAATGTAAACGATTAACCGAATATTTACAAATCTGACAAGCAATTAAGCTGTCAGCTTAGACAATGCCGCGCTCAACACATCCACGGCCTTGCGATAATCGTTCAGGTCGATGTGCTCGTCGGGCGTATGATCCAGCGCCGAATCACCTGGACCATACACAACGGCGGGACACTGCCACACAGGTGCGACGATGTTCAAATCCGCGGTTCCCGTTTTGTAGACGAAGCGCGGCTCTCCGCCCTGTGAGCGGATTCCGCTTAAAAAGGCGCGCACCAGGGGGGTGTTCTTCTCGCAGGCCCAGGCCGGGATGGCATATCCGCCCGCCTGCACCTTTGCATCGCCCGCGAGTTCATTCAATTTGGCATACCAATCTTGCGGCGGACATTCCACAGGCAGACGCGCACCGATCTTCAGCGTAGCCCATTGTTCGTTTTCGTCCATGCCCGACTCCATGCCGCGCAGGGTCGGCAGGATCTGATCGAAAGCGCGCGGTTTGTCGGCATTGTAAGCATCCGTAAAGGACTTCACCGTCTGCCAGACTTCCACCGCTGCTTCACAAGCCGTCTGTTTGCCGCTGGCCGAATGGACCTGTCCGCGTTTGACGGTCACATTGGCCCAGGCGCTGCCTTTGTACCCCAGTGCCACACGGTCCCATTGGTTGGGCTCGCCAATGATGGCAAAGTCTGGTTTGTATTGAGTCGCCACGAAGCGCGCCCCATCCGAGTCACGCTCCTCTTCGATCGCGCCGATGACCACGAACTGCCAGCCATCCTTCGCGCCGACCTGCGCCACCGCATCCGCAAAACATGCCAGCGGACCTTTGGCGTCGACCGACCCGCGGCCGTACAGTAGGGGCGGATGGCCATCCGCCCCTACGATTTGAACGGGAATCTCTCCAGGCACCGTGTCGATGTGACCCAGCAAGACCACCTGCTTCGGTCCCTGTCCCATTACGCCGACAGCGTTGCCCGCGTTATCCACGAACGCATCGTCATAGCCAAGGGACTTCATGCGTGCCACCAGCCATTCCACCGCGCCGAGTTCCTGGCCCGAGGGACTGTATTGCGAGACGAGACCGATCAAAGTTTCACTCATAAATTTCCTGACCGTGGACGGCAGACCGCAAAACACGGTTTACCGTCCATCGTCTAATCATCCAGATTCTGCGTCAGCACTTCCGTCAGCGCATCGACCAGGTGGTCGATCTGCTCATAAGTAATGACCAGCGGCGGCAGCAGGCGGATGACGGTCATGCCCGCATTCAATGCGATGATGTGACGTTCCTGCAATGCCTTGAGGTAGGGCGCAACCTTCTGCTTCATCTCGATGCCGATCATCAGTCCCATGCCGCGCACCTCGCGGATGTTCAGCGACTGGATACGTTTCAGGCGGTCCATCAAATACGCGCCCTTGACCTCGGCCTGTCGCGGCAGGTCCTCGCCAAGGATGACATCCAACGCCGCGTTGGCCGCCGCGCACGAAAGCGGATTCCCGCCAAAGGTCGAGCCGTGAACGCCTGGGGTCAGGTTTTTGACGTTATGGCCGATCAGCACGGCGCCCATCGGCACGCCGCCCGCCAGGGACTTGGCGCAGGTCAGCAGGTCGGGGGTCACGTCAAAGTGTTGGATTGCAAACAACCGTCCCGTGCGGCCAAAGCCCGTCTGGATTTCGTCGATGATAAGCAGCGCGCCGCGCTCGTCGCAGATCCGCCGCGCCGCCTGGATGTATTCCAGCGAGGCGGGATACACGCCGCCCTCGCCCTGCACCACTTCGAGGATCACGGCCGCCGTCTCTTCGTTGACGGCCTTGTCCAATGCCTCGATGTTGTTGTAGGCCACATGCGAAACGCCAGGCAGCAACGGCTCGAAGCCTTCGCGATACTTCTTATTGAACGTCGCCGAAAGCGAGCCAAAGGTCCGCCCATGGAAGGCGCGCATGGCCGCGATGATATTCTTGCGTCCCGTCGAAATGCGCGCGAACTTGAACGACGCCTCCACAGCCTCGGTGCCCGAGTTGCAGAAGAAGACGCGGTCCAGGCCAGGCAGCAGCAAGGTGATCTTTTCCATCAGCATCGCGCGCTGGTCGTTCGGAAAAGACTCGAACAACGTGATCAACGTGTTGGCCTGCTTGTAAAGCGCCTCCGCAATTTTCGGGTGGGCGTGACCGAGATTGGCCACCCCATGTCCCGACGAGCAGTCAAGGTATTCAACGCCGTCCACATCGAACAGCGATGCTCCCTGTCCGCGGACGATGGTCAGGGCCTGTTTGGCATACACACCCGAGGTGTGTCGATTTTCGATCTCAACAATGTTCATTGGTACTCCTCATTAATGAAAAATGGATAAGGATTTTTATCCTGCATCTCCGAAGTGGCTTTGTAAACTTCTGTATTTCAATTCTTTCCTACGCAACGCCTGAATCGCAGAGACCGCCGCCATCGCCGCGGAAAGAGTCGTGAGCAGCGGCACATTCATCGCGATCGCCGCCTTGCGGATCTCGACTCCGTCCGTGTGCGCATGCGGACCCAGCGGCGTGTTCAGGACGAGTTGAATCTGTCCACCGCGAATCAGGTCAACGATTTGAGTCGAACCGTCCTGCGCCTTCTCGACCACTTCCACAGGCAAGCCCGCCCGCATACACATATCCGCCGTGCCAGGCGTCGCATACAGTTTGAAACCCATGCGGTGCATATCGCGCGCAAACTTCAAGCCCGCGCTCTTATCCATATCGTTCACCGTCACCAAGGCAGCACCGCTTTGTGGCAAGCTAACACCTGCTGCGGTCTGTGACTTCGCAAACGCATGACCGAAATGAGAAGCGTGTCCCATCACTTCACCCGTCGAGCGCATTTCAGGTCCGAGCAGCGCGCTCGAGCCAGGCAGTTTCTTGAACGGCAGCACCGCCTCCTTGATGAAGAACCCGTCCACGCGCGGCTCCTCGGTCACGCCCAATTCCAGCAGCGTTTTCCCCGCCATCACCTGCGCGGCTTTATAAGCCAGATTCAAATTCGTCGCCTTGCTCGCATACGGCACGGTCCGCGAGGCGCGCGGGTTCACCTCCAGCACGCACACCACCTCATCCTTCAAAGCGAACTGCACGTTCATCAATCCGCGCACGCCCAACGCCAGCCCCAACTGCTCGGTGTATTCCTGCATGATGCCCTGATGATACGCGCTGACTTTATACGGAGGCAGGACGCACGCCGCATCTCCCGAATGGACGCCTGCTTCTTCGATATGTTGCATCACCGCCCCGACAACGACTCGTTCTCCATCTGCCAACGCATCGACATCGATCTCGAACGCGTCTTCCATAAACTTGTCAATTAATATCGGTTGACCAGGAGCCGCTTCGATCGCGCTTTGAATGAATCCTGCCAAATTGGCTTCTGAATCCACTAAAGCCATTGCCCTGCCCCCCAACACGAACGACGGTCTCACCAACACGGGATATCCGATTCGTTCCGCGACGACTCTGGCTTCTTCCAACGAACGGGCGATTCCATTCTCAGGCTGAGGGATGTCCAACTCCTTGAGCAGTTTCGCAAACTCTTCACGGTCTTCCGAAAGTTGGATCGCATGTGGAGACGTGCCCAAAATTTTGACGCCCGCCGCTTCGAGTCCCGCCGCCAAATTGAGCGGAGTCTGCCCACCGAACTGCACGATGACTCCAATCGGTTGTTCTCGGTCAATGACGTTCAACACATGTTCCAACGTCAACGGCTCGAAGTACAAACGATCAGCCGTATCGTAATCCGTGGACACCGTCTCAGGGTTGCAGTTGTACATGATGGTCTCGAATCCCATCTTCGACAACGCAAACGCCGCCTGACAACAGCAATAATCAAACTCGATCCCCTGCCCGATCCGATTCGGTCCACCGCCAAGGATCAATATCTTTTGCCTATCCGTCGGTCGTGACTCATCATCCATCTCATATGCGGAATACAAATACGGCGTCTGCGCCTCAAACTCTGCCGCGCAAGTGTCCACGCGTTGAAACGTCGGTATTATTCCTAATGATTTTCGCAGTTCTCTAAATGAAGAATGATGAGTGAAGAATGATGAATTTAAGAGCCGCCCGATATGTGCGTCTGCGAAACCAAGTTGTTTTGCCTCACGCAACATGCTCTTCAGTTCTGCTTCCCGCATTCCGCATTCTGCATTCCGCATTCTGCGTTCTGCATTCTCTATTTCCTTCATCTGTGCCAAGAACCAAAGATCATACCTTGTCACTTTGGATATTTCTTCCAACTCAATCCCCTCCTGAATCGCCCGATACACTCTAAATAGTCTATCTGCGGTTGGTATAGAAAGTTTCTCAAGGTCGAATGCAACTGGCTCTCGGTTCGGTCCGCTTCCATCCAAAAAGTCCACGCCGATTTCAAGCGACTGCACCGCCTTCAACAGCGACTCAGGGAACGTCCGCCCCAACGCCATCACTTCACCCACCGACTTCATCTGCGGTCCGAGGGTCGGGTCCACGCCAGGGAATTTCTCAAATGCCCAGCGCGGAATCTTCGTCACCACATAATCCAGCGACGGCTCGAACGCGGCTTTGGTCTGTTTGGTGATGTCGTTGGTGATCTCATCGAGTGTATAACCAACCGCGACCAACGCCGCAAGCTTCGCAATCGGAAACCCCGTCGCCTTCGATGCCAGCGCCGATGACCTGCTCACCCGCGGATTCATCTCGATGACAACGACACGTCCCGTTTTCGGGTCAACACCGAATTGCACATTCGATCCGCCTGTCTCCACACCGACTGCACTGAGCACGCGATGTGCAAGGTCACGCAAAATTTGATACTCACGATCAGTCAGCGTCTGCGCAGGCGCGACCGTAATGCTATCGCCCGTATGCACGCCCATCGGGTCGAGATTTTCGATGGAACACACCACCACGAAGTTATTTGCTTTGTCGCGCATCACTTCGAGTTCATATTCCTTCCAACCGATAACAGACTCTTCCAACCACGCCTGATGGATCGGTGACTCAGATATAGCGCTGCGAACTGCTTCTTTCAGTTGTGCGTGATCATAAACCCACGATGCACCCGTCCCACCCATCGCAAACGACGCCCGCACTAAAACGGGATAACCTGTTTGTTTTACAAGCTCTTCCGCCTCTTCCAGCGAATATGCCGCCCCTCCGCTTGGAACAGGGATGCCATTCTTCTGCATCGTCTCACGAAACAGCAAACGATCCTCCGCTGCTTTGATGGCAGTCAACTTTGCACCGATGAGTTGCACGCCGTATTTCTCAAGCACGCCATTTTCACTGAGCGCCAACGCAAGGTTGAGTCCCGTCTGCCCGCCGACGGTGGGAAGCATCGCGTCAGGTTTCTCTTGCGCGATGATCGCTTCCAGTGATTCAGGTGTGAGCGGTTCGATGTAGGTCGCATCCGCAATTTCAGGGTCAGTCATGATCGTAGCTGGATTTGAGTTCACCAGCACCACGCGATACCCTTCCGCTTTCAACGCTTTGACCGCCTGCGTGCCCGAATAATCAAACTCCGCCGCTTGACCGATAACAATGGCCCCCGAACCAGGGACAAGGATAGTGTGTATGTCAGTTCGTTTCATCGTTTTTTATTGATTCCAAAATTTCATAAAGTGTTTGTGCTTGGCTGGTTTCAATATCTATACCAAAATCTATAACGCCTAGATTCGTAAGTAACTCGCCCAACTCTGAAGAAAAAGATTCAAGGTTTACTATTTGGTTGGGTTTAGTTGAATATTCCCCTTTTGTATTTATAGGATAACGGTACGAATAAGAATCTGGGTCAATCTCGTCAAATTCTTTTGCAACCTTAACTATTTTCTTTGAGAAATTGATTAGATCTCTATCGTTCGCAAAAAGAGTTTTTAATATTTTTGTGGCTTTTTCTGCTAAAGGTTTCAAAGTATGAAAGTTGTACAGCTTTAAATCAATTTCGCTTAAACCTTTAAATGTAGATAAAAGAATTGTCGAATAGATAATATTCTTTAGATAAAGTTCAAAAGAATGTCTGTATAAAAACACTATAGGATATGCCTCGTAATCTGAAAATTGATTTTGAGAAAGTAAAGTTTCCTTTAGGCTCTCTGCGGATTTGAAATATCCTTTAGCAAATATTCCGAAGTCATTTCTAGGGTTTTTAGAAAAGGAAATCGAAAAATTAGAAGGATTATTTATTGAATTGTAGAACGGCATAAAGTACACTCCTCTCGAATTTCATTATCATTATTCAACCTTTAGCCTTTATCATTTCAAAAAACTCACCAAAAATATCATGCGCATCATGCGGACCAGGCGCCGCCTCTGGATGAAACTGCACGCTAAAGACAGGCTTATTCTTCATTCGCAATCCTTCCAATGAGTCATCGTTCAAACTCTTGTACGTGATCTCCACTTCGTCTTTATTCAAGTCACCTTCAGTGACACAGTAATTGTGATTCTGTGCCGTGATGAGCACTTCTCCACTCGGCAAATATTGCACTGGATGATTCCCACCATGATGACCAAACTTTAGACGGTGAGTATCCGCTCCGAGGGCGCGACCGATGAGTTGATGTCCAAGGCAAATGCCGAAGATGGGCAACCCGCTTTGAATGAGTCCGCTCACCGCTTCGACAGCGTAGGGCAAGCCCGCAGGGTCGCCAGGTCCGTTCGAGAGGAAGACAACGTCAGGCTGAAGCGCCAGCACCTCGTCGGCGCTCGTATCCGCAGGGACCACGGTCACGTTCGCGCCATAACTTGAAAGATGGCGAAGAATGTTTTCTTTGATTCCAAAATCATAAGCCACGATCTTAAGACCCCCCTCTTTCCCCCCATTTTCCTGAAAATGGGGGGATGCCGAAGGCAGGGGGGCAACCCACTTACTTCCCGCATCACCATTCCAATGATACGGCTCTTCGCACGTCACCTCCCTGACCATGTCACGCCCGTCGAGGCCAGGCCACTCGCGCGCCATCTTCAACAGGTCCGCAGAGGAGGTTCCCTTGGTGGATAATGCCGCTTTTTGCGTGCCGCCATCGCGCAATTTGCGAGTCAACCAGCGCGTGTCCACGCCGCTGATGCCAGGTACGCCGTGCTGCACCAACCAATCGGAGAGTGGCAACGCCGAACGCCAGTTCGACACGGCAGGACTCAAGGCGCGGATCACCGTCGCCGAGACCTGCGGTCGGGCTGATTCATCGTCTTCGAGGTTGATGCCCACGTTCCCGATGTGCGAGACCGTGAACAGCACACCCTGTCCGCGATACGAAGGGTCGGTGAGAATCTCCTGATAGCCCGTCATGCTGGTGTTGAAGACCAGTTCGAACACGGCATCAGTTTCAGCGCCAAAGGCCTGACCTTCGATAAGGGTTCCATCTTCTAATGCGAGAGTGGCAAGTTTCATAAACCGTCGGCTCCTGTAAATTGCCGCAGAACTTGAGGCGGCAAATTCCGCCGATTATAATATGTCTAAACAAATTTATTCGATGATCGTTCCGCTGCCAGCCAGCGCATTCGAGATGGGATTCTGGATTCGTCCATCCGCGATGATGACGCGCTGGACTCCGCCTTTGAGCGCCTCCTCCGCCCCCAGCACTTTCTTCTTCATGCGACCCTGCGCCGCTTCGCTCGCCGCCGCCAGTTGACTCTGCGGCAGTTGCCGAATGAGCGTCGACTCGTCTGGGAAGTTTCTCATCAACCCGGGCACCGCCGTGAGCAATAACAGTGTCTCCGCCTTGAGCGCAGAAGCCACCATCGCCGCCGCACGGTCCGCGTCCACGTTGAGCGCTTCGCCCTTCTCGCTGACCGCCACGGGCGCAATCACTGGCAGATAGCCTGCGTCGAGCAGCATGGACAACAATCCCGCGTTAACCGTTTCGATCTTGCCCGTGTAATCGTCGCGGATGATCTTGCGTTTTCCGTTCTCGATGGACTGGATCGAATCCTTGCGCGTGGCCTGCATCGACCTGCCGTCCAGTCCGCACAGGCCAAAGGCGTTGACTCCCAGCATCTGCAACTGCTCGGTCAGCAGTGAGTTGACCTTGCCATTGACTGCCATCAAAAAGATCTCCAATGTCTTGCGGTCGGTGTAGCGCGAGGTGTAGCCCGAGGGCGAGGTAATCATCTTGGGCGGTGTACCCAGCCCTTCGCCCAGCGCGTTCGCTTCCGCCGACCCGCCGTGTACGAAGACCAACTTCTTGCCCTGCTTCAACAACTCCACGGCGTCCTTGCAGATTGCAGAAAAATCCACGCCTTCGGTGCCGCCGAGTTTTACAACTGTGATTTCCATAAATGCTCCATTCCTCGTCCTGAGCGGAGCAGCGCGTCTTTTCGCGCTGCGCAGTCGAAGGACATTTGATACAAATTTGCTTGCGCAAGCGCCCTTCGACTCTACTCCTCGCTATCGCTCGTCGTTCCGCTCAGGGCGAACACATTTCTCAAATCGGGTGCAATCCCATGAACTCCAGCCCAAGCGTCTCATTCCAGCCCTGCATCAGGTTCATGCACTGCACGGCCGTGCCAGACGCACCCTTCATGAGATTGTCGATGGCGCACATCGCCACGATGTGACCGTTGCTCTCGTCCAGCTCGAAGCCGAGGTCGGCGTAGTTCGAGCCAGCCAGGATCTTCGGCTCGGGCACGCGGTAGATTCCGCGCTGTTCCTTGACCACGCGCACGAACGGATTCTCGTTCGCCACCGCGCGGTAGGCCTTCCACAAATCCTTGTTCGCCACGCCAGGCTTGACCTTCGCGTGCGCCGTCGCCAGCACGCCGCGCACCAGGTCGACGGCGGTCATTGTCAGCGAGATACGCTCCGCGTTCACGCCCAATTCCTGAATCACCTCGGCGGTGTGACGATGCCCGAACGCCGAGAACGTGCGGATGACGTTAGCGCGTTCCGCGTGCAGCGAACCCGAGTTCCCTTCCGCGCCGCCCTCCGACGAACCGACCTTGATCTCGATAAAAATTGGAGAGGATAAGTCCAACAGATCGGCCTTGACCAGCGGTAGCAGCGCCAGATTGCTGGCCGTGGCATTGCAGCCCACGCCGCTGATGTAATTGGCGGTCGCCATTTCGGCGCGGTGCAGCTCGGGGAGTCCGTACACGAACTTGCTCAACCACTCGGGCGCGGCATGTTTTTCACCGTACCACTTCTCGTAGAAGTCGGCATCTCGCAGGCGGAAATCCGCCGCCAGGTCGATGATCTTCGGCGCGAGGCTGGCATATTGCTCGATGTTGTGCTGCGCCTGTCCATGCGGCTGGGCCAGGAAGAGGATGTCCACAGGCTCCAGCGTGGCGGGATCACTGAACTTGAGCTGGGTCCGCTTGCGCAGGTTCGGATGGACCTGATACACGTACTCACCCAGATGCGAGCGCGAAGTCACCTGCCTGACCTCCACATTGGGATGTCCCAACAGCAGGCGCAGAAGTTCCCCGCCGCCATAGCCCGATGCGCCGATAATTGAAACGGCTGTAGTCATATCAATCATCCTTCCGTTTTCATTCTTGCAGCACTCACCGTGTATTCCACGATCTCGCCCGCGATGTCGATTCCGCTGACAGGCTGCATGGTGTGGAACTCCATCGTGTGATTGATCTCGTTGACCACCAGTCCCTTTTCGGGATGCTCGACCAGGTCTACGGCCAGGACTCCGCCACCGACGGCCTGGGTCGCGCGCAGACACAGGTCCTCGATCTCGGGCGTGATGGGACACAATTCTCCGCTGCCGCCGCGCGCCGTGTTGGTGATCCAGTGCTCCGACTTGCGATACATGGCGGTCAGCACGCGGTCGCCGATGACGATGGCGCGGATGTCGCGCCCAGGCTTGTCGATGTATTCCTGAATGTAGAACACCGAGTGCTGCACCGAGCCCAATGTGGACTTGTGCTCCAGCACTGCCTCGGCCGCGTCGCGGTCATTGACCTTGGCCAACAGCCGTCCCCACGAACCGACCACTGGCTTGAGCACCACGGGATAGCCGAACGCTTCGATGGCTTCGAGCGCGGCCTCGGGCGTGAAGGCGGTCGCGTTGTGCGGCTGCGGCACACCTGCCCGCGCCAGCGCAGCGCTGGTCATCAGCTTGTCGCCGCAGACCTCCGCCACCGCCGCCGTGTTGACGGTCGGCACGCCGAACGAATTCAACAGGCGCAACGCATACAGTCCGTTGTTATAGCTGATGCTGCGTTCGAGCACCGCATCGTATTGCTGCCAGACATCAGGTTTGTCCAGGTCAAAATGGATCGCCCGATCATCGAGCCGCTCATAGTCAATGCCGCGCTTCTCCATCGCGCCGAAGATCCATTTCTCTTCGACACGCACGCGCGAAAACAGGACGCCGATCTTTAATCTTGGTTGCATAGATGCTCCGTGGGATGACCGTGGATGATGAACGGTAGACCATTCCACCGTCCATCGTCCACCGTCTATTCACCCCAATCTTCCTGTTCCATGGGCGCAAGTTGCACGGCAGCGGGGTCGACCGAGGTCACTTCCAGGTCCACACCGCAATCCGAGCAGACGATGATCTCGCCAGCTTCGGTGCCAGCATCCAGCGTAATTTCGGCTTCACATTCGGGGCAGGTGACAGTAGACATTATTGATTCTCCTTGATTTGTTTGATTTGATTTTTGACCGACTGGAGGCTCGTGCCGCCAATCGCATTTCTCTTTTGGATGGAACTCAGCGGGTCGAACACTTGATACACGTCCGCTTCAAAGGCGGGACTGAGAGCCTGATACGCTTCGAGCGGCATTTGCTCCAGCCCAAGCTGACTCTCCAACGCCGCGCAGACCGCCTTCCCCGCGATGGCGTGCGTCTCGCGGAATGGGATGCCCTTGTTCACGAGGTAATCCGCCAGGTCGGTCGCCATCATGGTCGAGTCGATGGCGGCGCGCATCCGTTCGGGCTTGGCGGTAATGGTGCGCAGCGCGCCCGCCAGGACAGGCAGCATGATCGTCAACGCGTCGAACGCGACGAAGACGGCTGCCTTGTCTTCCTGCAAATCCTTGTCATAGGTCGAGGGCAGACCTTTGAGCGTAGCTAGCAAGCCCGTCAGCAAACCGAGCAATGTGCCCGCCTTGCCGCGCGTCAACTCGAATACGTCGGGATTCTTCTTCTGCGGCATCAGGCTCGAACCCGTCGAATAGGCATCCGAAAGTTCGAAGAAGCCAAACTCGGCGCTGGTGTAGAGCACAATCTGCTCGGCCAGCTTGCTGAGATGGACGCCGATCAACGTGGTGCAGAACAGGAACTCGGCGGCAAAATCGCGGTCAGAGACGGCATCGAGGCTGTTGGGCGCGGGCTCGCTAAAATGCAGCGACTCGGCAAGGGCGGCGCGGTCCACGTTCAATGGCGTGCCCGCCAGCGCGCCGCATCCCAGCGGCAGAACGGCCACGCGCGGAATCAGGTCATTGAGGCGGGCGCGGTCACGCTCCAACGGCCAGTAGTGACTCAGCCACCAGTGCGCCAGCAAGATCGGCTGGGCGCGCTGCAGATGGGTGTAGCCAGGCATCACCGTCTCCTCTGCGGCCTCAGCCTGCTCCACCAGCGCGGACTGCAAATCCTTGAGCGCGGCGTCGAGCTGGGGAATTGCGCCCAGCATCCACAGGCGGAAGTCGGTGGCAACCTGATCGTTACGGCTGCGTCCCGTGTGGAGCTTGCCAGCCGCCGCCCCCACCAACTCGCTCAGGCGGCGCTCGACGGCGGTGTGGATATCCTCGTCGGCGGGGGCGAAGGTAAACTCACCCGAAGAAAACTCCGCTTTGACGGTATCCAGCCCGAGGGCGATCTGCTCGTGTTCGTCATCCGAGAGGATGCCCGCCTTGTGGATGGCGTCGGCCCAGGCCAGGCTACCCTCTACATCCTGAATGGCCATGCGCTGGTCAACAGGCAGCGAGGAGTTCAAATCCCAGGCCTGATCGTTGAGTTTGGTGGAAAAGCGTCCGCCCCAGAGGGTCATGTGATTCTCTTTCCGTCAGTCGCGTTTGAACTTCGAATAATCGGGCTTCGGCATGTCGAGACCCGAAACGGGCAGACCGTTGAGCGCGCGGACTTTCATGCTCAGGCCGAAGAGACGGATAAAGCCCTCGGCGTGACTCTGGTCGTAGACATCTTCCTGACCGAAGGTGGCGAAGTCCTCGCGATACAGGCTGAACGGCGACTTGCGGCCCGCGCTGATGATGTTGCCCTTGTAGAGTTTGAGCCGCACCACACCCGTCACAGGTCCCTGCGTGGAATTGACGAAGGCATCCAGCGCCTCGCGCAGCGGTGTGAACCACAATCCGTCGTAGGCTAACTCGGCATACTTTACCGCCGCAACCTGCTTAAAGCTCATAGTCTGGCGGTCGAGGATGAGCGACTCAAGTTCGTGGTGCGCATACAGCAGGATGGTGCCGCCCGGCGTCTCATACACACCATGCGACTTCATGCCCACCAGGCGATTCTCAACCAGGTCCACGCGACCGATGCCGTGCGCGCCGCCGATGGCGTTGAGCTTCGAGACGATCTTGGCGGGCGAGAGCTTCTCGCCGTTGACGGCCACAGGGTTGCCGCTCTCGAACTCGATCTCGACATATTCCGCCTCGTCGGGGGCGTTCTCGGGCGAAGTGGAAATTTGATACATGACCTCTTCGGGTTCATTCCACGGATCTTCGAGCAGGCCGCCCTCGTGCGAGAGATGCCACAGATTCGAGTCACGTGAGTAGATCGATTTGATGGTGGCGGTCACTGGCACGTTGTGCTTGGCCGCGTAGTTGAGCGCGTCTTCGCGCGAGCGGATCTCCCATTCGCGCCAGGGAGCGATGATCTTGAGGCGCGGGTCGAGCGCCATGACCGTCAGTTCAAAGCGGACCTGGTCATTGCCCTTGCCTGTCGCGCCGTGTGCGATGGCGTCGGCACCCGTTTTGTGAGCGACATCCACGAGATGTTTTGCAATCAAAGGACGGGCCACTGATGTGCCCAATAAATACTTGTGTTCGTACACCGCCCCCGCCTTCAACATGGGAAAGAGATATTCGCTGGCGAACTCTTCCTGCATGTCGTGAAGGATGAATTGACTTGCGCCACTCTTGATGGCCTTCTGTTCCAGGCCTGCCAGATCTTCATCGCCCTGACCCACATTGGCACAAAAACACACGACCTCACAGCCATAGTTTTCCTTCAGCCACGGGACGATCACAGACGTGTCCAACCCGCCTGAGTAGGCGAGGACAACTTTCTTCACTTGCGGTTTCGGTTTCGGGTTCATGAGTTACTCCTTGGTTGATACAGGTGGGGCGCACCTGACCATGCTGATGATTGTTTTCTCAAGGTGCGCCCCACCTCGGAAAATAAAAACAGCCCGCCGAGAAGGCGGGCTGTTTTGGTTGACTTAGGTGTGCTTGTCAGCGCACGTTCGTGTTCGCGTCATCCAAACGGGAAAATCCCGACCTTCTCTGGGAAGTGGGCTGCGGACGACGGGTACGCGGGAGCACGAACAGGCTGAACATATTGGGCGGTATTCTACTCGAAAGCAGAAATGTGTCAATGGTTTTGCCCGACGAGTTTTCGTCGTCCGCTAAGGTTATGCCTTCTGCATAGCCTGCTCCAGGACGTAATCGACCATCCGCGCGGGGATATTTACGCCCGTGGTGGTGATGCTGTTGCGGAATTCCATCGTGTGATTGACCTCGTTGACGGTCAGCCCGCCCTCGGCCTCGAACACGTCGATGGCCAGCAGACCGCCGCCCATGGCGCGCGCCGTCCGTCGGCAGATGTCGCTCAACTCAAGCGTGAGCGGACAGTTCGAAGCGATGCCGCCACGCGCGGTGTTGGTGATCCAATTCTCAGATGTGCGATAGATCGCGGCGATGGGCTCCTCCCCCACCACGAAGGCACGGATGTCCCGTCCAGGCTTGTGGATGTATTCCTGAATATAAAAGACTTGATGGTTGACTCCCAGCGTGGCCTTGTGCTCGATCAACGCCTCGGCCATCGCGCGATTCTCGACCCTGGCCAGCAGCCGTCCCCACGACCCGACCACGGGTTTGAGCACGCACGGATAGCCGACCGACTCCACCGCCCTGAGAGCGGATTCCTCGTCGAAGGCCATCACCACCCTCGGGGTGGAAATCCCGTTCTGGACAAGGACCTGGCTGGTGACGTACTTGTCGCCGCAGCGCTCGGCCACCTGCGGGGCGTTGACCACGGTCACGCCGTTGGCTTCGTAGATCTTCGAGATGTACAACCCGCGCGAATACGAGATCGAACGCTCGAACAACACATCCACCGATTCGGGCACCGACGAGATGTCGAAGAAATGGTCGCCGTCGTTGATACGGACGATCTCGATGTTGGGCCGTTTCTCCAGTTCATCGAGCAGATATTTTTCCTCCGCGCGCAGGCGGGTATATAAAAAGCCGACTCTTAACATGATGATTCCTTTCGCTGCTGGTAATTACAAATTACCAATGATCGCTTTTGTCATTTCACTCGTCGTCAATGAGCCGCCCAGGTCGGGCGTGGTCTCGCCGTTTGCAATGCAGGTCTCCACCGCGTTTCGGAGCCGAGCCACCTGATCGTTCTCGCCAAGATATTCGAGCATCATCGCCGCCGCGAACAACGTTGCGGATGGGTTGGCCTGTCCCGTGCCGACCAGCGTCGGGGCGCTGCCGTGGACAGGCTCGAAGACTGCCGCGTCCGCGCCGATATTGCCAGAAGCCGCCACGCCCAGTCCGCCGACGAACATGCAGGCTTCGTCGCTGAGGATGTCGCCAAACAGGTTAGTGGTCACGATCACCTCGAACTGCTCTGGCGCGCGGACCAATTCCATTGCGCAGGTATCGACCAGCATTTCTTTCATCGTGAGGTCGGGATAGTCCTGCGCCACTTCGAGCGCCACCGCACGGAATAATCCGCAGGTCTGGCGCAGCACGTTGGCCTTGTGCACCACATGCACCGACTTGCGTCCCGATGCACGCGCCAGGTCGAAGGCCTTGCGCAGGATGCGCTCCGAGCCTTTGCGCGTGATGATGCGTTCGGTAATGGCGCGTCCGCCATCGGCCTCGAGGCGCTCGACGCCCGAGTACAGGCCTTCGGTGTTCTCGCGCACGATGAGCAGGTCAATGCCTGCACGCAAAGATGGATGTGGGATGGAGTGCGTCGGGCGCAGATTGGCGTACAGGTCGAGCGACTGGCGCATCCGCACGACGGGTGAAAAATAATTGGGGATGTTGGGCGGAGTGGTGACTGCGCCGAACAGTGCAGCGTCTGCATGGCGAATGGCTTCGATGGTGGAATCAGGCAGGGGCGTGGACGAACGTTGATATTCGCCGAAGCCGATGCCCGCTTCCGTGAAGTCCCAATCCAACGGCAGGGCGGTCAACACCTCCCGTGCGCTGGCGATGACCTCAGGCCCGATTCCGTCTCCAGGCAGAAGGCAGATACGATAGCTCATGCCAGCAACTCCTGGATGTCGTGCTCGCGCAAAAAGTTGACGATGCCGCCCGCCTCGGCGATCTTCAACACGAAGTCGGGTAATGGCTGCGCCTGATAGCGGTGACCGTTGCTGTGGTTGACGATCTCGCCCGTGGCAAGGTTGACATCCACGTCGTCGCCTTCGTTGATGTCCGCCGCGGCTTCGGGGCATTCGAGGATCGGCAGGCCGATGTTGATGGCGTTGCGGAAAAAGATGCGCGCATACGAAGGCGCAATGATGCACATGGCCTGCGAGCCTTTGATGGCAATCGGCGCATGCTCGCGCGACGAGCCGCAGCCGAAGTTCTGCCCGCCGACGATGACGTCGCTAGGCTGCACGCTCTTTGCATACTCGGGCTTGATCTCACAAAAGACGTTCTTCGCCAGTTCAAGCGGATCGATGGTGATGTTGAAACGACCAGGGATGATCTCGTCCGTGTTGAGGTTTTCGCCAAATTTCCAAACTTTGCTCATGGTAATTTCCTTTTCAAACACAAAGAACACGAAGTACACCAAGAAAAATCTAAAAAACTTTGTGACCTTTGTGTCCTTCGTGTTTTATTGATTTTCCAAAATCTCACGCGGATCAGAGATTTTCCCGGTCAACGCCGTGGCCGCCGCCGTGGCAGGGCTGGCCAGGTACACTTCCGAGAGCGGACTGCCCATGCGGCCAATGAAGTTGCGGTTCATGGTGGTCAGCGCCCGCTCCCCCGCCGCGAGGATTCCGCCATGACGGCCGATGCATGCGCCGCAGCCCGTGCCCGTCACCGTGCAGCCTGCGTCCAGCAGGATTTCGATCAGGCCGTTTTGCAATGCCCTGCGATAAATGCGCTCGCTGGCAGGCGTCACGATGACGCGCGTGAATGGGTTGACCTTTTTTCCCTTGAGCATGCCCGCCACCAGTTCGATGTCTTCGTAGCGTGCGTTGGTGCAGGTGCCGATATAGACCTCGTGCACCTCCAGCCCCGCGACCTGCTCCAGCGGCTTGACGTTGTCCACGTCGGGGTGACAGGCCACCTGCGGCGGGATGGTCGAGACGTCGATCTCGACCACGCGTTCGTAGCGCGGGTTGACGGGACCAAACATCTCGAACGGTCCGCGTGCGGGGGTTGATGATTCAAGATAGCGGATCGTCACATCGTCGGCTGCGATCAATCCGCACTTCGCACCGATCTCGGTCGACATGTTCGGGAAGACGATGCGCTCGTTCATCGGCAGGCTGGCGATATAGTCGCCGCCGAACTCCACCGAGCGATAGGTCGCGCCATCCATGCCAAGCTGGCCCGCGATGTAGATCATCACGTCCTTGGCATAGACGCCAGGCTGAGTCCGTCCCGTCAACTCGATGCGGATCGTCTCAGGGACTTTGAACCAGCATTTGCCCGTCACCCAGGCCACGGCGATCTCGGTGGAGCCGAGGCCCGCGCCGAAAGCGCCCAGTGCGCCGTAGGTGTTCGAGTGTGAGTCCGCGCCAATGACGACTGCGCCAGGCGTGATGAATCCCTCCTCGATCATCACCTGATGACACACGCCCTGATGGAAGAAGTACGGCAACTCCTGCTCCTTCACGAACTCGATGATCCTCTTGTGATTCTCCGCTGCCAGCACGTTCGGCGCGGGATAAGCGTGGTCGAGGTGCAGCACGATGCGATTCTTGTCGAAGATCGGTTTGCCAATCTCGCGGAAGGCCTTGATCGCCAGCGGGGTAGTGTTGTCGTGGCTCATGATGTAGTCCACGTCCAGCAGCAGGATCTCGCCCGCCTGCACGGCGCGGCCAGCTTTGCGTGAAAAAATCTCTTCGATCAGTGTGCCCATAAAATTCTCCTTTGGGTGTAGGGGCGGCCCGACGGGTTCCCCTACCTGTTGGTCCCGTTATATTTCTTCAGCACCATGCGCGTCTCGGTGCGTTTGACACCCGTGACGGTGCGAATCTCTTCGATCAGGTTATTGAGTGCGGCCATGTTCTCCACGTTGACGAAGGCGCTGATGTCGTAATCGCCCGTCACCTCGTACACGTTGCTCACACTGGTGAACCCGCGCATACGGCGCACGACCGAGGATGTGTACACATGCGACTCGACCTCGACCATCAACATGGCGCTGATGTCATGCGGGATGACGTCCATCTCACGGCCCGTCACCTGCTCGGCGATTTCGAGGATGTCCGCGTCGAAAAGCTGTTTGCGCGCATCGCCGATGTTCTTGATGCGCGAGACGATCACCTCCAACTCCGCGGCGCTGACCTCGATGCCGTACTCGTCGAGACGGGCGGCCACCGCACTCTTGCCCGTATATTTGTCGATGACAATCTTGCGCTCGCGCCCGAGGAGGGCGGGGTCGAAGGCCTCGTACGTGCGCGGGTCCTTGAGGATGCCGTTGGTATGGACTCCGCTCTTGTGCGAGAAGGCGTTCTGTCCCGTGATGGGTTTGTTGGGGGCCAGCAGAAAGCCCGAGGCTTTTTCAAGATACGAGGACAGATTCATCAGCGGCAGAAGCTGATATTTCTCCACCCCTTCGAGGTTGTGGAACGCGACGATGATTTCCGCCAGATCAGGGATTCCCGTCCGTTCGCCCAATCCGTTGACCGTGGTGTGGATGCAATCCGCCCCCGCGCGGATGCCCGCCATCGAGTTGGCGAGCGCCAGCCCGTAGTCGTTGTGACAGTGCAGGTCCATCTTGCAGGGCAGCAGACGTTCCCTCAGCGCGGACACACGTTCGACCATGCTATGCGGCTGCATGATGCCCAGCGTGTCGGCAAAGCTGATGCGGTCTGCGCCCGCCTCAATGGCCGCATTGCAGACTCGCACCAGGAACTCAAAGTCGGTGCGGGTGGCGTCCTCGGGCGTGTAGCGGACCTTGAGTCCCAGACTGCGCGCGTAGGCGATGTGTTCGCAGATGATGTCGATGGCCTGCTCGGGTGTCTTGTGCAGCTTGGCATCCAGGTGAATCTTCGAGGTAGCGTAGAAGATCGCCACGCGGTCTGCGCCGCAGGCTTTGGCGCGGTCGATGCCAGAGCGGGAGGCGATGCTATGGGCCACGATCTCCGCTCGAAGTCCAAGAGCGGCGATGCGCTCGATGGCGTGGGCCACATTCGGCGAAACGGACGGGTCGCCCGCTTCGATCATGTCCACACCCACCTGATCGAGCATGCGCGCGATCTCGATCTTTTCATCGACCGTGAAGTTGACGTATGGAGTTTGTTCCCCTTCGCGTAGGGTTGTATCCAAAATTTCGACCATAGAGTTGTCCTTTTGCACAAACAAAAAAACGCCATCCTTGTCGGATGGCGTTTTGGTATGCAGGTAAATAGGGATAGCAAAAGATACTTTGCTTATCTTTGTTCTTTTTCCTGTTCAACCAAAATCAGCCCAGCTCCGACAACCGTAGTTGCTGAAGTGGGCTTGCGCTTGGCCTTGGCTTCCATGAGGATGCTTGCTCGGTCTCTGAACATAATGGGCGCAATTCTACTACCCATGTGAAATGTGTCAATGGTTTTGCGAAAATTGCTGGATGATCTGACGGTTATGCAAGGTAGCCAATGTTAAAGAATCTCCTTTTCTCGAAATATTACCCAAATGGGTAATACGTCTTTGATTGACTTCGTGTATCATCGCACGTTAATTTTTTATCCGCGGTTTAGAGGATTTATTGAGACGCGGAGACGCCAGGAGGCGATATGCGCCACAAACTGAAAGAGGATCACCAGCGCGGCCTGCCGCAAAAGCAGGGATTGTACGACCCGCGCTTCGAACACGATGCCTGCGGCATGGGCATGGTCGTCAATATCAAGGGGCAGCGATCCAACGACATCATCCGCCAGGCATTGACCGTGTTGAAGAATCTCACTCATCGCGGCGCACGCGGCGCCGAGCCGAACACGGGCGATGGTGCGGGGAACGTGCTCCAGGTCCCGCACGAGTTTCTTAGCCGCAAAGCGGAACGGCATAGTTTCTCATTGCCCGAGCCGGGTCAATACGGCGTGGGCATCGTCTTCCTGCCGCCCGACATGAAACACCGCCGCGCCATCGAGATCCATTTCGAGAAGATCATCGCGTCCGAAGGGCAGCGGCTGATCGGCTGGCGCACGGTCAAGGTCAACAACGAGGCGCTGGGCAAGACCGCCAGACAGTCTGAACCCAAAATGCGCATGGTCTTCATCGCCCGCAGCGCCGACCTCGCCGACGACATGGCCTTCGAGCGCAAGTTGTACGTCATCCGCAAACGCGCCGAGAACGAGATTCGTCACGGCGGCCGCTTCGTGGACGGCGATTATTTTTACATTCCCAGCCTCTCTTACAAGACCCTGGTCTACAAGGGCATGCTGGTCTCCGACCAATTGGAGGATTATTTCCTCGACCTGTGCGAACCCGACATGGAAAGCGCGCTGGCCATCGTGCATTCGCGCTTCAGCACCAACACCTTCCCGAGTTGGGAGCGCGCCCACCCTTACCGCTACGTCTCGCACAACGGCGAGATCAACACTCTGCGCGGCAACGTCAATTGGGTCCGCGCTCAGGAGGCCATGCTGGAGTCCGACCTGTTCGGCGCGGACATGAAGAAGCTGCTGCCCATCATCCACCTCGACGGCAGCGACACGGCCATGTTCGACAACTTCCTCGAATTCCTCGTGCTGGCGGGCCGCCCCCTGCATCACGCCATGGCGATGATGATCCCCGAGCCCTGGTCCCACGACGAGAACATGGACGACGCCAGGCGCGCCTTCTACGAATATCACGCCAATCTGATCGAACCGTGGGATGGTCCCGCGGCGATGGGCTTCAGCGACGGCCACCTGGTCGGCGCGATGCTCGACCGCAACGGTCTGCGTCCCGCCCGCTACTACATCACCACCGACGAGCAGTTGGTCCTGGCCTCGGAAGTGGGCGTGCTGGACATCCCGCCTGAGAAGGTCCAGCGCAAGGGCCGCCTCTCGCCAGGCAAAATGCTGCTGGTTGACACCCTACAGGGACGCATCCTCTACGACCACGAGATCAAGGCCTCGCTGGCGGGCGAACATCCCTACCGTGACTGGCTCAACAAATATCAGGTACGGCTGGAGGACATCCCCGAGCCGCGTGCGGAGCACGTTCCAGCCAGCAATCCAGCCACTTTATTGCAACGGCAGAAGACTTTTGGCTATACGACAGAGGATTTGAACCTGATTCTGCTCACAATGGCGCGTGACGGGGTCGAACCCGTCGGTTCGATGGGCAATGACGCCGCATTGGCGGTGCTTTCGACCAGGCCGCGATTACTATACGACTACTTTCGACAGCTTTTCGCGCAGGTCACCAACCCACCCATCGACTCGATCCGCGAGGCGCTGGTCTTCTCGACCGAGGTCATGGTCGGCGCGGAGAGCAATTTGCTCAAGCCCGTGCCGCAGAGCTGCCACCAGATCCGCCTCGACTCGCCCATTCTGACCAACGAGGAGCTGGCCAAGATCAGCCACGGCAAGGTCGCGGGCTTCGCCAGCATCACCCTGCCGACGTTGTTCCAGGCAGGGACAGATGGTCAGGGACTGGAATCCGCGCTGGAGGAAATCTGCCGCAGCGCCGACGCCGCCATCGCGCGCGGCTTCAACCTGCTGATCCTATCCGACCGTGGCATGGACGAAACGCACGTGCCCATCCCCGCCCTGCTGGCCATCTCTGGGCTGCATCATCACCTCATCCGCCGCGGAACCCGCACCCAGGTGGGGCTGCTGCTCGAAAGCGGCGAACCGCGCGAGGTCCATCACTTCGCGGCGCTCATCAGTTACGGCGCGACCGCCATCAATCCATATCTGGCATTCGAATCGCTCGAAGGCCTGATCGCCGACGGCACGCTCCACGACGACATCCAGCATGCGATCAAGAACTATGCCAAGGCGGCGGTCAAGGGCGTGGTCAAGACGCTCTCGAAGATGGGCATCTCGGCCATTCAAAGTTATTGCGGCGCGCAGATCTTCGAGGCGCTAGGCATCCATCAGGCCGTGATCGACCAGTACTTCACGCACACGCCCTCGCGGCTGGGCGGCATCAACATGGACGTCATTGTCGCGGAAGCCGAGATGCGCCACCGCGACGGTTTCGCGGGGCGCGTCGATAAGCCGACCCTTTCAGCGGGCGGCCAATACAAGTGGCGCAAGGATGGCGAGCGGCACGCCTTCAACCCGCAGAGCATTTACTTCCTGCAAACGGCCTGCCGTACCAACAACTATGAGTTGTACAAAAAATACGCCAGTACCATCAGCGACGACCTCGCCGAGCCCGCCACCCTGCGCGTGCTGTTCGACCTGCGCCTGGCACAAAACCCGATCCCCATCGAGGAGGTCGAGTCGGTCGAGTCGATTGTACGGCGCTTCAAGACCGGGGCGATGAGCTACGGCTCGATCAGCCAGGAGACGCACGAGGCGCTGGCCATCGCCATGAACCGCATCGGCGGCAAGAGCAACTCGGGCGAGGGCGGCGAGGATCCAACGCGTTTTCCAAAACTGGACAACGGCGACTGGAAGCGCAGCGCCATCAAGCAGGTGGCGTCGGCGCGTTTCGGCGTGACCAGCGAGTATCTGGTCAACGCCGAGGAATTGCAGATCAAGATGGCGCAAGGCGCCAAGCCCGGCGAGGGCGGACAACTACCTGGACGCAAGGTCTACCCGTGGATCGCGCGCGTGCGCCATTCCACGCCCGGCGTGGGACTCATCTCGCCGCCGCCTCATCATGATATCTACTCCATCGAGGACCTGGCGGAGTTGATCCACGACCTGAAGAACGCCAACCGTCAGGCGCGTATCACCGTCAAGCTGGTATCGGAGGTCGGGGTGGGGACCATCGCGGCGGGCGTGGCCAAGGGTCACGCGGATGTGGTCCTCATCAGCGGGCATGACGGCGGGACGGGCGCGTCGCCCGTCAGCAGCATCAAGCACGCGGGTCTGCCTTGGGAATTGGGCCTGGCCGAGACGCATCAGACGCTGCTGCTCAACGGCCTGCGCGACCGCATCGCCATCGAAGTGGACGGCCAGCTCAAGACGGGGCGCGACGTGGTCATCGCGGCCCTGCTCGGCGCGGAGGAATTCGGCTTTGCCACCGCGCCGCTCGTGGCGCTGGGCTGTGTGATGATGCGCGTCTGCCATCTCGACACCTGTCCCGAAGGCGTGGCTACGCAGAATCCCGAACTGCGCAAGAACTTCCACGGCAACCCGCAGCACGTCATCAACCTGATGTATTTCATCGCGCAGGACGTGCGCGAATGGATGGCGAAGCTCGGCTTCCGCAGCTTGCAGGAGATGGTCGGCCGCACCGACAAGATCAACGCGCGCGCACCCATCGATCACTGGAAGGCGCGCAACCTCGACTTCTCGGAGATCCTCTACCAAATGGGTGACGAACCCGGCGAAGGAGCCTATTGCCGCATCAAGCAGGATCACGGACTGGAGAATACACTCGACAGCCGCGTGCTGCTCGACCTGTGCAAGCCCGCCCTCAAGAGCGGCAAGCTGGTGGACGCCACCCTGCCCATCCGCAACATCGACCGGGTGGTGGGCACCAGCGTAGGCAGCGAGATCACGCGCAAGCACGGCGCGGCGGGCCTGCCCGATGACACCATCCGCCTGCACTTTCAAGGCTCGGCGGGACAAAGCTTCGGCGCGTTCATCCCGAACGGCATGACCCTGATCCTCGAAGGCGATTCCAACGACTACATCGGCAAGGGACTCTCGGGCGGGCGCATCGTGGTCTATCCGCCCTCGGGCTCGGAGTTCGTCGCCTCGGAAAATATCATCGTCGGCAACGTAGCCTTTTACGGGGCCACCAGCGGCGAAGCCTTTGTCAGCGGCGTGGCGGGCGAACGTTTCTGCGTGCGCAACAGCGGAGCCAGCGCGGTGGTCGAGGGAATCGGCGACCACGGCTGCGAGTACATGACGGGCGGCCGCGTGGTGGTGCTCGGCGGGACGGGCCGCAACTTCGCGGCAGGCATGTCGGGCGGAATCGCTTACGTGCTCGACGAAGCGGGCGACTTCCCGCGCCGCTGCAACCGCGAAATGGTCACCCTGCAAAAGGTCGAGGACCCACAAGAAGCGGATGAATTGCGCGAGCTGATTCAACGTCACCTCGATCACACCGACAGCCAACTGGCGAAGCGCGTCCTCGCCAATTGGGAGACTCTCCTGCCGAAGTTCGTACGCGTCATGCCGCAGGATTTCGAGCGCGCGCTCGAAACTCTGCGCGAAGTCGAAGCCGCAGGCCTGAGCGGCGACGATGCCGTCATGGCGGCCTTCGAGCGCAATAAGAATGACCTGGCAAGAGTGTCTGGAAATTGATTCTCAACACAAAGGGGGAAGGGTCATGAGCGGACTGATTTTCCTTCGTGACCCTCGTGTCCTTTGTGTTTAATTCAGGAGCGACACATGGCAAAACCTACCGGCTTCATGGAATATCTGCGTGAAAGCGTGCCCGACCGGGCGCCCAGGGAGCGCATCAGCGACTGGAACGAGTTTCACCTGCCCGTCATCGAAAGCAAGCTGCAAACCCAGGCCGCGCGCTGCATGGACTGCGGCATCCCGTTCTGTCACAGCGGCGTGATCCTCAACAGCATGGCCTCGGGCTGCCCGATCAACAATCTGATCCCCGAGTGGAACGACCTTGTCTATCGCGGGCATTGGCAGCAGGCGCTGGACCGTCTGCTCAAGACCAACAACTTCCCAGAGTTCACGGGCCGTGTCTGCCCTGCCCCGTGTGAGGGATCCTGCACCCTCGGCACTCACAACCCGCCCGTCACGATCAAGAACATCGAGTACGCCATCATCGAAAAGGGATTCGAGGAAGGCTGGATTCGCCCCGAGCCGCCTGCCATGCACAGCGGGAAGCAGGTGGCCGTCATCGGGTCTGGACCTGCGGGACTGGCCTGCGCCGACCAGCTCAACAAGGCGGGACATCTGGTGACCGTCTTCGAACGCGCCGACCGCATCGGCGGGCTGCTGACCTACGGCATCCCCAACATGAAACTGGAGAAGCACGTCGTCCAGCGCCGCGTGGACCTGATGGCGGCCGAGGGCATACATTTCATCACCAACACCGAGGTCGGCAGGAATTATCCCGCCGAGGCACTGCTGCAAAACTTCGACGCGGTCGTGTTGTGCGGCGGAGCCACCCAGGCGCGCAACCTGCCTATCGAAGGCCGCGAATTGAACGGGGTCCATTTTGCGATGGAATTCCTGACGGGCAACACCCGCCGCCTGCTCGGGCGTCCCAATGGGACGGGCCACTCCACCCCGTTCATTTGCGCCGAGGGCAGGGACGTGGTCGTCATCGGCGGCGGCGACACGGGCACCGATTGCGTCGGCACGGCGCTGCGCCAGAATTGCAGGAGCCTCGTCCAGTTGGAGATCATGCCGCGCCCCGCGGATGAACGTCAGCCCGACAATCCGTGGCCCGAGTGGCCGAAGGTCTACAGCCTGAGCTACGGGCAGGAGGAATTCCACGCGTTGTATGGCGAAGACCCGCGCCGCTACCTGACCTCGCCCAAACGCTTCGTTGGTGACGAGCATGGGAACGTCAAAGAGGTTCACACCGTGGAAGTGATCTGGGCTCAGGACGCGCAGGGACGCTTCACGCCGCAGGAGATACCTGGCAGCGAGCGCGTGATCCCCGCGCAACTGGTGCTGCTCGCAATGGGATTCCTCGGCCCCGAGGATACGCTGCTCTCGGCCCTGAACGTGGAGCGCGACGCCCGCAGTAATGTCAAAGCGGATTATGGCAAATACGCCACCAGCGTCCCTGGCGTGTTCAGCGCAGGCGACATGCGCCGCGGACAAAGCCTGGTGGTGTGGGCCATCCACGAAGGGCGCGGCGCCGCCCGCGAATGCGACCGATATCTGATGGGAGAGACCTCGCTACCGTGATACGAAAGAGGACAGCCTCCTGGTCAGGCGGCTGTCCTCTTTTCATCCGCACCACTGCGGTAAAAAAACTTGTCGGCGGCAACTTGAATTTCCACTACCCATTTGGGTGAGATGGGACGTGGAAATCGCCGCATAAAGAACGGGGAAAACGAAAAATACTCTCCATGTGGGTAATTACCTCATAAAGCAGATGTTTATACAATTCAGGCACCATGAGATACGGAGTTCATTCATGATTGCCATCTCGATTTTCCTGATCGCCTATATTGCCATCGCCAGCGAAAAATTTCCGCGCCACTGGGTGGCGCTGCTGGGCGGCGCATTGCTGGTGGCCTTTGGCGTCATGAACATCGAAGAAGCCTTTTCCTATATCAGTTGGGAAACGCTCGGGCTGCTGGCGGGCATGTTCCTGTTGGTGTCGATCCTGCAGGAGGCGGGATTCTTCACCTGGCTGGCCATGACCGCCGTCCGCAAGGTCAATTATCACCCCACTCGCCTGTTCGTGGTGCTGGTGCTGATGGCCGCCTTCCTGGCCATGTTCATGGACAGCATCACCGTCATGCTCTTCCTCGCCGCGCTGACCATTCAACTGTGCCGACTGCTGAACCTGGACCCCGTGCCGGTGATCATCGCCGAGGTCTGCGCCGCCAACACAGGCGGAGCCGCCACCCTGGTCGGCGACCCGCCCAACGTCATCCTCGGCACCACGCTGGGATTCACCTTCTCTGATTTCGTCACCCATACCGCACCCATCTCGCTGATCTCCGCCTTGATCCTGTTGGGCATGTTCTACCTCACCAACCGCAAAGCGCTCAAGGATGCTCACGCCGCGCTCGATGAAATCACCATCGCAGAGATCGAAGCCCTGCACAACGAAGACCTGCACGCGCATCTGACGCGTGTCGGCCTCACGGGTTTTCTGACGGCGGTCTTCCTGCTGGTCTTTCACATGCCGCTCAGCGAATGGACGGGCCTGCCCATCAGCGCCGCGGTGGCGGCCCTCGTCCCTGCGGGGGTGGCGCTTATTGCACTGCGCGATGACCAAAAGAAAAAGACTCTGCTTAAAGTGGATGGCGAAAGCATCCTGTTCTTCGGCGGCCTGTTCGTGCTGATTGGTGGTTTGGAGAAGGTGCAAGTTTTCGAAAAACTGGCACTGGTCCTCTCACAGGTGGCGCAGACCAGCCCCACGCAACTGGTGCTGGCCCTCCACTGGGGACCCGGCCTGTTGAGCGGCATCCTTGATAACGTCCCGTTGGCGCTGGCGATGAGCTACGTGCTCAAAGACCTAGCTGCCATCCCTGGCATGCCCGCGCTGGGACTGATGGTCTGGTCGCTGGCGCTGGGCGTCGATATCGGCGGTAACCTCACCCCCATCGGGGCTTCGGCCAATGTGGTGGCCTACGCCTACACCGAGCATCACCACGGACCCATCGGCTGGAAGCGTTGGCTGGGGCTGGCCGTCCCTGCCACACTGACGGTGATGGTGGTGGCCTCTTTCCTCATCTTCCTCAAAGGGTACATCGGTTGGTATTAACTCGACGCCGAATTACAACCAGCCGCGTCATCATTTTTCGCCAAAGGAGAAGCATCAAATGAAT
Organism: uncultured Anaerolineales bacterium; assembly: GCA_937928015.1. GTDB lineage: Bacteria > Chloroflexota > Anaerolineae > Anaerolineales > Villigracilaceae > JACPVF01. Next base: position 6,105 of record CALFXA010000205.1, on the reverse strand, counting down.
CGTAAAATTGTCCGCTCCCTGCGCTGGATCTTCCCAGCCCTTGCTATGGCCGCCTTATTGTTCGCGCCGCACAATGCCCTGGCCCAGGGGCTGCACATTCCGTCCGCTGACGGTGAAGACACGGCCATGAGTCTCAACGTAATGTGGGTTCTGATAACTGGCTTCCTGGTGTTCTTCATGCAGGCAGGCTTCGCCCTGGTGGAGACAGGCTTTACCCGCGCCAAGAACGTGGCTCACACCATGATGATGAACATGATGGTGTTCTGTATCGGTGCGCTGGGTTACTGGCTGACGGGCTTTGCCTTTCAGTTCGGCGGTGTCAACTACACCTACCCCGCTCTGAACGGACTGGACGCCTGGGCCTTTTCGCCCGTGACGCTCGGTGACTGGAGCGGCCTGCTCGACAAGCCGCTGCTGATTGGCGGACAGGGCTTCCTCGGCCTGACGGGTTTCGGCCTGGCGGGCGTGGGCCTGCACTTCGGCGTACTGACCTTCTTCCTGTTCCAGATGGTCTTCATGGATACCGCCGCCACCATCCCCACGGGCTCGATGGCCGAACGCCTCAAGTTCTCTGGCTTCGTGCTGATGGGATTGTGGGTCAGCATGTTCATCTACCCGCTGGTGGCTGGATGGGTCTGGGGCGGCGGCTGGCTCGCCAACCTTGGGCGCAGCCTGGGCTGGGGCAACGGCGCCGTGGATTTCGCAGGCTCGGGCGTGGTACACATGATCGGCGGCGCGGTCGCTCTGGCGGGCGCGCTGGTCATCGGTCCGCGCATCGGCAAATTCAACAAGGACGGTTCGGCCAATACCATCCCCGGACATAGCCTCTCGCTGGGTGTGCTCGGCACCATCATCCTGTTCTTTGGATGGTTCGGTTTCAATCCTGGTTCTTCGCTGGGCTTCACGGGCGCCTTCCGCAATCTGGCGGTCATCGCCGCCATCAATACCCTGCTGGCGGGAGCGGCGGGCGGCATGTCGGCCATGTTCTACATGTGGTGGGTTTCGCCGCTCAAGAAGCCTGATCCTGCCATGTCGGTGAACGGCATCCTGGCTGGCCTGGTGGCGATTACCGCTCCCTCGGCCTTCGTGGACCTGTGGGCCGCCGTGGTGATCGGCCTCATCGCAGGCGTATGGGTCTGCATCGCATCGGTACTGCTTGAGAAGGCCAAGATCGATGACCCCGTAGGCGCGGTCCCTGTGCACCTCGGCAACGGTCTGCTGGGCGTGTTGGCCGTGGGCATCTTCGCCAACGGCAATCCCGACACCGCCGCCTGGAATGGCGTCGCCACCCCCGTCACGGGCCTGCTATACGGCGGCTACACCCAAATCTTCGCACAACTGGCGGAAGCGGCCTCCGTGCTGGTCGTGGTCGGCGGCTTGAGCTATGTGTTCTTCCAGGTCCTGAGCGCCTTCAAACTGCTGCGAGTCTCACGCGAGGATGAGTTGAAGGGTCTCGACGTCCCCGAAATGGGCGGCGAAGGCTATCCCAAGGATTGGGAACCCGCGCCCTCCTTCGCCGACGAAAAGTCCGCCACGCCTGGCTTCTCGAAAGAATTGGAACCTTCCCTCTAACTAAGGAGACACTCCCATGAACGAATCAGCCCTGCCCCACATTTCCCCGCCCCTGTTGGTTTATCTTGGCATGGGAATCTTTATGGCCCGCATCCTGCTCGAAAAGACCGACCTGCGCAGTCTCAACGGACTGGCCCGGGCTCAGTTCCTGGTGCAGGCCGCTTCGATCATCCTTTTATGGCCGCTCATGTTGTTCATGGAAAAGATGGAAACCTGGCTCAAATCACACACCGAAGAAGCGCCAATTCCATCCGTGCCACAGCCACAAAACGCGGGGGGCATGCTGGTCCCCGCCCCAGGCATGCAGCAGCACATGGCCGTTTTCGAATAAATAACCCCAGAACAAAAAAAAGCCGGCCAACGATGGTCGGCTTTTTTTCATCATCACACCAATGCTCATCCTAGCAAACGCTGATTAATCTCCACCACATCGTGCGAGTAGCCTGCCAGATCCTCGCGCAGGCGGTCGAGGTTGCTTTCGTAACGCAGACGACGCGCGAGGAAGGCAAACTCGTCGCTGCCGTAGCGCGGAACGGTGATGTCCTTCGAACTGCCGCGCACCACGCGCAGCGAGTCGATCAGCCAATGCAGGAAGGTGTGCGCCTTGCGCAGATGGTCATAGTCCTCTTTCGAGAGGACGCCCGCCTCGTGCAGCGCGGACATCGCTTCGCGCGAATTGGTCGTCCGCACCGATGGATGCTCCACGCCGTGGTTGATCTGCAAGCCCTGGATCAAATACTCGACATCCACCAATCCGCCCGGGCTGAACTTGGCGTTGAAGGTCCCACCCTTGACCAGGTGCCGCACCTGACGCTCGCGCATGGCGCGCATGGCGGTCACATCGAAGGCTCCCGCGGAGTAGGTGTATTCGTCGCGCAGAACACAGACCTCCTGACCGAGAGTCGGATCGCCCGCAATCGGCCGCAACTTGACCAAGGCCTGCCGCTCGTACGCCCAGGCGGGACCCGTCGGCGCGTAGTAGCGGCGGAAGCTTTCCAGAGAGACCGCCAGGCTGCCCGCCTTCCCGTAGGGGCGCAGTTGCAGGTCGATCTGGAAGATGCCCTCCTGCCGCGCCTGGATCGTCGAGACAAAGTCGCGCACGAATTTTTCGTAGTCGTCACCCTTCAGGGTGGACGTAGCCTGCTCGTCGTACACGAACATCAACTCGATGTCGGAGGCAAAGCCCAACTCGCGCCCGCCACATTTTCCCAGCGCCAGGACCGCCATCCGCGCGGAAGGAGGAGCAATACGCGCAAAGGCGGCGGTGATGACCACCTCGGCCAGCTCGGTCAGTTCGGCGGCGAAGTCCCAGAACTCGCCCGTCAACCCGAGGATGTGACGCATGTCGATGCGGAAGAGTTCACGGTCCTTGAAGGCATTGAGCGCGGCGCGCCAGTTGGGATAATCCAGCCCGCCGACGGAACACGAGTCGAGGGCCTGAGCCAGCTCCAGGTCCAGTTGCGCGCGCGGTTTGGCGGTTTCGAGCGCGTCCATGTCGCGCACCACGGGGAAGAGATTCGCATATTGCATCCGCAGGAAATCGTCCCACAGAAAATCGCTCACCCCCAGCAGACGCGCCAGCGCGCGCAGCGCGTCGGTATTTTCAAACGTGGCAATCTCATCGGGCCAGTTGGGACGTTTGAAAAGCTGCTCCAGAAATTCGCGGAAGTGCAGCAGGGCCGACTCGGGGTTGGGCGAATTCGGCAACAGGTGCGTGAAATGTTTGATCAGTACGACCGCCGCGCGCAGCTCGCGCTGCTTCTCGGGCGCGAGAATCTTCATCCCGTGCGCGTCGGTGACGTACAAAATGTCGTGTACGCGGCTGCCCTCCGTGCTGACGTTCACGCGCACGATGTTCGTGCGGGTGAAGGCCAGCGCGTTGGTGAACTCATACAGGAAGCCGACCGTGTCGGGCGCATCGATGCGCAATGCGGTATAGCGGTCGGAGGTCTCATTGTCGATTTCGATGTCGATGGGCAGCAGCGGCGCGACCCGGCCTGGCACCGACTGGAAGGCCGCCCCCACCCGCTTCGCCAGTTGACCGCGCGCCTCGCGCCGTTTTCCCTCGCGGAAGAGAGCCAGCAGCCCGAACAAATCGCGCGTGTAGGTGTCCCAGACGGCGCTGCTAGGCGGCTCGAAGAATACCGACTTGACCGTGAACACGTCCACGATCTTTTGGCGCGTGTCGGAAAGGGACGCCGAGGCTTGTCCCCTGCGGACCCGCGCGGGCTGATTGATCTGCGCCGCCTCATAGGTGAAGACGCTGCCGTCGAGGATGTCGAAGCCGTAGACGAAGAACAGGCCGCAGATGATGGACAACTCGCCCGGGTAATCATAGCCGACGATGGTCACACGCCAGGTGTCGGGCGTGAGCGGAACAGCGTCCACGATGGCAGGCAGGGACTCGCTCAACTTTTGGGCCAGCTCGGCGTGACGATGGATATCTTCGGGTGTGAAGGTTTTGGCGTAGGAGACGTCCATGCGCGCGACGTGCCGGCTGACGGCGGGCAGCTCCGCAGGCGTGGATTCGTTCCCCACAATACGCAGGTAGACTTCGCGAATCGCCTTGCAATGTTCCTGGTAACGCTCGACAAATTTCTCGCCCGACTCGAATCCCAGCCGCCGCGCCAGGAAGGCGATGGCCGACGGCTCAGAGGGCAGCGTGTAGGTCTGCCGATAATCCATCATTTGCAGGTAATGCTCGATGGTGCGCAGGAAGGTGTAGCCGTCAGACAGAATCCGCGCCTCGACCGAGGTCAGCAGCCCCGCCGACCGCAGGAAGCGCAGCCCCTTGAGTGTGGCACGCGTGCGGATCTGCGGATATTGGCTCATGTTGGTGAGTTGCAAATATTGCACTACGAACTCCACGTCGCGGATCGAACCCACGCCCAATTTGACCTCACCCCAGCCGCGTCCCTTGGATTGCAGGAATTCCTCGGTGCGCTGCTTCATCGCAAACACGCCCGCGCGGACCTCCTCGGGCGGGGCGCTGAAGATATACGACTGGACCCGCTCGCGTACCTGTTCCCCCAGCGACAAGTCGCCCGCGATGGGTCGCATCTTCAAGAGCGCTTGCTTCTCCCACAGCCGCGCATTCTTCTCGATGTAACGCATGTAACCGTCCATCGTCGCCACCAGCGGACCGTCGTTACCCCACGGACGCAGGCGGATGTCCACACGATAGAGGAATCCCTGCGAGGTGGAGGCAGCCAACAGGTCGATCAGCTTTTGGGCCAGCGGGATATAGTTGACCGAGTCATCCTTCGCGATGAAAAGCAGGTCGATGTCGGAACTGTAATTCAACTCGCGCCCGCCCAGCTTGCCCATCGCCAGCACGACGAATCCGCTGGTGGGAATCCCCGTCTGCCGCGAGGCGTAATGCAGGCAGGCGCGTGTCAGTCCGATGGCCATGCGCGAGAGTTGCGAGACCACGGTGGAGAAGTCGAATAGCGCGAGGAAATCGCAAACGCCAATACGCAAGAGCTCCCCGTGCTGATAACGGTTGAACGCGGTTCGGTCCCCTGCGCGCGTGACCGCCGCCTCCGCCTCGCTCTGGAATTGCTCCATCGTTTTGCGCTGGGTCAGCGATTGACGGTCCAGCAGCAGCGACAACGACTGGGGATTGCGCAACAGGATCTCGGTCAGGAACTGGCTTGCGGAAAACAACGTGACCAGAATCTCGATCACACGCGGGTCCTTCTCCAGAACGGGGAACAACTCCGCGCCGTAATTTTCGGTGAAGCGCTCGAAATAGGTCAGCGAACGGTCGGCGTCGGCGGCCGACTCCAAGGCAGAAAATAAATGCTGAAAGACGACGGAAAAGTCGCGGGCCTGGGAATCCTGCAAGCGTTGAATGCGCCGCGCCGCCGAGGCTGGGTCCACCAGATTCGCTGGAAGTTGAATATCCATGCCGAGATTATACATGAGGGACCAGCCGTGCAAAAACCTGATACAAAGGCACGGAGCTTTCCTCGGACCAAATATGCTCCATTTGGGTAATAGACGGGGCCCCTCCGCGTGCCTATAATCTAGGCGTCCTGACAAAGGACAAATGCTCATTTGGTTATAAGGAGAGATATTTCATGGCTAAAACGATCGCAGACGTCCTTGCCCTCGGCAAAGATGCAAAGGTGATTGATCTTCGTTTCATCGACCTGCCCGGTCAGTGGCAGCACGTGAGTCTTCCCGCCCGCCGCCTTGAAGAAGAGTTGTTCACGGAAGGCATGCCCTTCGACGGCTCGTCCATCCGCGGGTTCCAGGAAATTCACGAGTCTGACATGCTGCTCATGCCTGACCCCGAATCTGCTTTCATGGACCCCGTAGCCAATATCCCCACCCTGGTCGTGACCTGCGACGTCTACGACCCGATCACGCTCCAGCCCTACCTGCGCGATCCGCGCTACGTGGCGCGCAAGGCCGAGGCCTACCTCAAGCAGACAGGCATCGCCGACACCGTCTTCATGGGACCCGAGGCCGAGTTCTTCATCTTCGACAACATCCGCTATTCCAGCAACACCTACGACTCGTACTATC
>CALFXA010000204.1 GCA_937928015.1 uncultured Anaerolineales bacterium | reverse complement strand
ACGCGGTCACCATCCCCGTCATGGCCAAGTGCCGCATCGGCCACTTCGTCGAGGCGCAGATCCTCGAAGCCATCGGTATCGACTACATCGACGAGTCCGAGGTGTTGACCCCGGCCGACGAGTCCAATCACATCCTGAAGCACAACTTCAAGGTCCCGTTCGTGTGTGGCTGCCGCAACCTGGGCGAGGCATTACGCCGCGTGGGCGAAGGCGCCGCGATGATCCGCACCAAGGGTGAGGCGGGCACCGGTGACGTGGTCGAAGCAGTCCGCCATGCGCGCACCGTACTGGGCGACATCCGCCGCCTGACCACCATGGCCGACGAGGAACTGATGAGCTACGCCAAGGAACTCGGCGCGCCGTACGAGCTTGTCAAAGAGACGAAGGAACTCGGCCGCATGCCCGTGGTCAACTTTGCGGCGGGCGGCGTGGCCACCCCCGCGGACGCGGCCTTGATGATGCAGCTCGGCGTGGACGGCGTATTCGTCGGCTCGGGCATCTTCAAGAGCGGCGACCCCGCCAAGCGCGCCGCGGCCATCGTCAAGGCGGTGACCCACTATCAGGACGCCACCATCCTGGCCGAGGTCAGCAAGAACCTGGGCGAGCCGATGGTCGGGCGCAACGTCTCGCAGATGCCTGAAGGCGAAAAGATCGCGGGACGCGGCTGGTAATCTGACCGTGGACGATGGACCATCGACCGTTCGCGGCCTGTCCATCGTCCACCATCCAGGGTCCGAAAATATGAAAATCGGTGTCCTCGCCCTGCAGGGCGACTTTGCAGAACATATCGTCATGCTCCGAAGCCTCGGCGTGGAGACGGCTGAGGTACGCCTGCCCGAGCATCTCAACCAACTCGACGGCCTGATCATCCCTGGCGGCGAATCGACCACCATCGGCAAACTGGCGGTGGCCTACAACTTGATGGAGCCGCTGCGGACTTTCGGCCAGCGTCATGCCATTTGGGGAACCTGTGCGGGCGCGATCTTCCTCTCGAAGGATGTCAGCCGCGACCAGCCCCTGCTCAGCCTGATGGACATCAAGGTGGAGCGCAACGCCTTTGGCCGTCAACTGGATTCCTTCGAGGCCGACCTCGACATCCCCGAGCTCAAGCAAGCCACCGGCACAGACGCGCCCTATCACGCCATCTTCATCCGCGCGCCGATCATCGAGTCGGTGGGTGGGGATGCACGAGTGCTGTCCACCGTCCCTGACGGGCGGATCGTGGCGGCGCAACAGGGCCATCTCCTGGCCACCTCCTTCCACCCCGAACTGACGAACGACACGCGTTTCCACGAGTATTTCTTGTCTCTGGTTGATTGATCTGATAGGGGCGCGGTACCCGTTGATGTCGTGCCCCAACAAATATGACCATCCGTCCGCTCGACCTGCGTGACCTGCCCAACCTGTACCGTTTCCGCGACGAAGCCATCGGCCTCGATGCAGTGCGAACGCTGACTCGCGGCAATCCGCTGGGAGCGGCGGGACTGCTGGCCTACGTCAACCCGGCGCGTCACATCTACGCCGCCGTGGCCGACGGGGATGGTATCAACGCGCTGGGGGGGATTCTGCACACGAACGGCGACTCCTTTGCCAAGTTGCTTTACATCGCTCCCGCCTCACGCCTGGATCATCCCGATCTGCCCGCGCTGATTGAATATCTCTCCGCCGAGGCAGGGACCTGGGGCGCGTTCCACGTCATCGCCGAAGTAGACGAGACCAGCGATGCGTTCCTCGCTCTGCGGCGGGCAGGCTTCTCAGTCTACGCCTGGCAGCGGATGTGGGACGTCAGCCAGTTGAACGGCGACCCGGCCAGGGGTCGATGGGAGCGGACTCGCGAGGTGCAGATCGCAGCGGTGCAGAGTCTCTATCAGCAGATTGTCCCGCCCTTGCTGCATCCCGTCGAACCGATGCCGAGACATGCGGCGGGCTTCATCTGCAATGAAGGCGGCAAATGCTACATCAACCTGAACGCGGGCATCAACGGGATTGCGCTCTCGCCGCTGATCCACCCCGAGGCGACCGAGGTGGGCGTCAAACTTGGGAACCTGGTCGGGACCCTGCCCGGGCGGCGCAACCGTCCCGTTTATTTGTGCGTGCGTTCGTACCAGGCCTGGCTGGAGCCGGTGCTCGAAGACCTGGGCGCGTCGGCGGGACCGCGCCAGGCGGTGATGGTCAAGCATCTGGCGCGCCTCATCAAAGACGAACAGAGCGTGCGAGCCACCCAGCCCACGGGCGTGCGTGTCCAGCCCTCGCACGTCAGCCGCGCCGACGTCAAGAAATAGCCTTTTTTCTTCCTCTGACAATTCTTATCAGAAATCATCGTCCATGAAAATTCCTCCAGACAAGTCCTGTCCCTGTGGCGGGACTTTTTCTTTCATGTATAATTGGGGTAGATTGAAGAATAGGCAGGTACGCACACATGGTGAACAGCCACTAACCCCTCGTAAGCCGCACGGACGGGCAGCCACCGGCGGCGCAAGTAGTATGAGTTGCCTCTCCCGTGTTGTCTGGCAAACAACACTTTTCCCCAAGCGAAAAACATCATGAGTCAAATGAGAATCACAGACGACCTGGAAGCGCTTCTGGAAGTTCTTCCTGTCAACATCCGTCACGCCGTCGAAAAGGCCGACGACAGCGATAACCTGCTGGAAGTCATTCTCGACCTGGGACGCGTTCCCACGGCGCGCTTCGTCAACCGCGAAGTGACCTTGAGCAACAGCGAGATCACCCGCGCTGAAATCGATTACGTGGACGAACGCACCGGCGATTTCGACACCGACAACCGCGCAGGCATCGAGCGTACCCTGCACCGCATCTCCGCCATCCGCAACCGCCGCGGCTCAGTAGTGGGGCTGACCCTGCGCGTGGGCCGCGCCGTCTACGGCACGGTCGACATCATCCAGGACATCATCGAATCGGGCAAGTCGGTGCTCATCCTCGGGCGACCGGGCGTGGGCAAGACCACCCTGTTGCGCGAGGCGGCCCGCATCCTGGCCGAGAGTAAACGCGTCGTCATTGTCGACACCTCCAACGAGATCGGCGGCGACGGCGACGTGCCGCACCCCGCCGTGGGCAAGGCCCGCCGCATGCAGGTCCGCGAGCCGATGCTCCAGCACGAGGTCATGATCGAGGCGGTCGAGAATCACAACCCCGAGGTCATCGTCATCGACGAGATCGGCCGTGAGCAAGAGGCCCTAGCCGCCCGCACCATCGCCGAACGCGGTGTGCAACTGGTCGGCACGGCCCACGGCCAAACCCTCGATAACCTGCTGCTCAACCCCACGCTCAGTGACTTGGTGGGCGGCATCGAAGCGGTCACACTCTCAGACGAAGAGGCCCGTCGGCGCGGGACCCAGAAAACGGTCCTGGAACGCCGCGCGCCGCCCACCTTCGACGTGCTGATCGAAATCCAGCACCGCGAACGTTTCGCTGTCCACACCGACATCATGGGCTCGGTCGACGCGCTGCTGCGCGGCTTCCCGTTGCCGCCCGAGATCCGCACCCGCGACGAGGCGGGCAAGGTCGTGATCGAGAAATCTGCACCTGCCCCCGCTCGCGCCGAGGCGACTAAATCCCCGCGCCGCGGACGGACGGCTGGTCCCGTTCTCGAGGAGCCCCATCGCCCCGAGCCGACTCCGTTCAACGCCGCCCCGCCGATGGCCTCCGCTGGCCCTAGCCTGCGAACGATCCGCGTGTACCCGTACGGCGTGGCCCGTAACCGCCTGCAACAAGCCGCCAAACGGCTGGGCGTGCCCGCCGTAATCGTACGCGAGCCGGACGAGGCCGACGCGCTCGTCACCCTGCGCGCCTATTACCGCGACCGCCAGCAGCCCATCGTGGACGCCGAGTCGCGCGGCATGCCGATCTACGTTCTGCGCGCCAACACCGTCAACCAGGTGGAGCAATTCCTGGGCGACCTGTTCAGCCTGCGCACCGACGCCGCGCCCGCCAGCGGAGAGCTGGACCTGGTGCGCGAGCAGACCCAGCAAGCCATCGCAGCCGTGCTCAACGGCGAGCGCTGGGTGGACCTGCCCCCGGGTCCCTCGCTGGTACGCCGCCTGCAGCACGAAATGGCCCGCGGCGCCGAATTGGTCAGCCACTCGTACGGCAAGGAGCCGCGGCGGCACGTGCGCATCTTCCGCGAATAGACCGTGGACAACAAGAAAAAGGACAGGTTCTCAGCCTGTCCTTTTTGTTTTGGAGTACTTCGGTTAATTATGGCTTTGCTCGCCCAGCGTGATCGGCACCTGGATGAGTTTTCCGTCCCGCATCACGCTCAAGTTGACCGGGTCGCCTGCCTTGTAGGTGAACAGGGTGTTGATGTAAGAGTGGGTCTCGTCGAGGGCTGTATCATCCAGTTTGATGATGATGTCGCCTTCCTTGAGACCAGCCTTGTCAGCGGGGCTGCCGCTCACCACCTGGGTGACGTACACGCCCCACTGGGCCGCCAGGTTGTAACGCGCAGCAATGTCGGGGTTGATCGGCTGGAAACGGATTCCGATATACGGGCGGGCGAAATAGCCCTTCTGGATGATCTGCTCGGCCACGGCGCGCGCCGTGTTGATCGGGATGGCAAAGCCCAGGCCCTCGGCCACGTCGCCGCTGCCGGTATTGCGGACGATCATGGTGTTGATGCCGATCACCTCGCCCGCCAGATCCACCAGCGGACCGCCCGAGTTGCCGTGGTTGATGGCCGCGTCGGTCTGGATCAGGTCCTCGATCTGGTAGCCCTGGCCCGTGTCGATGCTGCGGCCCGTGGCGCTGACCACGCCCACGGTCACGGTGTTCTTGAAGTCGCCCAACGGCGACCCAATGGCGATGACCGACTCACCCGGCTGGAGCAGGTCCGAGTTGCCGAGGAGGGCCACAGTAGGCACCGCGCCGCTGGTCTTCAGCACGGCAATGTCAGAGTAGGGGTCGGCACCCACCACAACGGCGTCCTGCTGGGTCCCATCCGCGAGGACGATGGACACCTTGCTGGTACCTTCCACCACGTGATTATTCGTCAGCACATAGCCCTTGTCGGAGATAAAGAAGCCGCTGCCGCTGACGGTCTGGTCGGGGCTGACGCCGAAGAAGGTCGACTGCCCGGGGACGGTCCCGACGACGGTCACCACCGCGGGCCCAGCCTTCTGCGCCGACTGGGTGATGCTGGTCTGGATGTCGGTGGAGTTGAGTGTCAATGTCTGGACCGGTCCGCCACCGGTGGACACGTCCACCGCCGCGGAGGGAGCCGCCTGCTGATTTCCGAGCAGGCGGTACACGGCCACACCGCCCGCCACCGCGCCCGAAAGCGCGGACACACCAGCAATCACTGCGACTAGAAACAGGTAAAGGATTCGTTTGGTTGTCATATTGTCTCCTTGAGTTTCAAGGTTCCAAGTGCAAATTGTAGGACGGGAAAATTACAGGAAAATTAAATGCATCCCCACGATTGTGTGCAAAATATAAACGTATAATTAGGAAATCCTGAATCACAAGACGGTACCCATGTTCATCACCCTCGAAGGGCCCGAAGGCTCGGGCAAGACCTCCCACATCCCCCACCTCGTCGAGTTTCTGCGCGAGAAGGGCTATACCATTTTTCCCACGCGCGAGCCGGGCGGCACGTCCATCGGCGAGCAGATTCGCGAAGTGATCCACGATCTCAAGAACGAGGAGATGCATCCGCGCACCGAGACGCTGCTCTACCAGGCGGCACGCGCCCAGATCGTGGAGCAGGTCATCCGCCCGCGGCTGGCAGCAGGCGAGATCGTGCTCTCCGACCGCTACGCCGACTCGACCATTGCCTATCAGGGCTACGGCCACCAGCAGGACCTGGAGCAGGTCCGCGCTCTGATTCGCTACGCCACCGGCGGCCTGGTCCCAGACCTGACTATTCTGCTCGACCTCGACGTGGAGGTGGGCCTCAAGCGCAAGACCCGCCAGGACGAGTGGAACCGTCTCGACGCCTACACCGTGGACTTCCACCGCCGCGTCCGCGCGGGCTATCTTGAGATGGTCAAGTTGGAGCCTGCGCGCTGGTCGGTTGTCGATGCGGGCCAACTCTGGGAGCAGGTACAGGCCGATCTTCGCGCTGTGCTGACATCTGCCTTGAGGAGAGCCTGATGCCCACCCTGAGTCTATTCTCAAAATTCGACGAAGAAGATATCAAGGAGGCCTGCCGCCTGCATCTAAAGGGGAAATCAGACGCCACAGTTGCCTATCTGCCCCTGGCGGTGCTATACGCAGAGCGCTGGCAGGAATCAACCAAAGAATTCTTCAAGGGCCTGGCAAAGGTGGAGACCATCAACGCCGAACTGATGACCCTGCCCGAGATGGAGGCCATCCTTCGGCGTTCGACGCTGGTCTGCATCCCCGGGGGCAATACTTTCCTACTCAATCACCGGTTACACATCAGCGGGTTGATGCCTTACTTGAAGAAAAAGGTCCAGGCGGGGCTGCCCGTGGTCGCTTTCAGCGCGGGGACCATCCTGTGCGGGCCGAACATCCTCACGTCCAGGGATTTGAATACGGTGGCGACCCCTCATTTCGACGGGCTGGATATCCTCCCGTTCAACTTCAAGCCGCATTATCCCGAAGATGCGCGTGGACAGAGTGAAATGGACGACTGGCTGGCAGATTATTTCTTCTTCCACGACAATCCCATCGTGCTGCTGTCGGACCGCGCCAGTGTCAGAATGGATGGGAAGAAAATCACCCTGACGCGCGGCCCGGCCTGGATCCTGCGCCCGAACGAGGAAAAGCAGGAACTGGAAGAAGGGCAGCTAATCCCCTGGCACCCAAGCCTGAAAACTATGTAAGAAAATAAGGGTGTGTTATACTCGGCGCATCGTCACAGGGGTTTGGCTTGTCCTTTTCCGAGGCGGTCCGACGCCTGCACTTTTCCAGCCCGCAGAACGGGCAAATCACCAGGAGTACCATGGGAACTAGGTTGTACGTTGGAAATTTGGCTTATTCAACCACAGAAGAGGAATTGAAGGCCCTGTTCGGACAGGCGGGCGCCGTCACGTCTGTGGCCGTCATCAAGGACCGTGAAACGGGCCGCTCGAAGGGTTTCGCCTTCGTGGAGATGGCGTCGGAAGCCGAAGCGCAGAAGGCCATTGATGTGGCCAACGGCAAGAAGCTGGGCGGACGCGACCTGCGTGTCAGCATCGCCCGTCCCCGCGAAGAAGGCGAAGGCGGCGGCGGTGGACGTGGCGGCTTCGGCGGCCGTGGTGGAAACCGCGGCGGCGGCAATCGTCGCGATTACTAAATCTAGAAAGCGAAAGTCCCCGAGTTTCTCGGGGACTTTTTTGTAAATAAAGTGGGGTGGACCTGCAAGGTCCACCCCACTTGTCTTGTTACTCCACGAAGGTTTCCCACTTGCTGTCGTTTTGCGGGACGAGGAAATCCTTGAACCAGCCGAGGACATCCCAGTACATGGACTGCCACATGTCCACGCCGAAGCCGTTGCATTCCGCCTGGCGGAAGGGCTCGGGCAGGGTATCGGGCAGGAGGCAGAGCGGTTCTTCCAACCCGGTGCCGGGCGGTGCGGCGGGGACTTCCCCCGTACGCGAATTACGCTGATTCGGGGTGGGGAAGCAGTCCGCGTACCACGATCCGTTGATGTCGGGCAGGCGGCACCAGCTCACGTCTGGGACTTTGACGATGGAGTACGAACGCGCATCCTTGATTACGTTGTTGGGATTGAGCAGGCGGACGGTGTCACCGCCGTCGCTGAGCAGGATGTTGGTCTGCGAGGCGTAGTACACGACCCGTTCGCCGGGCTTGAGGGTCTTGGCGGGCAATGTGTAGGGGTTGGATCCCTGACCGGCAGCGTCGTCCAGTTTCCAACCGCCCAGGCTGATGTCCACCGGGCCGAGGTTGGCGATTTCGATGAACTCGTCGAACACATCCACCTTGCCATCCTGGTTCCAGTCGAAACCCGCGCGCGGCATGAATTCATTGATCACCACCGTGGCGGAAAGTGTGGCAACCACGGTGCTGCCCCCCTTACGGGTGGGCACCGTGGTTGCAATAGGCGTTTTTGTGGGAGTGGCAGTGACGGAGATCGCCCAGTTGGCCTTGCCCGGGGTCCCTTTGACAAGGTTGTTGTTTCGATCATGAGGGTCGCTCGAAGTGGGTGTTCCCGCATAAGTGAACCAACTGTGAGGAAAATCCAATGAACCGACGGTAGCTCGTTCCATCGTGGCGTACGTGGGAGAGGCAATTCCAGCAGGCCAGGCGCCGCCATCCGCATTAGCAGTATCGATTAGAATCCCATCCGCGTCACGCAATTCAAGAATGTCTCCATTATTGTTAAGGTCGGGAGACGCATTCTGATCGATGATTACATCCGTGAATGTGCCAGAGGGCGCGATAATATAGTAATCATTGCCAGGGACTGCCCCGGTAATCGTAATTGTCTCGGCAATAGCCCCCCCCACAGTAGATCGCAGCGTAAGTGTCCAGCCATCCATATCCACAGGGGATGACCCGCGATTGTATAACTCAATCCATTCATCACTGGAAGAGGCTACAGTCCCCATCCAGGCGACTTCATTGATGATAATCCCCAGTGTGGGTGTGGTGGTCGGGGTAGGAGTAGCCTTCGTCCCAGTGGGAGTGATGGTCCGCGTGGGAGTAATTGTAGCCGTGGGGGTAATGGTGACAGAGAAGGCCCAATTGGCTCTGCCAGGCGTCCCGTAGATATCATTCCCGGCCGCATCGATAGCATATCTCCCCACCCCTGTATTTGTGACCCAGGCAAAGGGACCATCAGGGACAATCAGTCCGCCAGACATGATGCGTTCCATGCTGGGGCGATTACCCGTATTTCCACCAGCGGGCCAAGCGCCACCATCCTTGTTAGCGGTATCAATCACCTCGCGCTTATCATTCAGAAGGGTGAGTATTGCACCTATATCGGATAATTGGCTAAAAACGAGAAACTGGTCCGCGTTGACATTTTTAACCACGTTATCATCCCCGCGCTCAATCAGAAAGAAGCCACCCGCAGGGATTTCTTTACTTTCCAAGGGAATAATCAATACACCATCAGCAAGAATCTGCCAATTGGTCAAATCCACAGGGGAAGCGGTGGGATTATATAACTCGATCCATTCGTCACGGCCAGATGCCTTCGTCCCACCCCAGGCGACCTCACTAATCACAACGTGCGGCGCAACGGGCGTATTGGTGATCGTGGCAGTCTTGGTCGCTGTAAATGTGACAGGAGTAGAGGTAAGAGTAGCGGTGGGACTCAGCGTGGGAGTCCCAGTAGTGGTCGGAGAACTGGTATTAGTTGGAGTATTCGTAGGAGGAGGTGGGGCGCCACAAAGACTCAAGGGACTGCTGGTGTTCTGCGGGGCACTTGGAGTTATCAGAGAAAAATCTAAAGAATTATCCCCAGTGTCAACACAACTGTCAGAAGCACCACCTAATTTACGCTCATAACTCTGATCTACGTTACCAGATAGTGGAGGAAGAATCGTGCCCTCTTTAAAGACAGACCCAGAACTCATTCCAACCTGATCAACAATGATTCCGCCATTCGTTTTTAGAGCAATACCGCCATCATCTGTAATCCCTGTACTATAAGTTACGTCACCGGGCGTTGAACCTGTATAGCCGCCATTAGCAAAAAGGTAATACTGCCCGCTTTGCAAGGTGGTAAGTGCAGGAACTGTAGCTCGCGAATTATTGCTTCCCAAGCTATTCGAACCCCAAATCTGCCATCCGCTAATGTCAATCGGAGCAATTGTGGGATTATAGATTTCGACAAACTCATCAGTCCCACCTCCAGGCCCCGAAGTGCGGAACTCGCTGATGACCACGTTCGTCGCCGCCTGCTGCTGCGGCGCGGCCAGGACGGGCGTCAGCCGCGGGCCAACCATCCCGCTCAACAGGCTGAGCAGGACCAGGGAAATCAACAATCCACGAGCAAAGCGGTTCGTGTGCATGGGCATCAAATCAAGTCATGGATAGGAATGGACACAAGAAGATAACGGCGGGCTCGTTGTGCATAAGAGCCTGTCGGAATTATAAACCACCCTGCCGCAAAAACGGGTCCGCTTCAGGGGTCGGCGGCGGGCCTCTGAAGCGGAGTCAACTAGCGAGGTTCTACCACCAACTTGATGGCGGTGCGCACCTTCGCATCGATCTCCACATCCACGAACTCGGGGACGCAGACCACCTCGATGCCATCATTCTTCAGGTATCCCGTGGCCAGCACCAAAGCCTTGATGGCCTGGTTCACGGCACCCGCGCCGATGGCTTGCACTTCCGCCCGTTTGTGTTCACGGACGACCCCTGCGATCGCCCCGGCGACGGCAGCGGTACGGGAGTTGGCAGAGACTTTGATCATATCCATAATGAGCCTCCCAATGAGTTGGAGTTGGGGCTTTCAAGAAGATTGTACAAGAATCCCATCCTATATTCAAGCAGTATATTAGTAGGATATAGACTCTTAGAATCAGTAGTAGGCCCTGTGGATAGTGTGGACACAACCGGGGCGACCCCAAGATACAGACCGATTCGTTCCGACGCACCCACACCTTGGGCTGATTCCGTTTTCAACCCCCACTGACCCTGTGGAGGGAATCCTGTGGAGGAAACGGGACAGATTATCCACAAAATCAGCGACTTATCCACACTTCCATATCTTGGATAGGGAAGAAAGGACCCCCCAAATATGGGGGGCTCTTTTTGGACGGTTTCCCTCGATTTTTGGAACAATTGAGCCAGTTCTCCACAAAGGAAGCTTGTTATCCACAGTTTTCCGCAACTTATCCACAGATTGGAGTTAACGGCTCTCCTTTGTCGGGACGGGAGCAGTCCTAAATGTGGCCTGTGGATAGACTGCATCCTATCTCTATACGCACCCTGGCTAATCTTCCGTGGCGCGGGCTACTTCCTCGGGCTCGAACACCACCTCGTCCTTGCCGGTCAGCTTCTCTTCCACCTTGCTGACGATCAGCCGCAGATGGCCGGGGTGCGCCACATAATCCAGATCGTCGGCGGGCACCGAAAGCATCGGGCAGACCGTGAAATTATCGATCCATTCCTCGTACAAGGTATTCAAACTCTCCAGGTACTCGGGCGCGATGGTCTGTTCATAATCCCGTCCGCGGTTGGAGATGCGCTTGAGCAGGGTTGGCACCGAGGCCCGCAGGTAGATCACCAGGTCGGGCGGCGGCAGGAACTGCGTGGCGGTCTCGTACAACTCGCGATAGGTGCGGTAGTCGCGCGCGGAGATGTGCCCTTGTACATACAGGTTCCGAGCAAAAATTTCCGCATCTTCGTATAGACTGCGATCCTGAATCACGGAACTGGACCACTGCGCCAATTTGAGATGAGATCGCAGCCGGTGTGTGAGAAAGTAGATCTGCGAGTGGAAGGCCCAACTCTTCATATCGGCATAGAAATCTGCAAGATACGGGTTCTCGTTGACCGGTTCGTAAAATGGCTCCCACCCTAGATGATTGCACAACATACTCACCAACGTGGACTTTCCCACGCCGATATTGCCTGCCACGGCAACAAATTTCTTCATCTTGCTCCCTCCAAGAATGGATTTGAGATTTCATTTTGAGACCCTAAAGGGGGGAGCCTTTAGGGTCTCAGTATTTTTACTGGAGCGTGCCAGCCAGTTCCTGGTCGATGACTTGTTTGAAGTACTCGAGCGGATACGCGCCCACGACCGGATATCCGTTAACGAAGAAGGTCGGGGTGGAGCTTACGCCGATGGACACCGCATAATCCGAGTCGTCCATGATGGCGTTATCGTGTTTGTTGCTGGTTAGGCAGGCGTTGAAGGCGGGAACATCCAGCCCCAGTTGGGAGGCATACTGGATGTAAATGTCCCGCCCGAGGTCCGCGCCACTGAATAACTTCTCATAGAAGGGCCAGAAGGCATTCTGGTCCTGGGCGCAGAGCGAAGCCACCGCGGCGGGGAAGGCCTCGGGGTGGATGGAAGTCAGCGGCAGGTTTCGATACACGAAACGGATCTTGCC
>CALFXA010000203.1 GCA_937928015.1 uncultured Anaerolineales bacterium | reverse complement strand
AGGATATCGCCCAGATCGCGCGCACCTCGCTGGAGGACCTCTCCGCGGGCCGCGCCTGGGACGATGTAATCCTCGAAAGCTACGACCGCATGTCGCGTGCGGTCGAGCGGCGGCGGGGACTCTTCCGCGACGGGGCCATGACTCCGTCCGAATTCGCGGCGCGACTCGAACAGGCAGGCCTGCCTGGTGATGCCGTCCGCCGTTTGACGCGCCTGTTCGAGCATGTCCGCTACGGGGCGCGGACCTCCACCGATAGGGAGATTCAGGAGGCGACTCAATGTCTAACCGCCATCCTGCACTATTGCGGGGAGGCCGCATGAAGGATCGTCGTCTGTGGTGGATCGCAGGGATCGTATTTGGGTTGGCGCTGGTGATGGCTTTTCCGTTGCGCGAGTGGACCCAGCGGACTTTCATCACCCCGCTGGCGGTCATCCTCTGGACCTTGAGCCTGTTCTACCGTTCCATGCCGCAACTCCTCTGGTGGGTGTTGGACGTGATGGTTGTGCTGGTAATGCTGATCGGCAGCCTGGCCCCGCCTGAGATTTTCACTCCCCGCGACCGCAACCCGCCCAAGCCGCCGCAGGGACCCGTGGAGAGTCTGGCCTTGTCCATTCAGAAGACGCGCGATGGCGCCTACTTCAAGTGGATGGTGGCCAACCGTCTGGGTAAACTGGCCTACCAGATGTTGATCCAACGCGAGGGCGATGGTAGGCGTTCGGTCTTCGCCCCGTTGGTCGGCGCGGACTGGACTCCCTCGCCGCAATTGCAGAAATATCTCGAAGTTGGTTTGCACGGCTCTTTTGCCGAGTATCCCGACTCGGAGCGCGTGATGCGCATCAACGGCTCGCCGCTGGATGTGGAAATCCACGAAGCGGTGGAGTTTTTGGAAGGACATTCTGAAATCAATTCGCGTTGAGCGAAGTCGAAACGCGAAGTTCCATGAAACACTGCGCCTCGACTGCGATCACTTCGCTCACTCCGCTCGGCGCGAACAAAAATATGGAGTAACCGTGGCAGACATCACAACTGTATCCAATCTGGGCAAGCAGATCGTCAACGAAGTGGAACGCGCCGTGGTCGGCAAGCGTGACCTGCTCGACATGGTCATGGCGTCGGTGCTGGCGGGCGGGCATGTGCTGTTCGAGGATTACCCTGGCCTGGGCAAGACGCTTATCGCGCGCAGTTTTGCGTCCGTGTTAGGCCTGGATTTCAAGCGCATCCAGTTCACGCCTGACCTGCTGCCAGGCGACATCACGGGCGGCTACATCTTCAACCGCACCAGCAATAAGTTCGAGCTGCGTCAAGGTCCAATTTTTGCTAACATCGTGCTGGCCGACGAGATCAACCGCGCCTCGCCTAAGACGCAGTCTGCGCTGTTGGAGGCCATGCAGGAAGGACAGGTCACGCTGGAAGGCGAGACGTTGACCCTGCCCGAGCCATTCCTCGTGCTGGCGACGCAGAACCCTATCGAATACGAAGGAACTTTTCCGCTGCCCGAGGCCCAGCTTGACCGCTTCCTGCTCAAGCTGACGGTGGGTCATCCTTCCGTCGAGGAAGAGCGTGAGATTCTCAAGCGTCGCCGCGAGCGCCGTCAGGAAGAAGTCGCGCTGCGGCAGGTGACCAGTGCCGAACAGTTGCTCGAAATGCGCGCCGTGGTGGAAACCGTCCATGTGGATGGTGACTTGGAAGCCTACATCGCCGAATTGGTGCATGCCACCCGCGTCGACCGTCGCGTGGCCGTTGGTTCCAGTCCGCGCGGCTCGCTGGCCTTCCTCAAGATCGCCCGCGCCTACGCCGCGCTCTCGGGCCGCGACTACGTTTTGCCCGATGACATCAAGCACTTCGCCGCACCGGTGCTCAGTCACCGCCTGATCCTCCAGCCTGAATATTGGATGTCGCACCAGATCACGGGCGAGGTCATTCGCGATGTATTCGGCAAGGTAGCGGTGCCAGTTGTCAAGTAAACGGTAATTGGTAATTACCATTTACCATTTATGCTCTTCTCACTTATGTCCCGTTTCAATTTTCTCGGCCTGATCGTATACGCGTTGTTGATCGCCACGCTCTTCACCCTGCGCGGTGAATTTCTAATTCTGGCGATTCCCTTCGTCGTGTACCTGATGGCGGGATTCCTCTTTGCGCCTGGCGAGGTTCAGTTGGAGGTGTCTCGTCATCTCAGCGCCGAACGCGCCACGCCTGACACGGCTGTGGAAGTGACCGTCACCGTGACGAACCTGGGCGCGGCATTGGAGGAAGTCCAATTCGAGGATGTCGTCCCGCCGCAGCTCAAAGTGTTGGATGGCTCGCCCCGCAGCCTGGTCACGTTACCCAGGGGCGGAGTCCATACCCTGACCTATTCCGTTTCAGGGCCGCGCGGCGGATATGTCTTTGAGGTGTTCAAGGCGAAGGTCAATGATCATTTGGCGGTGGCAGGCTCCGAGGTCCAGTTCAAGGCCGCCAACCAGTTGTTCATCTTCCCGCCGCTGACTCATCTTCGGCATATCCCCATCCGTCCCAGGCGGACGCGCGTCTATGCAGGCAGCATCCCCGCGCGCGCGGGTGGAGCGGGTTCCGAGTTCTTTGGCGTGCGCGATTATCAGCCAGGTGACTCGCCGCGCGCCATCAACTGGCGGGCCTCGGCCCGTCACGAGGAGCTGTACTCGAACGAGTTCCAGCAGGAGCGTGTCTCGGATGTGGGCATCGTGCTGGACGGTCGTCTGCGCACCAACGCCTTTGGGCGTGGACATTCGTTGTTCGAGTATTCGGTCATGGCGGCCGCGGCGCTGGCGGATGCCTTCCTTGCACAGGGCAATCGCGTGGGGCTGTTATTGTATGCCAATTATCTCGGTTGGACCCTGCCTGCATATGGAAAGGTGCAGCGCGAGCGCATCCTGCAAGCCCTGGCCCGCGCGAAGACAGGCGACAGCCAGGTGTTTTCGGCGCTGGAACATATCCCTACGCGGTTGTTTCCGCCTGAGTCGCAGATCGTGGTGGTCAGTCCGCTGACCGAAGATGATGTGGCTCCGCTGGTGCAATTGCGCGGATTGGGCTATCAGGTGATGGCCATCAGCCCCGACCCGATCTCGTTTGAGATGTCCTATCTGCCTGCGAAAGATCCGTCGGTGCAGATGGCGTCGCGGGTGGTGCGCATGGAACGCGGCTTGTTGCTGCGCAAGTTGCAGCATTCGGGCGTGCAGACTTTAAGTTGGGATGTAACCCAGCCTTTCGACCAGGTGGTGGCGCGGCAGCTTCACCGTCCATTGGGTTGGCTGCGAACAGGGAGATGAGTGTGGCAACAATCGTGATGTACGCGAGTATCGTGGTTGGAACAGGCGCGCTATTCTGGGGTTATTCCCTGGCAGACCTGGGTGGGCCTGCGCGCTGGCTGTTGGCGGCAGGCGCGGCCTGGCTGTTCGCGCAATGGCAGCGCCTGCATTGGGCGGCTTCTTTGGGATTATTGGTCTTTGTCGGTGCGGCGGCTTATGGATTATGGGCTGGCCTGCCTGCCAGTCTGATGACGCTGGCGGCGGTCGGTGGTCTGCTGGGTTGGGACCTGGCGGGACTGTCACATCGTCTGCGCGTGGCCTCGCCCACGGATGATGTGAAGAAGATCGAACAAATGCACATGGCGCGCGTGGCCGTGGTCAGCGCGTTGGGACTGGTCATCGCGGGGGTGGCGTCTGTGATACGAATCAGGTTGTCGTTCGAGTTGGCGGTGGTGTTGGTCCTGCTGGCGGGAATCGGGTTGACGCAGATGGTCTCGTGGCTGCAACGGCGGGGGGAATGATTGTTGAGAGGAATATAAATCGCGCAGTAACAAAGATTTAAAGGCTTTGCTTCGTGAAGAAATTTAGCAGATACTGCTCAGCCAGTCGTCGGTTTCTTTTGGGGTCGTGAAATGGAAGACGGTCAGGTGTTTGTGTTCAGGTAAGGTTAATAGTCGGGGAATTTCTCGTTTGCGCCGCCCGTAGGTTTTGAATAGCCAGCGAAACAATGATTCATCCGACCAAAGCTTAAAATGACTCCACAGGTTCTCGCGGTTGGTTCCCCACAATAATTCGCGAGTCCACCAGCGCTGGAACGTGCGATCTGCCAGCCGCTAAAAGACCGTCCACATCGGATAGTCAAGCCAGATCAGAGCCTCGGCCCGCGGCCAGATGAGAACACGCATC
>CALFXA010000202.1 GCA_937928015.1 uncultured Anaerolineales bacterium | reverse complement strand
CCACCGAGATCTACACTCTTTCCCTACACGACGCTCTTCCGATCTGCTGGCGCCGACGCCCACGAACATTTCAACAAATTCCGAGCCCGAGATCGAGAAGAACGGAACGCCCGCCTCACCCGAAACGGCCTTGGCTAACAGGGTCTTGCCCGTTCCTGGAGGGCCAACCAGCAACACACCCTTGGGAATGCGCGCGCCCAACTGGATGAATTTCTGCGGCTCCTTGAGGAACTCGACCACCTCGGCCAGTTCCTGCTTGGACTCTTCCACGCCCGCCACATCCGCAAACGTGACGGTGGGATGCTCGCCGCTGAACATGCGCGCGCGGCTCTTGCCAAAGGACATGGCTGCGTTGTTCGAGCCCTGCGCCTGGCGGAAGACGAACCACAAAATACCGACCATGAACAGGAGCGGCAGGATGTACACGATGGTGGTCCCCAGGAAGCCCGTCCAGATGGAAGGCGCCTTGACTTCGATGGCGACCTTGTCTGGGGAGAGTTCTTCCTGGGTGACCCCGAGGCTGATCAATTGGTCCACGAGGGTGGCGCCGCTTTCTTTTTGAGCGGCCACCCCGTTCTCGTCACCGCTTTGATAAACGACGCGGATGCGGTCATCCTCTTCGATGACGATGCGTGCCACTTTGCCGTTCTTGACGTCCTGGGCTACCTGGTTGATCGTCAGGGCCTGCTGCCCCGTGTTGTCCTGACGCATCCCAATATAAATCATAGCCGCAATCGCCACGATGAGGACAAAGTAGACGATGAAGTTCTGACTGCGTGAATTCACGGAATCCTCCAAATAGTTTCCGAATTATACCAAGTCCGCTCTCTAGACGCCCTGACCGGTAAAATCTTTCTATGATTCTCTAATACTTTCCTGTCAAAAACGATCAATCCTGGCAAAAAAGACGGGACTAATCCAGGATTAATTCCACGGGGCAATGATCGGAGCCCTGCACGTCGGCATGAATGACCACGTCGCGGACCTGCGGCATCAACGCCTCCGAGACGAGGAAATAGTCCAGCCGCCAGCCGATACCCCGTGCGCGGGCATTCAGACGGTAGGTCCACCAGGTATATTCCACTTTTTCGGGATACAGGTGGCGATAGGCATCCACAAAGCCGTGATCGAGGAATTTCTGAACCCAGGCGCGTTCCTCGGGCATGAAACCCGAAATCTTCTCGTTTTCCTTGGGATTTTTCAGGTCGATGGGCTGATGGGCAGTGTTGAAATCGCCCGTGATGACGATCTTTTCCCCGCGTGCATGCAGGGCGTCGCACAGGTCGAGCAGGTGGGCGTAAAAATCCAATTTATAGGCCACGCGATCTTCGCCGCGGCCGCCATTCGGGAAGTAAATATTGAACAGGCGGAAGCCCGGGTGCAGGGTCTGGATGACACGCCCCTCCACATCGAAATGCGGAGCATCCATCCCGATCTGCTTCTCCAGGGCAGGCGAACGCAGAAAGGTCGCCACCCCGCTGTAGCCTGCGCGCTCAGCGGGATTCCAAATGACTTCATGAACAGGGAAAGTTCGTTGCTCCTCGGTCAATTGCTCAGGGCGGGCCTTGATCTCTTGCAGGCAGAGCACGTCTGGGTCCCGTTCCCAAACCCAATCCAGGGCCTGTTTCCCCAAAGCCGCCCGCAACCCATTCACATTCCACGTAATAATATTCATTTATATAATCCGTTTTATGGTAAACTATCGCAAAGGTGTTGCATGAGTAATCAATCGGTCAAGCGTATCTTATGTGTGGAAGACGAACAGGAAATGATCGATCTTATCCGTCTGATCCTGGGGCGGCGCGGCTTTGACGTTAAAGGGGCCGCGGGCGGGAAGGAAGGTCTCAGGCTGGTTCGTGAAGAATTGCCCGACCTGGTCCTGCTTGACCTGATGATGCCCGATATGGACGGGTGGGAAGTATACCAGCAAATGAAAGCGGACGAAAAAACCCGCGACATCCCCGTTATCGTCGTCACCGCCAAGGCCCAAAACATCGACCGCGTGTTGGGCATCCACATCGCCAAGGTGGATGATTACATCACCAAGCCGTTCAGCCCCCAGGAACTGCTCAACAGCGTGGAAAAGGTCCTCAGTCAACACAACCTGGTTTCCTAATTTCTCGGGCGGCCTGCAGGCCGCCCTCTTTCATGATTCCATGCCCCATCCCATTCACATCCAAAACCTAACCCATCCCCTGCCCACCCCCGCCCGGGTGGGATTTTGCGACTCATTCCTGTGTCGCCTGCGCGGACTGATGTTCCGCTCCTCACTCGGCCGTGACGAGGGTCTGCTTCTGGTCGAAGGGCGCGACTCCCGCCTCGACTCGTCCATCCACATGTTCTTCGTCCCCTTCGATCTGGCCGTCTTCTGGATCGACTCCAGCCTGACGGTGGTGGACAAGGTCATTGCCAAATCATGGAAACCCGCCTACCTGTCCAAGGCGCCCGCCCGTTACATCCTCGAAATCCATCCCGACCGTTGGGAAGATTATCAGATTGGGGACAAAGTTGAATTCAAGAACAATTAGAACCTTTTCCATCATCCTGCTGGTCATCAGCCTGTTCGGGCTGGCTTTGCCTGCCTCCGCACAAGATGGTGGCCCGTATTACGTGGTTCAGACGGGCGATACATTGTCTTCGATTGCCTCGCGCTTCAACATCAGCGTGGACGATCTGATGAATGCCAATAGCCTGGCCGACAGCAATATCTTCGCGGGCCAGCAGCTTGTCATCCCCGGGCTCGAAGGGATCAGCGGCGTGCTCGACACTTCCCTGGTCAACTTCGGTGACTCCTATCGCAGCCTGATGCGCCGCACACAGATCGCCCCCGACCTCTTCCGCAAACTCAATCGCATCATCAGCCCCACCGAGTTTTACGTCGGCGCGAGCATGATCGTCCCACAACAGGCGGATGCCCCAACCTATGCCAGCATGAGTCCCAAGGCGGGAGAATCCACGCTGGAGATGGCCGTCCGCAATAACACCGACGAGTGGACAGTCAGCACCCTCAACGGTCTGTCTGGACCCTGGGCTGGCCTGCCCGGCGACACGCTGTACACCCCTGGAACTGGTTCCGGCCAACCCGCCAGCGGACTGCCCTCCGCTTTCGAAAGCGCGAGCATCCCCTACCTGCCGCTCAAGCAGGGCGGCACGGGCGAGATCATCGTCAAGACCCAACCTGACGTTACGCTCGGCGGTGTTCTCGTGGATCATCCCCTGCACTTCTTCCCCATGGACGATGGCAGGCGGGTGGCACTCCAGGGTGTATACGCCTTGCTCGATCCTGGTCTATATCCGCTGCGGATCGACGCCACCCTGCCCGATGGCACCACACAATCTTACGAGCAGATGGTAATCGTGGTCTCGGGCAATTATCCAGATGACCCGCTCCTGTACGTTGACCCAGCCACCATCGACCCCGCCGCCACAGGTCCCGAACTGGACCAGTTGACCCTCATCACCACACCGGCCAATCCTGAAAAATATTGGAGTAGCGATTTCATCTCCCCCGCCATCCAATACGCCGACTCCACTTACTTCACCTCGCGCTATGGCAATCGCCGTACCTACATCGGCCAGGGCACCGACCTCAGCGTGGACGGCTTCCACACGGGCCTCGATTTCGGCGGAGGGACGGGGCTGCCCATCACGGCACCTGCGGCCGGGCGGGTGGTCTTCGCCAGCTTCTGGACCGTGCGTGGCAATGCCACCGTGATCGACCACGGCTGGGGCGTATATAGCGGATTCTGGCATCAGTCCGAGTTCAAGGTCCAGGTGGGAGATATGGTCGAGCAGGGACAAGTCATCGGCCTGGTGGGAGGCACGGGGCGCATCACCGGTCCGCATCTGCATTGGGAATTGTGGGTCAACGGCGTCCAGGTAGACCCTCTGGACTGGCTGAATCAATCCTACCCATAACGGTTGCGTCGCCTCTCTGAATATGCTACACTTTCAAATACCATGACCTCATTCGTTAACTACCTCAAACAAAGCGACATTTTCTACCAGTTCACGTCCACCCAATTGGAATTGGTGGCAAACCTTTGCCAGGAAGTGGTGTTTAATGAAGGGGATGTAATTTTCCCCGAAAACAGTTCCAGCAAGGAACTGTACGTCATCACCCAGGGCGAAGTGGACATCCTGATCAACTCGGCCATTGTTGGCCCGGCAGGCACGAGCCAGCACGATACCGTGGTCTCCAAGCTCCGTCGCGGACAGTCCTTTGGAGAGGTGGCATTGGTGGATGAGGGCCTGCGCTCGGCCTCGGCTCACGCAGCCTACAAGGATACTCATTTGCTGGTCATTCCGCGCGACAAGTTGATCATGTTGTGCGAGACGTATCCTCAGTTGGGCTTCCGTTTGATGTACAACCTGGCTGCGGATCTCGCCATGAAAATGCGCAATACCGATCTGCGCATTCGTGAACAACTGTTGTACAAGCCGCCAATCAAAAAATAAAAGTATAGACAAAAGGCTTGACCGTTGAACAAAAATATCTTACCATTAGCGATTAATAATTTGTGGCAAACTTAGCGTAGCGAATAGCCGTGAGAAACTCCCCAGGGATATTTCTCCGGCTTTCTTGTAAGTAGGCTTCACCCCAAACTTCGCCAAAAGGAGGTGGTGCGGACAATAGAGAGCATTGTCTGCCTGTTTTGTGCAACCCGTTCGCGGGTATCGAAATCAGACATTGACATCGGAGGAGTAAGAAAATGACCAAGCGTTTGTTCGCTCTGCTTTCCGTGCTCGTGGTCGCCAGCCTCGCGCTTGCGGCCTGCGGCTCCACCCCCGCCGCCACGGAAGCTCCCGCCAATAATGAGGCGCCTGCCACACAGGCTCCCGCCGCCACTGAACCGCCGGCTGCCGCGATGGGTACGCTTAAGATCGTCTCCAGTCTGCCCATGACCGGTTCTTCCCTGACCCAGACTCAAACCATCGTCAACGCCATGCAGTTGCGCCTCGAACAGGCCAACTATGCCGCCTGCGGCGGCAAGTACACCCTCGAGTACGAAGCGTGGGATGACGCCTCTGCCGCACTCGGCAAGTGGGATCCGGCCGTCGAGACCGAAAACGCCAACAAGGCTGCCGCTGATCCGTCCATCGTGGCCTACCTCGGCACTTTCAACTCGGGCGCTGCCAAGCTGTCCATCCCGATCCTGAATCAGGCTGGCCCGCTCACCATGATCTCCCCGGCCAACACCAACCCCGGCCTGACCAAGGCTGACAAGGACCTGCCCGGTGTGACCGATTCCTACTACCCGACCGGCGTTCGCAACTACTCCCGCGTCGTCGCCGCTGACGACATCCAGGGTAAGGTTGCCGCCAACTTCGTGAAGTCTCTCGGCGCCACCACCGTCTACATCCTCGACGACAACGAACTGTATGGCAAGGGTGTGGCGGACGTGTTCGAAGCCACCGCCAAGGAAATCGGCCTGACCGTTCTCGGCCACGAGTCCATCGACCCGAAGGCTGCTGACTACAAGGCCCTCATGACCAAGATCTCCACCAGCAACAGTGGCGCCGCTCCGGATGCCATCTACGTCGGCATGGTGGTTGACAACAACGCCTCCCAACTGCTCAAGGACAAAGTCGCCATCATGGGCGACAACGAGACAGTCAAGTACGTCGGCCCCGATGGCATCCAGACCCAGGCCTTCATCGACGGCGCTGGCGCTGACGTGGCCGAAGGCGCCTATGCCTCCGTCGCCGGCGTCCCGCTGGACAAGCTGCCCCCCGCTGGTCTCCAGTTCGTCAAGGACTATGAGGCCAAGTACGGCAAGCTGACCGAGCCCTACGCTGTGTATGGCTACGAGACCATGAACGTGGCTCTCAAGGCCATCGAAGACGTCTGCGCCGCCGGTGGCGATCCCACCGATCGCGCCGCCGTCAACACCGCGGTCTTCGCCATCAAGAACTTCGACGGCGCTCTCGGCACCTGGTCGTTCGATGCCAACGGCGACACCAGCCTCACCGACATGACCTTCTACCAGGTCAAGGGCGGTGCGTACACGTCTGTCGGCACCTTCAAGTAATCCAGCACTCAGTTCAACTGGGGGCGGCAATCGATGCCGCCCCCACATTTTTGTCCTGACAGCCAAGGAGCACCATGGAAACCACTAAAAAGAAATTTAATTGGCGGGGGCTTGGCGTTTCATTATTGGTACTTTACATCGTGTTCTTGATCGGCCCAATCGCCAGCCTGGACGTACCGGCTATCGCGGCAGCCATCAAGGCCAACCCCATCCAGTTGATCCAATTCCTGATCATTGGCATCTCCAACGGCGCGATCATCGCCATTATTGCGCTCGGCTACACCATGGTTTATGGCATCATTGAATTGATCAATTTCGCCCATGGTGATGTGTACATGATCGGCGTATTCACGTCCCTTACCGTCCTTTCTGTGACGGGGACACTCGACAGCAAGGACCCGGTCAGGATCACTCTTGGGCTAATCCTGGCGCTGGTCGTCGCAGTTGTGGTCGGCGCTGTGCTCAATGCATCCATCGAACGCCTTGCCTATCGCCGCCTGCGTAACGCTCCACGTCTGGCTCCATTGATCTCGGCCATCGGCATGTCCTTCATTATTGAAAACCTGGGCCTGATGTGGGCCGCCCAGGCCTGGCTGGTGCCTTCCTTTGGGACCACTGGCGGCGCCTCCCAAAAAGTATTCCCGGACATGCTTTCGGTCATGTTCAATAGTCTTGGTCAGGATGTGAACCTCCTGGCCTCCTCCGGGCTGCCTCTGCGCTTTACCATCAAGGATTTGCTCGTCATTATTCTTGCCGTCAGTTTGATGATCGGCCTTTATCTGTTTGTGCAGCGGACTACCTTGGGTAAAGCCATGCGCGCCACGGCCCAAAACCGCGACGCCGCCAAGATGCTCGGCATCGACATTGACCGGGTCATCACCGCCACCTTCCTGATCGGCGGCGGCCTGGCCGGGGCCGCTGGCCTGATGGCTGGGTTGTATAACAATACAGCCTGGTGGTTCATGGGCTTCCGCGCAGGCTTGCAAGCCTTCACGGCAGCCGTGTTGGGCGGAATCGGTAACATCACCGGCGCCATGCTTGGCGGTTTCCTGATCGGCCTGTTGGCGTCCTTTAGCGACGGCTATCTGAGTACCCGCTGGACGAATGCGTGGGTCTTCACTGTACTGGTTCTGATCCTTCTCTTCCGACCCACCGGCCTGCTCGGTGAGCAAACTGGTCAGAAGGCCTAGGAGGTGATCTCATGAAATACATTCGTTCTGGCATCACCTTCGGACTGATTGGCGGCGGGCTGACCCTGCTTTTCGGCGGCTGGTCGGTGGCTGTCATCGGCAGCTTGATGGGCGTCGGTCTCGGATTGGCCCTCGGCGGAGGTTTCGAACGCAAGGATCCGCTCAAGATTGCTGTAACCGTCCTCCCGAGCGCGCTTGTGGCGGCCGTCATCCTGGTTGCTTTGAGCTTCTACCAAAATAACGTCGTCCAGGAAGCGATTGGCAAGCGTCCCTTTGCCGCCAATCTGGCGCTCAACGCCAACCTGATCGGGTTCTTTGGCTCGGTCCTTTTCGCGGCTTTTGTGGCTGCCATCCACGGCTTGCCCCAAAATCAGGAGCGCGCCATCAAGATCGCGCTATTGGCGACGCTTGTGGTGCTCTTCCCCTTCATCGATAAACTCACCGCCCTGCGCTGGACCGCCCAGATCATCTTCGCGTTGATCTTCGTGATCCTCGGCCTGGGCCTGAACATCGTGGTTGGTTACGCAGGTCTGCTCGACCTGGGATACGCGGCCTTCTTCGCCATCGGCGCGTACACGACAGGCATCCTGTCTTCACCGCAGCATGGCGTCTTCCTAAACTTCTGGCTGGTGATCTGGATCGCTGCGGCCATGGCCGCCGTCTGGGGCCTGATGCTTGGCGCACCAACTCTGCCATTGCGAGGCGACTACCTTGCCATTGTGACACTCGGCTTCGGTGAGATCGTCCCGGTGCTCTTCAAGAACCTGACGGACGTGACCATTAGAGAACCGCTCACCTGTTGGATCCTGCCTGGCCTTATGAATTTGTTCGGGGCGCAAACCACCATGTCTTGCATCACCCTGGTGGAGCATGAAGACCTGACGGCCGGCGACAAGGGCATCAGCCCAATCGGACGCCCGTCGCTGCCCGTCATTTCGCCCAATGAAGCGATGGGACTCGCGCTGGTGGTCAAGGTGATCGTTCTAGTGTTGATCGTCGGCCTGATTGGTTATTATCTCTTCCGCGCCATCAGCAACAAACAATACAAGCGGGTGGTCGGACTAGCTGCGGGTCTCCTGGCTGTCGTCGCCTTCTTCATCCCGCTGCCTCATCCCGAAAAGGGATTCATGGCGACTTTGATGGCAGTAATCCAGCCTGGCGAGTTCAAATCCAACGATCCCACCACCTGGTACTTCCTGATTATCGCGATCATCCTGCTCTCGATCTTCGTGATCCAGCGTCTGCGTGACAGCCGCCTGGGCCGCGCGTGGATGGCGATCCGTGAGGACGAACTGGCCGCCGCACAGATGGGAATCGATCCAGTCCGAACCAAACTGGCAGCCTTCGCAATGGGCGCCACTTTCTCGGGCTTTGCAGGCGCATTCTACGCCGCCTACATCGCGGGCATCTTCCCGAGCGTCTTCGACTTCAGCACCTCGATCATCATCCTGTGCGTGGTCATTCTGGGCGGCATCGGCAATATCAACGGCGTGATCGTCGGCGGCCTCGCCATCATGACCGCTGACCGTCTCTTCTTGCCCGCCCTCAAGGATTTCCTCTCCTCCCTGCTGACCCACACCATCCTGCCCTCGATCAGCGATCCCGTGGTGCAGTTGGCCGTCAAGGATAACGCCAACCCGATCCTGTATCGCTTCCTGCTCTTCGGCTTGACTCTGGTCATCATGATGGCGGTTCGACCTGAAGGCCTGATCCCCAACGCCCAGGTCCGCGCCGAGATGCATGGCGAGGAAGTTGCCGCCGAAAAGGCCAAGGCATAGGAGGCTGACATGTCCACATTCTTCGATGCAAAAGCCATCACCATGGTCTTCGGCGGCCTGACCGCCGTCAACAAGGTCGATTTCCAAATGGAAAAGGGCATGATCGCCTCGGTGATCGGCCCGAATGGTGCAGGCAAGACCACGTTTTTCAATACCATCACGCGCGTCTACAACCCCACCAGCGGCGAGATGTCCTTCAACGGCCACAAGCTGACTGGGTTGAAGCCGTTTCAGGTGACCGCCCTGGGCATCGCCCGCACCTTCCAGAACATCCGCCTTTTCGCGAACATGTCCGCCATTGAAAACGTTCTGGTTGGCGAACATTGCCGCCTGACCTCGAACCTGGTCGGACAAATCCTGCGGACGCCCTCCACCATGAAAGAGGAGGCCGAGGCCCGTGCCCGCGCCCTCGACATGCTGGAGTACGTCGGCTTGAAGCGCAGCGACGCCAATGTCACCGCCAAGAACCTGTCTTATGGCCTACAGCGCCGTCTCGAGATCGCCCGTGCGTTGGCCTCCAAGCCCCAATTGCTCCTGCTCGACGAACCAACCGCAGGCATGAACCCAAACGAGACCATCGACCTGACCAACTTCATCCAGCGCCTGCGCAGCGAACTGGGTCTGACCATCCTGCTGATCGAGCATCACATGCGCGTGGTCATGGCCATCTCCGACCGCGTCTCCGTGCTGGATTACGGCGAGAAGATCGCCGAAGGCTCCCCCTCTGAGGTTCAGAAGAACGAACGCGTGATCGAAGCGTACCTCGGCAAGGGTACCGCCACCAAATAAGAGGCGAGGATTCCAATGCTTGAACTAAAAGATGTCCACACCTACTACGGCAACATCCACGCCTTGAAAGGCATTTCGCTGACCGTCAACGACGGCGAGATCGTCACCCTGATCGGCTCGAACGGTGCAGGCAAGAGCACCACGTTGCGCACCATCCAGGGACTCAACAAGCCCCGCTCGGGCTCCATCGTCCTCGACGGCACGGAACTGCACAAGCTGCCCGCCCATCAGATCGCCACAATGGGCGTAGCACAAAGCCCCGAGGGCCGCATGATCTTCCCGCGCATGACCGTGCTCGAAAACCTGGAGATGGGCGCCTACGTCCGCAAGGACCGCTCGACCTTCAATGACGACCTTGAGCACGTCTTCAAACTCTTCCCGCGCCTGAAGGAGCGCATCAACCAGAAGGGCGGTACGCTCTCGGGCGGCGAGCAGCAGATGCTTGCCATGGGCCGCGCTCTAATGGCCAAGCCCAAGATTCTCCTGCTGGACGAACCGTCAATGGGTCTCGCGCCCCTGCTGGTGGAGTTGATCTTCGACATCATCCAGGAGATCAACAAGGAAGGCACCACCGTCTTGCTGGTAGAGCAAAACGCGCTCATGGCGCTGTCCATCGCCCATCGCGGATATGTCCTCCAGACAGGCGAGATTATCCTGAGCGATGATGCACAAAGCCTGAAGAACAATGAGATGGTGAAGAAATCCTACCTCGGCGTGGAATAGACGACTTTCATCTGACCCAAAGAAACCCGTTTTCGGCCCATCCCGCGAAAACGGGTTTCTTTACAAATTTATTGGGAAAAAGCAATTATTCCGCCCCAGACCACAGGTTACAATGGCGCAAACGACCTGGATTCGCGTGTACAATCTGGGAAGAACCCATGGAGGCATGTGTGAAGAAACTGCTCCTGCGCTTATTGAGCCTGGCCGTCGTCGTCAGCCTGACGGTTTCGGCTTGCATTGCCAGACCCACCATCTGTAACGATCCGCTTGGATGTGTGACCGTCAACAACAAGGAATCCATCAAGATCGCTGTTCTGCTCACCCTGAGCGGACCCGACAGCCCATACGGTGTGGACGCCCTGCGCGGTGTGGAAATGGCCATTGCGGATAAAAAAGAACTTGCGGGTCACCCCATCGAGTTGATCCAGGTGGATGACCACTGCACCGCCGAGGGCGGCGAAGCGGGAGCGCGGCAAATTGCCGCGGACCCAACCATCGTCGGTGTGATTGGCGCCACTTGTTCGAGCGCCTCCGTCCCCGCGGCGAAAATCCTCAGCGACGCCAATATGGTGATGATCTCTCCTTCTAGCACCGCCCCTTCATTGACCCTGGCAAGTCAGCACGCTTCGGGTTTCTTCCGCACCATTTACAATGACCGTGCCCAGGGCAAGTCGGTGGCCGAATTCGTGTTCAACGCACTGGGCCTGCGCACCATGAGCACCCTGCACGACGGAACTCCCTATTCCATGCAGCTCCAGGCTGCCGCCTGCGATAACTTCGAAAAACTTGGCGGAACCTGTCTTGGCCGCATCCAGCTCGGCGGCGGTGTGGATGTGGCTGACAAAGTCCTATGGCTTTCGAAGCTTCATACCGACGCGGTTTATTTTCCCGTATATACCGAGGATGGTATTGCCGTTCTGAACGCCATCAAGAAACAGGACATCACGAGTGCCTTGATCAGTTCGGAAAGCCTGCTCAGTACAAACTTCCTCCAACAAACGGGGGATCTCTCACGCGGGATGTACCTGTCAGGACCCGCGCCTGTAACTGAGTCCGCCAGCTTCTCTGAAAAATACCGCACGACCTACGGCGAGGATCCCGTCGCCAGCTATCATTTGCAAGCCTATGATGCCGCTTTGATGCTCTTCACCGCCATCGAGCAGGCAGCCACTCCCGTCTCCACCACCGATAACACCTCATTCATTCAGCGTCAGGCCCTGCGGGATAGCATTCTGCGCGTGCAAGGCGTACAGGGTTTGAGCGGCACTCTCACCTGTTCCGAGCTTGGAGACTGCGCCGAACCGCGCATCGTGATCTTCCAGGTGCGGGACAATCTCTTCACCCCCATCTACCCCTAGGAGACCATGACCTCCGCAGAGATCATCACCATCGGCACCGAGATCCTGCTCGGCGAAATCGTAGACACCAACACCCGCTATCTGGCCCGCAACCTGCGCGGCCTGGGCGTGGACCTGTACCGCACCGTCACCATTGGCGACAATGTCGAGCGTATCGCCTCGGCCATCCGCGAGTCGATGGAACGCGCCGAGATCGTCATCACTACGGGTGGGCTGGGGCCCACCGTGGACGATCCCACCCGTGAAGCCGTGGCTCGCGCCGTCGGCACCGAGGTGGAATTCCGCGAGGAACTCTGGCAACAGGTGGTGGCCACCATCAGCCGTTATGGCCGCACCCCCTCCGAGAATCAGAAGCGGCAGGCCTACGTCCCGAAGAATGCCATCGCGATTCCCAACCCCGTCGGCACCGCGCCCGCCTTTATCGTGGAACATTCCCCTCGTCTTGAGGGAGAGGGGTCGGGGGTGAGGGCCGTCATCTCCCTGCCAGGCGTCCCAAAAGAGATGGAATACCTGCTGCACGAGTCGGTCATCCCCTACCTGCAAAAACGCTTCGACCTGCGCCACATCATCAAGGTGCGTGTCCTGCATACCTCGGGGCTGGGCGAAGGCATGGTCGATGAAAAGATCGGCGACCTGGAGATGCTCTCCAACCCCACCGTCGGGTTGGCCGCTCACAACGGCGTGGTTGACATCCGCATCGCGGCCAAGTCGGAGACCGAAGCCGAGGCTGACCGCATGATCACCGAGGTCGAGCAGGACCTGCGCGTGCGCTTGAAGGAAGTCATCTTCGGCGCGGATGACGACACACTGGAAGGTGTCACGCTCGCTGCCGTCGACCGTCGCGGCTGGAACGTGGTTTCCCTCGAACGCGGCCTGCCCGACTCGATGAGCCGCCACCTCCCCAACCTCACCAGCCTGGACCTTCAGCCTGGCTCCCTGATGGACGAACTACGCGCCGCGCTCAGGCGTGATCCCGCAAAAAATGCCGCCCTGGGCATCGCCTGCTTCGTGGACAACATGGCCGCCGAATTGGGTGTCATCACCCCGCGCGGCGAGAAGTCCATGCGCATTACCTACGGCGGACACCCGCGCAACCTTCCCCGTTGGGCTTTCAACAACGCCCTGAACATGCTGCGGCTCGAGGCGCAATCCACGGACTAAGCCCATGCGTCCGCACCGCAAACAGACCTCCACCACCCTTGTCCTCGCGATCTGGGGCATTAACGCGTTCGCAGTCCTGATGATTCTGCTGGTTGTCATGGTCTATTGGGCCAGGCAGTCGGCACAGGCTGCCTCTCCGCAGACGCCCACCGTCACCCTCCAGCCGAGCCTCACCCCGTATCCCACTCGTTACGACCTGCCCACCGTCACGCGCAACCCACTATCCACCGAGATCGTCGTTCAGACGCCCACGCCCTTCGTGTTCAGCAACACCAGCAGGGCGCTGCCCATCGGGATGTCGGTCTCGGGGCGATCCATTGAGGTCTACACCTTTGGGACGGGTGCGCGGCAGGTGATGGTCGTGGCGGGCATCCACGGCGGCTACGAGTGGAACACTATCGCGCTGGCCGACCAGATGATCCTGTACCTGACCGACCATCCAGAAATCGTTCCCAGCGATGTGACCCTGTACATCCTGCGGAATCTCAACCCCGATGGCGATGCCCGCGATCACGGCATCGACGGCCGCGTCAACGACCACGGCGTGGACCTCAACCGCAACTTCCCCGTCAACTGGTCTGCCACCTGGGACCGAGATCGGAAGAGCGTCGTGTAGGGAAAGAGTGTAGATCTCGGTGGTC
>CALFXA010000201.1 GCA_937928015.1 uncultured Anaerolineales bacterium | reverse complement strand
AGTTGTCTCGCGGCGGTCAAATACCAGATCTCCTACGGGCAGACCAATCATGTTCCGTGGGGTATTTCCGAGTCGAGTTTTTATTATTTCGACGCCAATCAAGGCTATCAATATCGCGCCTTCGGCGTTCCAGGGTTGGGCTACAAGCGCGGCCTGGCCGAAGACCTGGTGGTCGCGCCATATGCATCCATCCTTGCTTTGCCGTATGCGCCAGCCGCGGTTCTGCAAAACATGGAACGTTTCCACAAGTACAATCTGTTTGGATTGTACGGCCTCTACGAATCCGTGGACTTCACCGCCGAGCGTCTGGGAACGGGACAGGAGTACGCCGTCGTCCGCTCGTACATGGCGCACCATCAGGGCATGATCCTGCTTTCGCTGTGCAACGCCCTGAGAGAAGACAGCATGATCCGCCGCTTCCACGCCGACCCGCGCATGCAGACGGTATCACTCTTGCTGCAAGAGCAGGTTCCCGTCCGCGCGCCAATCGAACATCCGCATCCGCATGAGATTGGCGTGGTTCACCCCATCCACCCGACCGTGCCGTTCGCCCCCTGGCAGGCCAAACTCAACTCGCCGTATCCCCAACTCCACTATCTCTCTAATGGGACCTACAGCCTGCTCATCACCGCCGCGGGTGGAGGGTTCAGTCGCTGGCGCGACATAGATCTGACGCGTTGGCGCTCCGACACCACCCTCGATCACTTCGGCTCGTGGATCTACATTCAAGATCGCGAAAATGACCGCACCTGGTCGTCCACCTTCCAACCGACTGCCACTTTGCCTGCCAGCCAGGAAGTGAACTTTTATCCGCACACCGTGGAATTCCTGCGGCGCGACGAGAACATTTCCACCCGCACGCGCATCGCCATCGCCCCCGAAGCGGATGTGGAAATCCGCAGTGTCACCCTGACCAATCACGGCGAGGCCGCACATGACCTGATGTTGACCAGCTACGCCGAAGTGATTCTGGCCCCACAGATGGCCGACCATCGCCACCCCGCTTACAACAAACTCTTCATCGAATGTGAACACATCGCCGAGGGGAACATCCTGTTGTACCATCGCCGTCCGCGCTCCGCGCAGGATAAGCCGGTCTACCTGGTGTATTTCATAGTGAATGAACGCGACGACCTGCAAATGACTGGCTACGAAACCAACCGCGCCCGCTTCCTGGGACGCGGCAACACGCCGCGCACGCCCGCCTCTTTGCAACAACTTTCGAATACAACTGCTACACTCGATCCCATTGCCGCGTTACAAACTCAAGTCACGGTGAAGGAATATGCTTCACTGCAAGTTGCATTTGTCGCAGTCGCAGCCGCGTCTCGCCGTGAAGTGCTTGCACTGGCACACGATTTCCGCCAATGGCATCGCATCAATCGGGTCTTTGATGATGCGCGCACACAGGCAGAGGAGGAGTTGATCCAAGTCGGCCTTTCCTCACCTCAACTGGAGCAGATCCAAAAACTTCTTTCCGCCTTGCTCTATCCCGCTCCCGCGCTGCGCTCCGACCCGGTCACCCTGGCAGGCAACACGCTGGGACAATCTGGCTTATGGGCCTTTTCCATCTCGGGCGATTATCCGATTTTGCTGATCAATCTCAAGCAGGAAAAAGACCTCGACCTACTGAACGAGTTGATCCGTGCCCACACCTACTGGCACCGGCGCGGACTGAAGATCGACCTCGTCATCCTCAACCAGCGTGAGACCAGTTACGACCAGCATTTTCAGGGAAAAATTTATCATCTGCTCAGCCGTACCAACAGCGATGATCGCCTGGGCAAACGCGGCGGGATTTTCGTGCTGCGCGAAGATCAGATGTCAGTGGCTGAGCAGATTCTCATCGCCACCGTCGCTCGTGTGACGTTGGAAGGAGAGGCTGGCCCGTTGGCGACTCAATTGGAGAAGCTGGATCACCTCCCCGTCCGATTACCGCGTTTTGTCCCGACCCAGTCTCCGCTTTCAGAGCCATCCTCCATTCCTTTGCTTGGACCCCGCCCCGGCCTGGTCTTCGATAATGGGCTGGGTGGCTTCACCCCGGACGGACGCGAATACATCATCCACCTCGCCTGCGGCCAGTGGACTCCCGCGCCGTGGATCAATGTGATCGCCAACCCGCAGGTTGGCTTCCTTGTCTCCGAAGCGGGGATGGGTTCCACCTGGGCTGGCAACAGCGGCGAGAACCGTCTCACCCCCTGGCACAACGACCCGGTCAGCGACCCACCGAGCGAAGCCATCTATTTACGCGACGAAGACACCGGAGAACTCTGGTCACCCACCCCATTGCCAACACGCGCCGACGCTCCGTACACGATACGGCACGGAACCGGCTACACCATTTTCGAACACTGCAGTCATGAGTTGGACCAACGCCTGCGTCTCTTTGTCGTACCCAACGCGCCGGTTAAGATCGTGCAGTTGAAAATGCAAAATACGTCGACGCGTATACGGCGCATCAACATCACATATTATGCCGAGTGGGTTTTGGGAACAACACACGAGGAGATGGCACAGTACATCGTTCCCGAATATGAGTCTACTCGTTTTGCCATGCTGGCGCGCAATCCCTACAACCGGGACTTTAGCGAGTGCGTCGCATTCCTTGCCGCCACACGTGAACTCCAAGGGCTGACGACCGACCGCACCGAGTTTCTCGGTTCGCTGGGAAGTTACGCCCACCCGGCCGCACTCGAACGGGTTGGGCTGACCGCTTTGGCGCAGGCAGGAGTCGATCCGTGTGCGGCCATGCAACTCCTGTTATGGCTGGCGCCCGGTGAGACGAAGGAAGTCACATTCCTGCTCGGGCAGGGTACAGACCATGCGGAGGCGCTTAAACTCATTGCACAGTATCAGAACCTGGCCAACGTGGAAACGGCCTGGGATTCGCTTCAGTCATTTTGGGATGACCAGCTTAAAGACATACAAGTCGAAACACCCGACACGGCCATGGACTTCCTGCTCAACCGCTGGCTCCCATATCAAACCTTGTCCTGCCGCATTTGGGGGCGGACGGCTTTCTATCAATCTGGCGGCGCATACGGCTTTCGCGACCAACTTCAAGATGTGCTGGCGTTCCTGTATACCCAGCCTGAGATTGCGCGCGAACACATTCTGCGCGCGGCCCGCCATCAGTTCGAGCAGGGCGATGTGCTGCATTGGTGGCACGTTGCGCGGCCCACCGACCGCGGCGTCCGCACGCGCATTAGCGATGACCTGCTCTGGCTTCCATATGCTGTGGCGCAATATGTCCACGTCACCGGCGACCGCGCCATTTTGGAGGAGCGCGTTCCCTTCCTTTCGGCCGAGCCGCTCAATGTCGGGGAACATGACCGCTACGGAGATTTCCCCACCGGTGAGACCGAGTCGCTTTATGAGCATTGTCGCCGCGCACTTGCCAAAGGAACCACGGTCGGTGCGCATGGCCTGCCGCTGATGGGCGAAGGCGATTGGAACGACGGCATGAACAACGTCGGCATGGGCGGGACAGGGGAGAGCATCTGGCTGGGTTGGTTCCTGCATGCCACGCTGACAGACTTCGCGTGTCTGTGTGACGGGGGCGGGTCTGCCGAGCAGGCTGCCTCCTATCGTCAGCAGGCTGAGACGTTGCGCCTCGCCCTCGAAAGTTCCAGTTGGGACGGAAGTTGGTATCGCCGCGCCTATTACGATGACGGCAAGCCGCTCGGCTCCGCGGAGAATCGCGACTGCCAGATTGACTCGATCAGCCAATCGTGGGCGGTGATCTCGGGTGCGGCCGAGCACGGACGTGCACGTGCCGCCATGCAGTCGTTGTACGAACGCCTCGTCCGCCGCGAGGATGGTTTGATCCTGCTACTGGCGCCGCCTTTCGACCGGACGATTCGCGACCCGGGTTACATCAAGGGCTACCAGCCCGGCATTCGCGAGAACGGCGGACAATACACTCATGCCTCGATTTGGGCGATCTGGGCCTTCGCCAAACTGGGTGACGGAGACCGTGCTTTTGAGCTTTATCAACTAATCAACCCCATTCAACATGCGGATACCCCACAGAAGGTGGCACGGTATCAAGTGGAGCCCTATGTAGTCGCAGCGGATATTTACAGCGCCCCGGCCCATCTCGGCCGCGGGGGCTGGACCTGGTACACCGGCTCCTCGGGTTGGATGTACCGTCTGGGAATCGAGATCATTTTGGGAATCAAAAAAGTGGGACTAGCGCTCGAATTCGATCCGTGCATTCCCCGTAATTGGCCGGGGTACAAAGTGAATTACCGGTTTGGTCGCAGCCAGTACAGGATCGAAATGCAGAATCCGCACCAAATCAATCGCGGCGTTCAACAGGTTTTCCTCGATGGTCAGCCAGTTGCAGACAACCGGGTTCCACTCAAGGATGATGGACATCCCCACGAAGTGCGCGTCGTGATGGGATGAGTTGGGTGTATTCGCTGTACAATGAAATTAGAATTTATGATGAAAACCGCCATTTCGACCGATGAACGCCTGTATTTAAAGATCTTCGAAGCCGCCGAACAGTATTTCATCGGCAATGCCCAGGCGCTCAAGAAACTGGAGATGGTCGAAAACTCCCTGCGTGACAACGCAAAAATCGTAATCACCGAGCACGGCATTCACCCAACACTTTTACTGGGGAACCCGCGGTCACTGTGTTGAGTGGGAATGGTGCCAAGTTGATAAAAGCTGAATAGAAAAAGAAGGCAACCATGAAAATCCTGCTTGTTTATCCAGAGTTCCCAGACACCTTTTGGAGTTTCAAGCATGCGCTTAAGTTCGTTAGAAAGAAAGCCGGCGCCCCGCCACTGGGTCTGTTGACCGTTGCTGCGATGCTGCCGCCAGCCTGGGAAAAACGGCTGGTTGATCTCAATGTAACAGACATCACGGAAAAAGACCTGGCATGGGCCGACTATGTCTTTATCAGTGCCATGGTCGTTCAACGCAAGTCGGCCCGCGCCACCATCCAACGTTGCAAAGCGATCGGGGTGAAAGTGGTGGCGGGCGGTCCGCTCTTCACGATGGAACAAGAACAATTCCCCGACGTAGATCATTTCGTCCTGAACGAGGCGGAGGAGACACTCGCCCCGTTCCTGCTGGACCTCGAATGGGGTCGGCCTCGGCGCGTCTATTCCTCCACCGAATTTCCCGACATCCGCCAAACCCCCGTCCCCCTCTGGCATCTGGCGGACTTGAAGCATTACAGCACTGTCAGCATTCAATTCTCGCGCGGCTGCCCCTTCAATTGTGACTTCTGCAACGTGACTTCCTTGCTGGGGCACGTTCCGCGCACAAAGACCGCCGCACAGATCATCGCCGAATTGGACAGTCTCTACACACTAGGCTGGCGCAGCAACATCTTCTTTGTGGACGACAACTTTATCGGCAATAAAAAACAGATCAAAGCCGAGGTACTTCCCGCCTTGATCGAATGGCGCAAGGGCAAAACCGGTATGCCGTTCAGCACCGAAGCGTCCATCAACCTGGCCGATGACCCGGAGTTGATGAGACTCATGGTAGCGGCCGGCTTCGACACGGTCTTTGTTGGCATCGAGACACCCAATGAAGACAGCCTGACCGAATGTAGTAAAAACCAGAACAAAGGCCGCGACCTGGTGGAGAGCGTCAAGCGACTCCAGCGCGCCGGCCTCCAGGTGCAGGGTGGGTTCATCGTCGGTTTCGATAACGACTCCCCTTCGATCTTCCAACAGCAGATTGATTTCATCCAGAAGAGCGGCATTGTGACGGCCATGGTCGGGCTACTGCAAGCCCCGTTGGGAACGCGGCTGTATGACCGCATGCAACGCGAAGGCCGTCTGGTAAACGAATTTTCAGGAGACAACGTGGATGGCTCGACCAACATCATCCCCAAAATGGGACTGGAACCACTGC
The DNA here is from genome assembly GCA_937928015.1 of uncultured Anaerolineales bacterium. Lineage (GTDB taxonomy): Bacteria > Chloroflexota > Anaerolineae > Anaerolineales > Villigracilaceae > JACPVF01. The sequence goes on along the minus strand of CALFXA010000201.1, from coordinate 3,290 downwards.
GGGAAGGCTATCGCGAGATTCTGAGCAAGATCTACGCGCCCAAATTCTATTACGAACGTGTGCTGATCTTCCTGCGCGAGTACCGACCGCCCCAGATCAGAGTCCAATTGGAAGCACAATATATCCTGGCCTTGTGGCGCTCCATATATCAGTTGGGGATTCACGGCGTCGAACGGGTCCACTACTGGCGGCTCTTCTTCTGGACGCTGTTCCGTCGTCCGCGCCTGTTCCCGCTAGCGATCACATTCGCCATCTACGGTTTCCATTTCCGCCAGGTGATCGATCTTCACGTTGGCTGATTTCAGTCAACCGTCTTTTCGAAAGGATGGTTCGGACGTGAATTGAAGCGCAATTTCCCTGGGACGCATTCTCGGCATTCCGATCGGATTGGACTACTCATGGTTCTTGATCTTTGGACTGTTTACCTGGTCGCTTACCACCAATTACTTCCCGTCAGGCTTTGCGGGCTGTCCCATAACCCAGTATTGGATCGTTGGCGCTGTTACGGTCATCCTGGTGTTTGTCAGTGTGCTATTGCATGAGTTGGGACATTCGGTCGTCGCCCTTCGTTATAAAATTCCAGTGCGAGTATCAAGCTCTTCGTATTTGGCGGCATTGCCCAGATCGGCGCCGAACCGCCTAGCGCCATGGCCGAACTCTGGATCGCCATCGCTGGCCCGGCCACCAGTTTAATGTTAGCGCTTTTCTTTGCCATCCTGCAACCCGTGGTTGGCGCTGTCGACCCATTGCTGGTCATTGCAAAATATTTGGCGTATATCAACGGAACGCTGTGCCTCTTCAACCTGATCCCGGGCTTCCCTCTGGATGGTGGGGCCATCATTTGGGGCACTACGCATAATTTGTGCCGGGCTACCCTGATTGCTGCCAATGTGGGGCGCTTCATTGCCTATGGTTTTATTGGCCTGGGCGTATGGCAGATGTTTACCGGCAATTTTGGCAATGGATTATGGGTCGCCGTTATCGGCTGGTTCCTGGAAAGCGCCGCATCCTCCCAACTCAGCCAGCAGACGGTTCAAGACCTGTTAGCCGGACATCACGTGGTGTCCATCATGCGCCACGATTACACCTCGATCCGGCCCGCCGACACATTGGAGAAATTGATCAACCAGCACATCCTGGGCAACGGCCAGCGCAGTCTTGTGATCAAACAGGAGGATCGGGTCACCGGCTTGCTGACGTTGCATAATGTCAAGGACATTCCTTCTTCCGACTAGCAAACCAGCGACGTCTACCCTGCTGGGCTCAGTCATATTTACGCTGGTGGCATTGCTCACTAATAAAAAACGGCGGAGAATTCTCTCCGCCGCCTACATTGCCGCCTACGCTAGCCTGCGAAATTTATACCCGTATACCAGATATGTACCCCACCGGACAGATTCGATTGCGGTTGTGAGGCGGAAAATTGGCGGTTTTGACTTCAACGGATCCAATTTTAGTAGGATTGATGCCCTAGTGTCGCTACCCTGTCGTTAAGGAAGAAGTTATTGTAAGCAGGGTAGTGACTGCTTCTTTAATTGCCAGGATTTACTTAATCCAGCGGTTTGTGCTGTGCAAGCCATACCAAGCTTTCTCTTCTTGCCTCATCTGGAACAAACTTTGAGCCACTCCTGGTTTTGTGCATGGATTCCAATAGTCTTTCGTCGTTTATCAATTCGGGGGATAACCCTAGAAAATCACGATAATCATTAACATCCGAAGCAAAACTCAGAGATTCTCGGAGAGCTTTGCTTTCCATAAATTCACTCCGGTTTTCTTCCTCACGCCATACATGGTCAGCCTGTCCACATGCCCCTAGTAAGGTAATGTATCCTGTCTCGACTTCCTGATATCCAAATCGACCGCGAACGATTTCTCCTGTTTTGAACAATTGCAATATCCGGCTTTGATTCCAGACTTGCTGGGCTTGCTCTGCCACTGATGTTTCTTGATAATAATTTGTGAGTGAGGTAAACCGAAAGTGCTCGGAATTATCTCCAAGCATTTGGCTGATTTGGAAATGACCAGCATCAAGGTGAATAGCATTCGCGAGTTTTCCTGGAGTTGGATAGCGATCAGCATATTTATGGATGTCGCCACAAATTGTCTCAAAACTTTTATAAGAAATAGGTTTAGCCTCCAGATCGATTAAGACTTTGTAGGTAATCCGTTGAGGCTCCATCTAGGTAGCATCGATCCAATAGGGACTAGTTATGAGTTTCGTTTTTAATCGGGCACGGTTTGCTTTGATCTCTTCCTCACTTAGTATTCCCTCTTCTTTCTTCACATCTGGCTTATTAGCTAGATTAACGATCTCCTTTTCCACCCAATCCACTGCTTCAACAAACTTGAGAAAGTGGTGCGAATTTCCAACATGACCTTCTCGTTTGACGCAGGTATTCCAGAAAAGTTTATCCTCTGCCAGCCAAATCCTTCCTTCGGCAGCCTGATAACGACAAGTCATGCGAGTGTCGTCGTCCCTCTGCCATTCAAAAGACCTGGTTTTGAAATCAAACTCTTTCATCTCATGCTTATGAGAGAGCTCAAATAAGATGTCCCACGCTTGTCTCCGTGCCTCTTGAGCGCGCTTCTTTTCCTGCTCTGCCATATGGGTGATAATTTGCTTTTTTGACTCTAGCAGTTCGATCAATTCGTAGCCGGCTTCGGGCGGTAAATGTATGATTTCTTCATAAACATCCTCACCCTTTGGCTTCTCAACTGCAGGTTCCGGTTCACCTTTTTTTCGTTTTTTGCGAGAAGGTAGGTTCAGTTCAATTCGATGGACCAAGCGGGTGATAGAGACGCCATTGGATTTCCAAGCATCTTGGGAATCCAGTTCACGTAATAATTTCAGAGATTCGATTCCATTTAGAACCTCTAATTTTCTATCGCTATCATTCCAGATGATTAACCCTTGCTCTTGCCAATTATGGAAATGGCGTGATTCGAGCCATTCAGGCCCCCCCAGGCTTTTGTCCTTTTCCAACACGATGGTAATCCGGATATTCATTAAATCGTATGCCCCAATTTGCTTCTGTCATATGCACACCTCGCGTGATGAATTTGAGTGAAGCGGTAAATAATAATTCTACCTAACATGTAAAAATATATTTGGTTGATTATTTATTATAATGATTATCACATTCCTAATTAGATAACAATAACGTTATTCATGACACAGACAACCAAATATGTATAGACAAAATATTAAGAACTTTACTACTTATTGTCAAAGAAAGGGAGTATCCAAAAGGATGGGCTAAAATAGCATCATGATGACATGTCCATATTGC
>CALFXA010000200.1 GCA_937928015.1 uncultured Anaerolineales bacterium | reverse complement strand
TTCGCGAAGGCGGTCTGACCGTTGGCGCGGGTGTCGTTACCAAGATCATCGAGTAGGTGAGAGATGATGGCTAAACAGAAGATCCGCATCCGCCTCAAGGCTTACGATCATCGCGTCCTCGACCAGTCCGCCAAGCGGATCGTCGAGACGGCCGAACGCTCCGGTGCCCATGTTGTGGGTCCCGTACCCTTGCCAACCAAGGTGGAACGGTATACAATACGCCGCTCGACTTTTATCGACAAGGATTCTCATGAGCACTTCGAGATCCGCACGCACAACCGCCTGATCGACGTCCTCGATCCTGACTCGAAAACCATCGACATGTTGATGCGCTTGAACATGCCCGCGGGCGTGGATATCGAGATCAAAATCTAAGTTTTCAAACCCTGCGGTCTTCCGCAGTTTTTGAGACAACGTAAGAGTAGGTCTGTGAGCGGACCCTGATACGCGCTCTGCTCCAGACCTGCTGACTGCGTTGCACGGAGATGATGCAACTGAAGCCCCGGTTGACAGTCTCGTCAATACACTAAGAAGGAGAAAATTGAGCATGTTGAAAGGGCTAATTGGCAAGAAGATCGGCATGACCCAGATCTTCGATGAAAAAGGCGTCGCTTATCCTGTGACCCTCATCGAAGCTGGGCCATGTTACGTTACCCAGGTGCGCGAGCCCCAGAGCGAGGGATACTCGGCCGTGCAGTTGGGTTTCGCTGAGGTCAATCCCAAGCGCCTGACCAGCGGCGAATTGGGACACCTGAAGACCAACGAACTCCCCCCTCTGCGCTTTTTGCGCGAATTCCGTGCCAAAGACCATGACCTCAAGGTCGGCGACAAGATCACCGTCGCCGAGGCTTTTGCAGTGGGTGAGCGCGTGGATGTGATTGGTGTGAGCAAGGGTAAAGGCTTTGCCGGTGCCGTCAAGCGCCACCACTTCCATGGCATGAACGCCACACACGGTACCTCTGACCGCAACCGCGCACCCGGCTCTCGTGGCTCGGGTACCACGCCCGGTCGTGTTTACAAAGGTGCTCGTGGTGCCGGTCACATGGGTATGGATCGTGTCACAACGCAGAACCTCAAGGTCGTCCTGGTGGATGCAGAGCGCAACCTGCTCGGCATTCATGGCGCGGTTCCCGGGCCCAAGGGCGGTCTTATCATGATCAGAGAGGCGCGCAAGCAGTAGGCGCGCGGGAAACGGGAAGATAAGCCATGAAAGTAGACATTTACAACATCGAAGGTAAGAAGCTTCGTGAGGTGGAACTGCCCGCGAGTGTCTTTGAAGCCGCGGTCAATATGGACCTGATGCACCAGGCCTACACTCGCCAGATGGCGAACGCTCGCCTGGGCACGCATGACACCAAGACCCGCTCCGAAGTCTCCGGCGGTGGTCGCAAACCCTGGAAGCAAAAAGGCACCGGCCGCGCCCGTCAGGGCTCGACCCGCGCCGCCCAGTGGGTGGGTGGTGGACGTATCCACACGCCGCACCCCCGCGGCTACGAACAGCGCATGCCTAAGAAGATGCGCCAGGCTGCCCTGCGCTCGGCGTTGACCGTCAAGGCCTCCGAGGCCAGCATTGTAGTGGTGGATGAGTTCAGCTTCAGCGAACCCAAGACCCGCGTGATGGCCCAGGCCCTGACCAAACTGGTCGGTGAGTCGACCGCGCTGGTGCTTATGCCCGAGAAGGATCAGTCCTATGAGACCGTCTCGCGCATTGCCAGCAACATCGAACAGACCAAGGTCATCCTGGCCAGCTACCTGAACGTCCGCGACCTGCTCGGCTACGACAAAGTTGTCCTGCCGCTCAAGACGCTGGACGTGCTGACAGCCCACCTCGGATAGGAGAGAGACATGACCAACCTTTTCAATGTCCTTGTCCGACCGTTGGTGACTGAGAAGTCCAACTATCAGTCGAGCAAGTTGCAGCAATACGCTTTCGTCGTCTCGAACGAGGCGACCCGCACGATGGTCAAGGACGCAATCGAAACCATCTACGACGTCAAAGTCGTGCGCGTCAACGTTGTCAATGCGCCCGCCAAGCGCGGACGCCGCGCCCGCAGCCGCCGTTTGCTGGTCCGCCGTCCCGCCTTCAAGAAGGCCATTGTGACCCTTGCCGAGGGCCAGTCCCTCGAGATCTTTGAAGGGGTGCAATAATGCCCGTCAAAAAGTATAAACCGGTAACGCCAGGCACCCGCGGGATGACTGGTTATACCTTCGAAGAAATCACCAAGTCCACTCCCGAGCGCTCCTTGCTCGTCCCGCTGCGCAAGCAGGGTGGCCGCAACGCCCAGGGCCGTGTCACGGTCCGCCATCGTGGCGGCGGCGCCCGCCGTTACATCCGCGTGGTGGATTTCAAGCGCGAAAAGCACGGAATCCCCGCCAAGGTGGCCGCGATCGAGTACGACCCGAACCGCACCGCCCGCCTGGCTTTGCTGTTCTACGCGGATGGTGAGAAGCGCTACATCATCGCCCCGCTGGACCTGAAGGTGGGTGACACCGTCATGTCTGGCCCCACCGCCGAGATTCGCACCGGCAATTTCCTGCCGATCTCCAACATCCCCGTCGGTACCATGATCCACAACATCGAGGTTCGTTCGGGCAAGGGTGCGCAGATGGTCCGCTCTGCGGGCGGCGCCGCCCAACTGTTGGCCAAGGAAGGCGATTTTGCCCAGATTCGTATGCCCTCCGGGGAAGTCCGCCTAATCCACCAGGTCTGCTATGCGACCATCGGCCAGGTTGGCAACCTTGATCACAGCAACATCAAGCTGGGCAAGGCGGGCCGCAAGCGCCACAAGGGTATCCGCCCGACCGTGCGCGGTACTGCGATGTCTCCCCGCGACCATCCACACGGTGGTGGTGAAGGCCGCCAGCCGGTTGGCCTGCCCGGTCCGAAGAGCCCGTGGGGCAAACCTACCCTGGGCAAGAAGACCCGTCGCAACAAGAAGACAGACCAGTACATTGTGCGCCGCCGCAGCAAGAACAGCCGTTAGGCGCTGAGAGAATCTGAGGTACGAAGATATGTCCAGATCACTGAAAAAAGGTCCTTTCATTCAGCCGAAGCTGCTCAAGCGCATCGAGGCCATGAATCAGAAAGGCGAAAAGAAAGTCATCCGCACCTGGAGCCGTGCGAGCGTGATCTTCCCGCAGATGGTGGGACACACGATCGCCGTCCACGATGGCCGCCGTCATGTGCCGATTTACATCACCGAGAACATGGTCGGTCATCGCCTGGGTGAATTCGCGCCCACTCGCACCTTCCGCGGCCACATGGCTGGCGAGAAGGCGGCGGCGTAAGGAGAAATGAGCCATGACTGATATTCGCGCTCATTTGCGCTTCCTGCCCCTCTCCGCTCAGAAAGTGCGCCTGGTCGTCGACTTGGTGCGCGGGAAGAGCGCCAACGAGGCCCTGGAACTCCTACGCTTCGCCAACAAGCGTGCCGCCGAGCCGGTCCACAAACTGGTGGCTTCCGCCGTGGCCAACGCGGAAGAGAATTTCGGCGTCAGCCGCGATGACCTGTATGTTGCCAGCATTTTTGCCGATGAAGCCCCCACCCGCAAGTGGCGTCGTTTCGGGGCCCGCGGCCGCTTCAAGCCGATCCTGCGCCGCACCTCGCACGTGACCGTCATCCTGCGCGAGCGCGGAGCATAAAGGAGAAATTATGGGTCGTAAAGTTCACCCGATTGGAATGCGCTTAGGAATCAATCAACCCTGGCAAGGCCGCTGGTTCGCCGAAGGCGCCCAGTACCGCCAGCAGTTGCACCAGGACCTGGCAATCCGCAGCCTGCTCATGGGAAAGACCTCCAAGGGCGGCGCGGCGGCCAACGCCACCGTCCGCGAACTTCGCAAGAACCTGCCCGACGCCATCCTGAATGGCAAGGCTGGTATCTCCCGCGTGGATGTGGAGCGGACCCCGGGCAAGACCCGAGTGGCCATCCATACCGCCAAGCCCGGCATCCTGATTGGCCGCAAGGGCGAAGGCGTCAAGAAGATCCGTGTGGCGCTGGAAACCTTGATTGGCAAGAAGATCGAGCTCGACATCAAGGAAATTTCCTCGCCCGATATGGATGCCATGTTGGTGGCTTACAACATCGCTGACCAGCTCGAACGCCGTATTGCCTACCGCCGTGCCATGAAGCGCGCGATCCAGCAGGCCATGCGCCAGGGCGCCCAGGGAATCAAGATCATGGTCGGTGGCCGTCTGGGTGGTGCAGAAATGTCCCGCGACGTCTGGCTGCGTGAAGGCCGCGTGCCGCTGCAGACCCTGCGCGCCAACATCGACTTTGCCATGTCCGAGGCTTCGACCACCTATGGTCAAATCGGCATCAAGGTCTGGATCTACAAGGGCGAAAGCCAGCCCGAGGTTGAAGAAAAAGCCGAAGCGACAGAAGGCGTGTACGTTAGCGAGTAATCGCGACGTCGCTTTGAGATGAGGTAGACATTATGTTGATGCCAAAACGTGTCAAGTGGCGCAAGCAGATGCGCGGTCGTATGAAGGGCAAAGCCCTGCGTGGAGCAGAGGTTTCCTTCGGCGAGTTCGGCCTGCAGGCGTTGGAACCGGGCTGGATTACAGCCCGCCAGATCGAAGCGGCCCGCCGCAGCATCGTGCGCGAAATGAAGCGCCGTGGCAAGGTGTGGATCCGCATTTTCCCCGCCAAACCGTATACCCACAAGCCACCTGAGACCCGCATGGGTTCCGGTAAGGGCAATGTGGAGTACTACGTGGCGGTGGTGAAGCCTGGGCGCATCATGTTCGAGGTCGGCGGCCTGCCCGCTGAGATCGCCGTGGCAGCCCTCAAGAGCGCGCAGTACAAGTTCCCGATCAAGACCAAGGTCGTGACGCGCGAAGGAGGCGAATAAAATGAAAGCCGCCGAGATTCGCAAACTCAAAGCGGAAGAGATCCGCAACAACCTGGATGAAAAGCGCCACGAGTTGATGAACCTGCGCTTCAATCAGGTGACCGGTCAGCTGACCGACTTCACCAAGATCCGTTCCCTGCGCCGCGACATCGCCCGCATGGAAACGATCCTGCGCGAAATGGAATTGGCTGGTGCCGTGGAAGGTGTAGCATGAACAATCGCCGTCGTATGACTGGTGTGGTCACCAGCAACAAAATGACCAAGACCGTCGTGGTCGAGATCACGCGCAAGTTCCGTCACCCCCTGTATCAGAAGGTGGTGTACAGCAGCAAGCGCGTCAAGGCGCACGATGAGATCGGCTGCCAGATCGGTGACGAGGTGCAGATCGTAGAGTCCCGCCCGCTTTCGCGCGACAAGCGCTGGGTGGTGGAATCCGTGGTCAAGCGCGAAATTCGCACCGCCGATCAAGGCGTGGGAGAGTAGGCCATGATCCAGCAAGAATCACGCATCAAGGTTGCTGACAACACCGGCGCGCGCGAATTGCTCGTGATCCACGTGTTGGGCGGCTCGACCCGCAAGTATGGCGCGATCGGTGATGTGGTCGTGGCGACCGTCAAGTCTGCCGCCCCACAGGGCTCGGTCAAGAAGAGTGAAGTCGTCCGCGCGGTGATCGTCCGCTGTTCCAAAGAGTGGCGCCGCGAAGATGGTTCCATTATCCGCTTTGACGATAACGCCGCAGTCATCCTCGATACGGATGGCACCAACCCGAAGGGCAGCCGCATTTTCGGTCCCGTGGCGCGCGAATTGCGCGACAAGGGCTACATGAAGATCGTGTCGCTGGCCCCGGAAGTTCTGTAGGCGTGGGAGCGTAGATATGAAAGTTAAGATCCGCAAAGGCGATACCGTTGAGATCATCAGCGGTCGCCTCGAAGACAAAGGCAAGCGCGGTGAGGTCATCAACGTCCTGGTCGACGACCGCCGTGTGGTGGTGCAGGGTGTCAACATCCGCACCAAGCATCAGAAGCAGGTGCAGGCCGGGAATCGCCAGATCAACCCGGGCCGCATCCAGTTCGAAGGTCCAGTGGACATCTCGAACGTGATGCTCGTCTGCCCCAAGTGTGGTGAGGTTACGCGCGTCGCCGTCAAACGCGACGATGACGGTGCCCGCCGCACGTGCAAAAAATGCCAGGCTTTGATCGACTAGGCCGTGGAGCGTCAAGAATGAATCGAATGTTGGAACAATACAAAAACGAAGTGGCTCCCGCCCTGTTCAAGTCGTTCGGCTTCAAGAACGTCATGCAGGTGCCGCGCATCCAGAAGATCGTGGTGAACATCGGCCTCGGCGAGGCCCTGGACAACCCCAAGGCAGTCGATGCGGCGACCTCGGACCTGATGCAGATCACCGGACAGAAGCCTGTCACCAATAAGGCGCGCAAGAGCATCGCGAACTTCAAGCTGCGCGAAGGCCGCCTGATCGGTACCAAGGTGACCCTGCGCGGAGACCGCATGTGGGCCTTCCTGGATCGCCTGATCAACGTGGCCCTGCCGCGTGTGCGCGACTTCCGCGGCATCTCGGCTAACGCCTTTGATGGTCGCGGGAACTACACCCTCGGTCTGAAAGACCAACTGGTCTTCCCCGAGATCGAGTACGACAAAATCGACAAATTGCGCGGCATGGAGATCACCATTGTGACCTCCGCCCGAAATGACGACGAAGCGCGCGCGCTGTTGCGAATGCTCGGAATGCCGTTCAGCAAGAAGGAAGCGTAACTTATGGCAAAGAAATGCATGCAATATCGTGAATTGCGCCGCCAGCACACCGTGCAGGTGCGCAACCGCTGCCAGCGCTGTGGACGTCCGCGCGGCTATATCCGCCGCTTCGGTCTGTGCCGCATTTGCTTCCGTGAACTCGCGCTGACGGGCAAGATCCCCGGCGTTGTGAAGTCATCCTGGTAGCCGGTGGAGGTGAGATCATGAGTGTAAATGATCCGATCGCTGATATGTTGACCCGCGTCCGCAATGCGGTCCTGGCAGGACATGCCCAGGTCGCCATGCCCAACTCCAAGATCAAGGCGGAGATCGCCCGTATCTTGAAGGATGAGGGTTTCATCGAAACGTTTGAAGTTGTGGACGGTGAGCAGGCCCTGCAAAAGGTGCTGCGCCTGAAGATCAAGTATGTGGGTGAGCGCCGCGAGCGCCGCCCGGTGATCTCTGGCCTCGAGCGCGTGAGCAAGCCCGGCCGCCGCATCTACACCAAGAAGACTGACATCCCCTGGGTGCTCTCGGGAATTGGCATTGCCATCCTCTCGACTCCCAAGGGTGTGATGACCGGCGCACGTGCCCGCCAGTTGGGCGTGGGCGGCGAGATCCTGTGCAAGGTCTGGTAGGAGGTACAAGTGTCTCGCATTGGTCGTCTGCCTGTTGAAATTCCGGGCGGCGTGCAGGTGAACGTCAAAGGTTCCGACGTGCACGTCAAGGGCCCGAAGGGTGAACTCCAGCGCACCTTCTCCCCGTTGATTGGGATTGCGATGGAGAACAACCAGCTCGTCATTACCCGCAACTCGGATAACCCCGCCGAGCGTGCCCTGCATGGGACCACGCGCGCGGTGCTGGCCAACATGGTCCACGGCGTGAGCCAGGGCTTCCAGGTTGTGTTGGAAGTGGAAGGCGTGGGCTACCGCGCCGAAATGGATGGCAAGAACCTTATGCTGTTCGTCGGGTACTCGCACCCGGTCAAGATGGAACCGCCCGCGGGCATTTCCTTCGAAACCGACGCCAAGACCCGTCAGATCAAGGTGCTGGGGTTCGACAAGGAAACCGTCGGCCAGGTGGCCGCCAACATCCGCAAGGTGCGCCCGCCCGAACCCTATCACGGCAAGGGTCTGCGCTACCTGGGCGAACGCGTCCGCCGCAAGGCCGGCAAAGCCGGGAAAGGAGCCAAGTAAGCCATGGCTAAGAGTCGTTCTGCTGCTCGTGCAAAGCGCCATACACGCGTGCGCGCCCAGATTGTGGGCACCACGCAGCGTCCCCGCTTGAATGTGTTCCGCAGCATCAGTGAGATCTACGCGCAGGTCATCGATGACAGCGCCGGCCACACCCTGGTCTCGGCCTCCTCGGTGGATAAGGAATTGCGCGAGAAGATGAAAGGCCTCAAGAAGGCCGAACAGGCCAAGTTGGTCGGTCAGACCGTGGCCGAACGCGCCAAAAAGAACGGGATCGAGACCGTTGTCTTCGACCGTGGCGGGTTCCGCTATGTTGGGCGTGTCAAAGCCCTGGCCGATGGCGCCCGCGAGGGCGGCCTGCAATTCTAGTTGGCCTGAGTGGAGTAAATTATGTCGGAAAAAGAAGTTACCGAACAGAAGCAATACGAAGGCAGTGAAGACGGCTTCGAGGAGCGCGTGATCGAGATCGCCCGCGTGGCGAAGGTCGTCAAGGGCGGTCGCCGCTTCCAGTTCCGCGTGACCGTCGTGCTGGGCGACAAGAAGGGCACCATCGGCATGGGCGTGGGCAAGGCCAACGCCGTCCCCGATGCGATGCGCAAAGCCTCCGAGCGCGCCCGCAAGGATCTGCGCCAGGTGCGCCTGTCTGGCACCACCATCCCGCATCAGACGCTCGGCCGTGTGGCCGGTGCCCGTGTTCTGCTCAAACCGGCTTCGGCTGGTACGGGCGTGATCGCGGCAGGCGGCGTGCGCGCCGTGCTTGAAGTGGCCGGTGTGCGCGACATCCTCACCAAGTCGATGGGCAGCGCCAACGTGCTGAACGTGGTCATGGCCACCTTCCACGCCCTCGATCAGATGAAGTCCCCGCAGGAAGAGGCGGCCCGCCGCGGCAAGAAGGTCGAAGATTTGCTGCCGTTCTGGGAGCGGAGGAAGCAACATGCCTAAGAAGCAAACCGGCGAAAAGACCCTGCGCGTCACCTGGGTCCGCAGCGATATCGGTTACACCAAGGATCAGAAAGCCACCGTGAAGGCGCTTGGACTGCGCCGTCTGCACCAGACCGTGGAGCACAAAGACACCCCGGCCCTGCGCGGTATGCTGAACAAGATCATTCATTTAGTCAAGATCGAAGAGTAGGTCAAGATGAAGCTACACGACCTCAAGCCCAACGAGGGCTCCAAAAAGAATCGCAAACGCGTCGGCCGCGGCATATCGGCTGGCCAGGGCAAGACGGCCGGCCGCGGTACCAAGGGCGCGGGTTCGCGCTCCGGCGAGGGCGGTCACCTGTACCGCCAGGGCGGCAACCTGCCGTTCTACCGCCGCCTGCCGTTCATCCGTGGTGAAGGATTCACCCCCCCGAACCAGGTCGAGTTCAACGAAGTCAATCTCGACCAGTTGTCGGACTCCTTCAAGGCCAACGCCGATGTGACCCCCGAGGCGCTCGAACAGGCCCACCTGCTGCGCGATCCCCGCAACCCGGTCGTCGTGCTGGGTCGCGGCGACATCAACGTGGCTCTCAAAGTACGCGTGCATCGCATCAGCGCGGGCGCCAAGGCCAAGATCGAGAAGGCCGGCGGCAGCGTCGAGTTGATCGCATAATTCCTGTGGAAGGGATGCTTTCATGAAGACAACCTTTTCGGGTTGGCGTTACCTGTGGAAATCCGAGGACATCCGCCGCAAACTGATCGTCACGTTTGCGCTGTTGGCTCTTTTCCGCATCGTGGCCGTCATCCCCGCTCCGGGCGTGAACCAGGCCGTCCTCAACGCGTTCCTCAACTCGGGGTCCGCCAGCGGAAACTTCCTGGGCTTTCTAAATCTGCTCTCCGGCGGTACGGTGACGCGCTTTTCGCTGCTCTCGATGGGCGTCTATCCGTACATTACCGCACAGATCATCATCCAGTTGTTGGTACCGATCATCCCCGCCCTGCAGCGCCGCATGGAAGAAGATCCGCGCGAAGGCCGCCGCTGGATGGAGAAATGGACCTACTACCTGGCCGTTCCCATGGCGGCTCTTTCTGCCATCGGCCAGATCAACATCTTCAACAGCTTGTCTGTGAATAGCACCCTGAACCAGCAGATCCTGCCTTTCGGTTTCAGCGGTGACCTGCTCCTGCCTTCCGTCACCGTTTTGTTCGCCATGACGGCTGGTACGATGTTCGCCATTTGGCTGGGTGAGTTGATCTCTGAATATGGCATCCGCGGCCAGGGCCTGTCCCTGATCATCTTCGCGGGTATCGTCTCGCAGTTGCCGCGCAACTTTATTGCGTTGTTCTCCGACCCGACCACGGCTCTTCCGCTGGTGCTCATCACCGCGATCGTGATCGTTGGAACGGTCCTTGCGATTGTGTATGTGACCCAGGGTCGTCGCAACGTCCCGGTCATGTACCCGGGCCGCCGCATGGGTGGACGCATGTCCATGCCGGTCAAGGGCACCCTGCCTTTGATGGTCAACCTCTCGGGCATGATCCCGTTGATCTTTGCGAGCGCCATCCTCCAGTTCCCGGCCATCGTCGCTGGCTTCTTCCTGACGAACTCCAACCCGGGTGTGGCATCCTTTGCCGCTTCGGTGCAGGAATTCTTCAATAACAGCCGCGGTATTGGTCATTGGGGTTACTGGGTGACGTATATGCTGATGGTGGTCGCCTTCACCTTCTTCTATACTTCGGTGTTGTTCGACCAGCAGAATTATGGTGAGAATCTCAAGCGTGTGGGCGCCACCATCCCCGGTGTTCACACCGGCGCTCCCACCCAGAAATACCTCAGCCGCGTGCAGAACCGCATCGCCTTGCCGGGCGCAATCCTCCTGGGCGTTGTGGCGATCATGCCTTATCTGATCAGTCTAGTCCTGCAGGTAGCGAAGATCGGCACCACCAACAATACCGCCGGCCTGTTCCTGGTATCCTCCTCGGGTCTGCTCATCGTGGTTGGCGTGGTGCGTGACACCTTCATGAACATCGATGCCGAACTGAAATTGCACGGATATCAAGACTCGATCCTTGTTCGATAGGAGAAGCCATGCCCACCTTTATCGTCCTGCTGGGTCCTCCTGGGGTAGGCAAAGGTACGCAGGCCAAGATCTTGGCTGAGCAGACTGGGTTGGTGCACGTTTCGTCAGGCGAATTGTTTCGAGAGAATCTTAAAAACCAGACCGAGCTTGGCAAATTGGCCAAGACGTTTATCGACAAAGGCGAACTGGTCCCGGATGATGTGACTATCTCCATGATCCGCGAACGGCTGAGTCGCCCGGACTGCAAGACGGGCGCCATCCTGGATGGGTTTCCCCGCACCCCGGTCCAGGCCGATGCGCTGGAGAAAATGCTCTCCGAGTTCAACGGTCAGGTGGACACCGTCCCGTATATCACCGGTGAAGAATCGGTGCTGGTGGAGCGGGTGAGCGGACGCTGGACCTGCCGTGCAAGCGGCCATATCTACCACGAAAAGTTCAGCCCTCCCCACCAGATCGGTGTGTGTGACGTAGACGGGTCCGAGTTGTATCAGCGCGACGATGACAAGGTCGAAACAGTCAAGAAGCGCATCCAGGTCTACCGAAACCAGACCATGCCTCTCGTGGATTATTACCGTCAACGCGGAAAGCTGGTCGAGATCGACGGTATGCAGGCCGTCGAAGTAGTGAACGCAGCGTTATTGACTTGCTGCATGAATTGAAAGAAGTAGTTATCGATGAATTGGGCCCGCCAGATCCATTTGAAATCCCCCGCCGAGTTGAAGATCATGCGCGAAGCGGGACGCATTAACGCCAGTGTACTGGCGGCCACCAAGGCTCTTTTACAACCCGGTGTGACGACTGCCGACCTCAACGCGGCTGCTGAGGAAGTGCTGAAGTCATACGGATGCTTTTCGCCTTTCAAGGGCTATGGCCGTCCGCCGTTCCCAACCTCTGTCACGATCTCGATCAACGACGAGCTGGTGCACGGTATCCCCAACAAGAAGCGCAAGCTGAAGGAAGGGGACATCGTCTCGGTCGATTGCGGGACGGTGCATGAAGGCTTTGTCGCCGACTCTGCCTATACGGGTGGGGTGGGGGAGATCTCCTCCGAGGCGAAGGCCCTGCTGGAAGTCACCGAAGGCGCCCTGTATGCGGGCATCGACAAGATGCGCGCCGGCAACAAGACGGGCGACGTTTCAGCGGCGATACAGCAGTATGTTGAAAGCCGTGGCTACTACCTGACGCGCGAGTACACAGGCCACGGCGTCGGACGCGAGATGCACGAAGGCCCGCAGGTTCCCAACTATGGGATCCCGGGAACGGGCACTCTCCTGCGTCCCGGCATGACCATCGCGATCGAACCGATGGTCTTGATTGGAACGGAAGAAACGCGCGTTTTGCCCGACCAGTGGACGGTCGTCTCTGCCGACGGATCACTAACGGCGCACTTTGAACATAGCATCGCCGTTACCGAAGGGGATCCCCTCCTCCTGACTGTCCTGTGAAACGTCACAGGCGACACGCTGGACGGAACAAAAAAGTGCAAGTATAATCAGTTCTTTGGTTGTGCCGCATGGCAATCATTGAGCAAGGAGACCGAATTTCATGAAAGTATCACCCTCCATTCGCAAGCGTTGCGCCAAGTGCCGCATTGTACGGCGCAAGGGGCGCATCTATATCATTTGCGAAAATCCCAAACACAAGCAGCGACAGGGATAGGACATTAACCTATGGCGAGAATCGAAGGTGTTGACCTGCCCCGCAACAAGCGGGTTGAAGTTGGCCTGACCTATATCTTTGGTATCGGGCCCACGCGCGCGCAAGAGATCCTTAACCACACCAAAGTCAATCCCGACATCCGTGTGAAGGACCTGAGCGAGGCGGATGTTTCCGCTTTGCGCGAGTACATCTCCAAAAATTTCAAGGTCGAGGGCGATCTGCGTCGCGAAGTTCAGATGAACATCAAGCGCCTGATCGAAATCGGCTCCTATCGTGGCCTGCGTCACCGCCGCAACCTGCCCGTCAATGGGCAGCGCACACGTACGAACTCCCGCACCCGCAAGGGCACCAAGAAGACGGTGGCCGGGCGCGGTCGTCGCCGTGGCGGCAAGAAGTAATCCTGACCCGAAAGGTATAGAAAATGGCTCAGAGTGTACGTTCCACCCGGCGCTCCACCGGCGCCAAAAAGGGGAAGCGCACCCTGTCCTCCGGGCAGGTGCACATTTTTGCTTCCTTCAATAACACAATCGTCACCGTGACGGACAACGAAGGCAATACGGTCGCTTGGGGCAGCGCTGGTTCGGCTGGCTTCAAGGGCTCCCGCAAGAGCACGCCCTTTGCCGCCCGTCTGGCTGCCGAGCAGGCCGTGAAGGCTGCCCAACAGTTGGGCATCCAGGAAGTTGAACTGTTCGTCAAGGGCCCTGGTCCCGGCCGCGAGAATGCCATCCGCGCCGTTCAGTCCATGGGCATGAAAGTGCGTTCCATGTCGGATATCACGCCAGTCCCTCACAACGGCTGCCGTCCTCCGAAGAAGCGCCGCGTGTAGTTTTAGGTGAGGTAGCTCCAATATGTCGAAATCACTTGGACCGGTTTGCAAACTTTGCCGGCGCGAAGGCGAAAAACTTTATCTGAAGGGTGAGCGCTGCTTCACCCCGAAGTGCGCTTTTGAAAAGCGCAGCTTTGCCCCTGGCCAGCACGGCCGCACTGCGGGACGTTCCGGCGGCGGTCCCAACCGCACCGGGCGCGAGTCTGACTTCGCCCGCCAGTTGCGCGCCAAGCAGAAAGCCCGCCGCGTGTATGGCGTGCTTGAGCGCCAGTTCCGCCGCTATTATGAAACTGCGCGTGGACGCCTGGGCCTGACAGGTCTTAACCTGCTCCAGATCCTCGAGTCCCGCCTGGATAACGTGATCTTCCGCCTGGGCTTTGCGTCCAGCCGCGCCCAGGCTCGCCTGTTGGTGACCCACGGTCATTTCACCGTGAACGGCCGCCGCACGGACGTCCCCTCGATGCTGCTGACGCAGGGCGACCAGATTGCCATCCGCGAAGGTTCGGCGCGTCTGTCCTATTTCAAGGACCTGAACGCTGAAGTCCGCAACTCGCCGGCTTGGCTTAATCGCGACCTGAAGAGCATGACCGGCATGGTTGCACGCCTGCCGGAGCGCGCCGAGATCGATGGCAGCCTGGATGAACAGCTGATCGTCGAGTACTATTCGCGCCGTTAGTCCGCCAATGGCATGATGGGCCGGCCATTTACCGGCCCATCCTCTTCTGTCATAAAGAGAGAGGTGAACCGTGACGGGTATCACGAACATGGTCATGCCGAAGATCGAGCGGGAAGCTGAGGCTCGAAATTACGGCAAATTTACAATCAGCCCGCTGGAACGCGGCTACGGTGTGACGTTGGGCAACGCCCTGCGCCGTGTGTTGCTTTCCTCGCTGGATGGCGCGGCTGTGACCTCCGTCCGAATTGCGGACGTTCTGCACGAATTCAGCGACATCCCCGGTGTGCGGGAAGACGTCATCCAGGTCATGCTGCAGATCAAACAACTGCGCATCAAACTGGACGGCGTGGATAGCACCCGCATGCATTTGGAAGTCCGCGGCGAGGGCACTGTCACCGCCGCCGACATCATCACCCCGGCCGAAGTGGAGATCGTCAACCCCGACCTCTACCTCTTCACCGTGGACAATAACAAAACCAAACTCGATATCGAGTTGACGGTCGAGCGCGGCCACGGGTACTCCCCGGCCAATGATCGCTCCGGGCACATGCCTATCGGCGAACTGCCGGTGGATGCCATCTTCAGCCCGGTCAAGCGCGTCAACTGGGAGGTGGTCTCCGCCCGCGTGGGCCAGAGCACCAACTACGACAAGCTCGTCCTCGATATCTGGACCGACGGCACCATTTCGCCCGAGCGTTCGCTCAGCACCTCGGCCAAGTTCCTCATCGACCACCTGCGCTACATCGCGGGCGTCAACGAAGAGACCCTGGCCGTGTCGGTGGAGCGCGAGGTGAGCGGAAGCCGCCTGAGCAGCGAAGTGGCCGAGACTCCTGTGGAGGCCCTCGACCTCTCCGTGCGCGTCTTCAACTCCTTGAAGCGCACGGGCATCACCACCGTCGGTGATGTACTCGACCTGCTCGAAAAGGGTGAGACAGCCGTCATGTCCATCCGAAACTTCGGTGAAAAGAGCCTCGACGAACTGCGTCAGAAGATGCGCGAAAAAGGCTTTCTGAAAGACGATACGACCTCTGCGGAGTAATTGAAAGATGCGACATTCGGTTTCTGGTTACAAACTGGGACGCACCATGGGCGCTCGCATTGCCCTGAGGCGCAACCTGATCAAACAGCTCTTTACCCACGAGCGGATCCAGACCACCAAGGCCAAAGCGGCCGCGGTGCGCGGCGACGCTGAACGCCTGATCACCATCGCGCGCAACAGCGCCGACGCCAGTGACAGCGCCAAGGTCCACGCCCGCCGCCTGGTGGCCTCCCGCCTGGGAGACAACCAACTCGTCAAGCGCCTGTTCGACGAGATTGCCCCGCGCTTTGCCACCCGCCCGGGCGGCTACACGCGCGTCATCAAGCTGGGACCCCGTCTGGGCGACTCGGCCGAGATGGTCATCCTCGAACTGGTCGAAGAGTAGTTCTGTGAACGACGGTTGGCAAAGCGCCAACTGATATGGCACGTTACCAGGTGATCCTTGCCTACGACGGCACCCTCTTCGAGGGCAGCCAGCGGCAGGCAAATTCCCGAACTGTCCAGGGCGATTTGGAAAAAGCCCTGCGCAAAGTAGGCTGGTCTGGAACCTCGGTCCTCATCGCCGGGCGGACGGACTCTGGCGTTCATGCCACGGGACAAGTGGCTGCGTTCGACCTCGATTGGTCCCACGCAGACGGCGAACTCGTGAACGCGCTGAACGCGTATTTGCCAGCCGACATGGCTGTGCGTGAGGCGCGAGTTGCGCGGGATGATTTCCATCCCCGCTTCGACGCGACCTCCCGCCGCTACCGTTATCGCCTGTTCTGTCAGCCGGTCCGCGACCCGTTACGCGAGAAACTGGCCTGGCGAACCTGGCCTGCGGTGGATGGCGAATGCCTCGTCCAGACTGCGGCTCTTCTCATGGGAAGGCACGACTTTGCGGCCTTCGGTTCGCCGACGACCCCCAAAGGTACGACGGTGCGCACCGTGATGAAAGCCGAATGGCGGTCTGTGAGCGCAGACGAGTGGCAGTTCGAGGTCCAGGCGGACGCATTTTTGTACCGCATGGTCCGACGGCTGGTTTTCGTCCAGGTGGCCGTGGCGCAGGGAAAAGCCTCAACGGAGGCGGTGGCCTGTTCTTTAGCGGAACAGGCCCAGGGTCCACGAAAAACGGACCTTCCCTCCGGGCTGGCTCCCGCGCATGGCCTGACACTGGTCGAAGTCACCTATTGAATCATCTGGTTCTGAAAAAAGATAACGAAACGGAGAGACGAAAGTGCAACAGAAGACGTACTATCCGAAAGCGAGCGAGATCGAGCGCAAGTGGTATGTGGTGGACGCCGACGGCCAGAATTTGGGCCGCCTGGCCACCCGCATTGCTCACGTGCTGCTCGGCAAACACAAGCCGTCCTTCACGCCCGGCGTGGAGATGGGCGACTATGTGATCGTGGTCAACGCGGAGAAGGTCACCGTGACCGGCACGCGCACCAACAGCCGCCTCGATACCAAGACCTATCATCGCGTGTCGGGCTATCCCGGCGGTATCACGAGCATTTCGCTGCGCGATCAATTGAAGCAACATCCCGACCGCGCTCTGCGCGCGGCTGTGTGGGGCATGCTGCCGCACAATCGCATGGGCCGCTCCCTGCTCAAGCGCTTGAAGATCTATGGCGGGCCGAATCACCCGCATGGCTCGAGCCAGCCCCAGGAACTGAAGTAGAAAGGAACGGAGAGCCATTATGTCTGTTCAATATTTTGAAGGCGTTGGTCGCCGCAAGGAAAGCAGCGCGCGTGTGCGTCTGATGAGCGGCTCCGGCAAGTTCGAAGTCAACGGCAAGGAAGCGGCCGCCTATTTCACCCGCATCGGTGACCTGCAGGACATCCTGCGCGCGTTCACCGCAGTGGGTGAGGACCTCCAGAAGTACGATGTGACGGTGGTGGTCAACGGCGGCGGCGTGACGGGTCAGACCGAGGCGGTTCGCCTGGGCCTCGCCCGCGCCCTCCTGCTCATCAACAAGGACTGGACCTCCGCCTTGCGCAAATTTGGCCTGCTGACCCGCGATGCCCGCATCAAGGAACGCAAGAAACCAGGTCTCAAGCGCGCTCGCAAGGCCCCGACCTACACCAAGCGCTAAATCGGTTTTACAACCTGTTGCGCGAATCGTAATGCGTAATTCGTAAGGGACACTTTACGAATTACGTTTTACGTTTTAATCCGAAGGAGAGAACGATGGACTTCACCCAGATCGCTGCGACCTTTTCCACGCTCGGACTCGAACCGCCCTCGAAACTGGTCCTGATCGAGGCGGCGGACCTGCGCGAAGCGCACGTCCTGCCGACCCCGCCCGACTGCGCCACCCTGATCACGGGCATCGATTCGGCGGAACTGGCCGCGCAGGTCAGGTCGGTGCTGCTGGCGGTCTACCCGAAGGAACACGCGATTTTGTCGGTGACAGGCGGAAAGAAACAAGAAGAGAGCGTGGAATCTTGGAACAGCGGCGCGGACAGCCTGTTCGTCCAGCCTTTGGCGACGGGTGCGAGCTTCGAGGCCTTTCAGGAGATCGTGGCCCATTTGCGCGCACCTGACGGTTGTCCGTGGGATCGCGAGCAGTCCCACGACAGTCTGCGCACGCACCTGCTCGAAGAATCCTACGAGGCGCTGGGCGCCATCGACAGCGGCGACACAGATGCCATGCGCGAGGAGTTCGGCGACCTGCTGCTCCAGATCATGCTCAATTCGCAGATCGCCAACGAGGCGGGCGACTTCAACGTCAACTCGGTGGTGAAGGGAATCTACGACAAGATCATCCGCCGTCATCCGCACGTGTTCGGCGAGGTGCAGGTGGATGGCGTCGACGGCGTCCTCCAAAACTGGGAGAAGTTGAAAGAGAAGGAACGCAAGGATAAGAAAGAAAAGAATGGCATCCTCGACGGCGTGCCCGCCGCCCTGCCTGCGTTGACGCAAGCCCAGGAATACCAGGATCGCGCCGCGCGTGTGGGCTTCGACTGGCCCGAGATCGAGGGTGTGCTAGACAAGATCCGCGAGGAGATTCGCGAGGTGCAGGAGGCGACGGAGCCTGACCACGTGGCCGAGGAACTGGGTGACCTGTTCTTCGCGCTGGTCAACCTGGCGCGCTGGAAGAAGGTGGATGCCGAGTCCGCGCTGCGCGAGACCAATCTCAAGTTCAAGACCCGTTTTGCCTACATCGAGGCGGGCGCAAAACAGCAGGAACGTAATTTGAGCGACTTGTCGTTGGATGAGATGGAAGCCTTATGGCAGGAAGCGAAAAAGAAGTAATCAAAAATCCCACGGTTGACCGTGGGATTTTTTGTGCGGACTATCGTCGGAGGCCTTCGACCGCCAGCTTGGCTTCCGCCAGGCCGACGTGGTATAGCTCGCGATAAATTTTGATGGCCTCGATCAGGTTGCCGCGCTGGATCAGTTCCACGATCCTGGAGTCCACCTGATTGGCGTCGCCGTTCATGGCGATCCCCAGGTGCCTGTATAGGTGGTCGACGCGTTCTTCGAGTTCGGAGACGCGCGCCCTGAGGTGGATGAGTTCTTCTTCTGCAGACATAATCTCTCCTTTGGCCTGAGTTTACGTCCTGTCCACGGAACGGGCCATGAGATATTCGTCATAGTACTTTCCGTCATGGAAGATGGCTTGCGGCTCCGTGCCGTAGGTCTGGAAGCCGCAACGCTCGTAGCAACGGATGGCGGGCTGGTTGTCGGTTATAACCACCAGCTTGATGATGACCACCTTGTTGGTACGGGCCCAATCCAGGCAGGATTCGATCAAAGCTTCGGCGATGTGTTGTCCGCGCCAGGCGGCGTTGACGTACACGCCCCAAATGGTGGCGCTGTGCTTGACCTTGGGCGCGCCCGGGCGGACGATGCCCGTCATGCCGACCAGTGTTCCTTCGTGTTCGGCAAAAAATACACACAGGTTTGGATCGGGCTGCAGGCGCTCGACCCAGTAACTTGACGGGCGCGCGACGATATCCTCATAGCTTTGACCGAAGGCGGTGGGATGTTTCTGGAGCGCTTCCAGCCGCAAGGCGCGGTAACCGTCCACATCGGCTAGGGTGGCGGTGCGGATCAGCACGTCCCCCTCGGCGGTGTGAATCAGCTTGGGCATTTATTGCTGACAGACGAATCGGTTAATCGCGTCGTTGAAGAGCGCCTGGGCCGAGCCGCTGTCGGGGGTGTAAGTCTTCCAGGCGAAGACGCGGTCGCCGCAGGTCCAGCCGCCGACGCCGCCGAAGGGCAGGAGGGGTGAGGCGTTGGTGCCGATGGAGGAGTACAGCACGTTCATATTCCGCACTTGGGTCATGCTCAGTTCGCCGGTGCGGGTGTCGTAGGCATCATCGAGGATCAGGTCGATCAGGAAGGTCGGGTCACTCGCGCCGGGCGCGGTCTGCCACAACACCTGGATGAATAGGTTGGCGCTGTAGGCGGCGACCATCCCTTGCGCGTAGCCGCTGACGTTGCCCGGGTTCTGCTGGGCGCTGACGTCGAAGAAGGCCATCTCGGGCGGGTGTCCGATGCAGAACTGGTATTCGCAGAACAAGCCGACCAGACTCATGGGCGTGGCGGTCGGGATGGGTAGGGGCATCTCGGCGCGGGTGGGGGTGGGGATGGCGGCCAAGGTGGCGGCCACCGATTGCTGGATTTGGGCCTGGGGATTGGGGGTCGGACGGGCGCAGGCGGCCAGTAAAACGGAGCCAGCCAGCAGTCCGGCAAAGAGCGGGTGGAGTTTTCTCATAAAGTGTATTCTACTCTGAATGCGATGAAAATCCTCATAAATGATGACATTTTGCCAGGGCCTTCCTCTTGACGAAGTGGAGCGGTATGGTATGATTTCGATACCCATCCCCCCTGGGGGGGGGGTAAGATAAGAGACCTCGACACGATCAAAGAGCAAGAGGAACCGATGAACAACGACAATACCCTGCGCCGTTTGAAGACGATTGAAGGCCACCTGAAAGGCGTTATCCGCATGGTGGAAGAGGACGCCTACTGCATCGACGTCATCCGCCAGATCCAGGCAGTGGAGGCCGCTCTCAACAAGGTCAGCTCGCAGATTCTGGAGAGCCACCTCAACTCGTGCGTGATTACCGCCATCCAGGGTGACGATGCCAGCGAGCGCGAACGCGTGCTCCAGGAGATCACCGAAGTGTTCGAGATGGCGAACAAAGTGTAATCTACGTCCTGAGCGGAGCGACCGCCAGGGAGCGAAGTCGAAGGACGGTTATATGCACTTCGACTACGTTCGGTCCATTCGGGCCTCACTCCGCTCAGCGCGAAGAACAATCCAATTCATTTTCAAGGAGAAACTACCATGACCACCGTTACCTATACCGTCCCCGCAATTTCCTGTGGACACTGCACCCATACCATCGAGACCGAAGTCGCTGAAATGGCGGGCGTCCAGTCTGTGAAAGCTGAGATTGACACCAAAAAGGTCGTTATCAGCTTCGACGCCCCCGCCAGCGAAGAGAAGATCAAGTCCCTGCTGGCCGAGATCAACTACCCCGTGGCGGGCCCGATTGCTTTGTAATCAAATTTAACCTGACAGGTTTCGCAGACCTGTCAGGTCTGTTTACAGGATAGAAAATGACCGATACGAAACAACTCACTTTACCAATTACCGGCATGACCTGCGCGAACTGTGTCGCCACAGTGGAGCGCAACCTCAAGAAATTGGACGGCGTGCAAACTGCGGTGGTCAACCTCTCCTCGGAGCGGGCCACGGTGGAATTCGACGCCTCGAAACTGGTGCTGACCGATGTGATCGCACGCGTGCAGCGCGCGGGTTACGGCGTCGCCACGGGCGAGGCGGACCTGGTCATCAAGCGCCTGGCCGACGACAATGATGCCCGCCGCCTGGAGAAGGCCCTGCAAAAGCTGGATGGCGTGCTCGAAGCCCAGGTCACGTTCACGACCGAGAAGGCGCGCGTCAAATATGTGCCAACCGTCATCAGCCAGGCCGAAATCCGACGCGCCGTCAGCGCGGCTGGTTTCGAGGCCCTGGAATTGGGCGGAGAGGCCGAAGATGCCGAGGCGCTGGCGCGCGAGCACGAGATCAACGAGCAGCGCAGCCTGTTACTGATCGGTTTGTTGTTCACCGTGCCGCTCTTCCTGTTCTCGATGGCCCGTGACTTCGGCCTGCTCGGCATGTGGGCACACGCGGAGTGGGTCCACTACGCCATGTGGACGGTGGCAACGCCCGTGCAGTTTTACGTGGGCTGGCAGTATTACGTGGGTGCGTACAAGTCCCTGCGCAACGGCTCGGCCAACATGGACGTGCTGATCGCGATGGGTTCGTCGGTCGCATATATTTACTCGATCTTCATCACACTGGGCATCATCCCGGGCCATGTGTATTTCGAGACCTCGGCGGTCATCATCACCTTGATCCGCCTGGGCAAGTTCCTCGAAGCGCGCGCCAAGGGACGTACCTCCGAGGCTATCAAGAAGCTGATGGGATTGCGCGCCAAGACTGCACGTGTGGTCCGCGATGGCGCCGAGACCGAGGTGCCCGTGGATGAGGTTCGTGTGGGCGACGTGGTACTGGTTCGCCCTGGCGAGAAGATTCCCGTGGACGGCGTAGTCGTCGAAGGCCGCTCGGCCGTGGATGAGTCGATGCTGACGGGTGAGTCGCTGCCCGTGGAGAAGAAACCGGGCGAGACGGTCATCGGCGCGACGCTCAACAAGTTGGGCCTGCTCAAGTTCGAGGCCACCAAGGTCGGCAGGGAGACTGCGCTGGCGCAGATCATCAAACTGGTGGAAGACGCGCAAGGTAGCAAGGCGCCCATTCAAAAGATGGCCGACCAGGTCTCGGCGGTCTTCGTCCCCGCGGTGATTGGCATCGCGCTGTTGACCTTTGCGGGTTGGTATTTCTTCGGGCCGTCGCTGCCCATCAACGCGGACATGGACAACTTCACGCGCGCGCTGATCAACATGGTAGCCGTGCTGGTGATCGCCTGTCCGTGCGCAATGGGCCTGGCCACGCCGACTGCCGTCATGGTGGGGACGGGCAAGGGCGCGGAGGCGGGCATCCTCTTCCGCAACAGTGAGGCGCTCGAACGCGCAGGTCGCATCGGCGTGGTGGTGCTGGATAAGACGGGCACCATTACGAAGGGTCAGCCTGCGGTGACGGATATCGTGACCATGGACGGCAATTCATGGACCGAGGAACAGCTCCTGCGTCTGGCGGCTTCGGTGGAGAAGGGCAGCGAGCATCCGCTGGGAGAGGCCATCTGGGCCGAGGCAACTCAGCGCGGGCTGGCTTTGGCGGAAGCGGCTGGGTTCAAGGCCGAGCCTGGGAACGGAGTCCAGGCCGAGGTCGAGGGCAGGGTGGTGGCTGTCGGGAACGTGAGAATGATGCAGGCGCGGAACATCTCGCTAAACGGCATCCAGCCTGAGGTCGAACGTCTGCAAGCGGAGGCCAAGACGGCCATGCTGGTGGCGGTCGATGACCAGATCGCGGGCGTCATCGCCGTGGCGGATACGCTCAAGGACGGCTCGGTCGAGGCTATTCAGGACCTGCATCGGCATGGGTTGAAGGTCGCGATGATTACGGGCGACAACCAGAAGACCGCCGAAGCGATTGCAAAGCAGGTCGGCGTGGATACGGTGCTGGCGGAAGTCCTGCCTGCCGACAAGGCCAGCGAAGTGAAGAAGCTGCAGGAAGCGGCCAATGTGGTGGCGATGGTCGGCGACGGCGTGAATGATGCGCCCGCCCTGGCGCAGGCCGACGTGGGCCTGGCCATCGGCACGGGCACGGATGTGGCCATGGCCGCCGCGCCTGTGACTTTGATGAGCGGTGACTTGCGCGGTGTGGGGCGCGCCATCTCGCTCTCGCGCAGAACGCTGGGCACCATCAAGCAGAATCTGTTCTGGGCCTTCTTCTACAACGTGATCCTGATCCCCGCTGCAGCGCTGGGATATCTCAACCCGATGCTGGCGGCTGGTGCGATGGCGTTCAGCAGCGTGTTCGTGGTCAGCAATAGCCTGCGGCTGCGTGGGCAAAAGATCTGAAACTCGGGGGCGGCCTAAAAACAGGCCGCCTCTTTTTATAAAAGGATAAACTTTAATATGCGTTTCAATAAGCTTTCCTTGGTCGTACTTTCCCTTATGTTTGGCACCTTGCTAGCAGCCTGTGCGCCCAAAGCGGCCGAGATGCCGACCGTGGTATTGCCTGCGGGCATGGCCTACGTGGACGGAAAGGAGATCTACTTCGTCCATACCGAGGCCTCGGATGCGGATGTTGCCAAGCTATTGACCTACATGATGGATTCGCCTGTGCTGTATGTGCCTGCCCTGTCCAATACGCCCGACGAGGCGCTGGCGAACGTGTACGTGTTCGACAATGGTCTGAAGGGCATGGGTCCCTTCGGCTTTCAGTCCGACGTCTTCGACAATCCGCCTGGCACCGACGGTTACTCGCCCCTGCGCCGCATCAACGTGGTGACCTGGGCTGACCCTGCCAAGGCGCGTGAGTTGAAGTCGGTGGCCGAGATTCAGGCGGCAGAAGCCGCGGGCGAGGTGACCCTTACCCAGCCTGGCGTAGTGGTCAACATGCCCTTCGTCGTCTGGGACGGCGGGAAGCGCTAATGTATGTCGACGAAGAAATCTCAAACCCATAAATCCTCTCCTCAGGTGGACCCCATGGTGCTGGCCGCCCTGGGCATACTGTTGGTGGCGATTGCCATTCTGATGATTGTCACCCCGTCGTTGGGTCAGCAAGGCGTGACGGTGGCGGGCGGTTCCTTCTCGATGAGCCAGATCATGGTGGCCTTCGTCACGGGCGTGACCACAGGCGGGTTGAGTTGCCTGGCGGTGCAGGGTGGGCTGCTGGCCAGTTCGCTGGCGCACCAGATCGAGCAGGATTATCTGCAAAATCCGCCGCAGGGCAAAAAGACGAAGGCCAGTGTCCAGCCGAAACGTTCCAACAGCGCCCTGCCGATTTTGCTTTTTCTCACGTCCAAGATGGTGATGTACACCCTGTTGGGCGCGCTGTTCGGTTGGGCAGGTTCCTTCCTCACCTTTAGCCCCGTCACGCGCGCGGTGCTGATGATCGCCATCGCCATTTTCATGCTGGGTAACGGCCTGCGCATGTTGAACGTGCATCCGATCTTTCGGTATTTTGCCATCGAGCCGCCCAAGTTCATCACGCGCTACATCCGTCGCACGGCTAAGAACGGAACGGAGTTGTTCACCCCGCTCTTCCTCGGCGCGCTGACAGTCTTCATTCCCTGCGGCGTGACGCAGGCCATGCTGGCGACTGCGCTTGGCACGGGCAGTGCGCTGGCGGGAGCGGCGCTGCTGTTTGCCTTCACGCTCGGGACGAGTCCCGTCTTTTTCATCGTCGCATACTTGACGACCGAACTGGGCGCGCGCCTCGAAAAGTTCTTCATGCGTTTCGTGGCCGCCGTGGTGCTGGTGCTGGGACTCGTGACCCTGAACGGCGCGCTCAACCTGTTGGGATCCCCGCTCTCCTTCGAGAACCTGACCCGCGGCCTGATTCCGTCAACGGGCAATTCCTCTGCCCTGGCCGAATCGGCGCCGAGCTCCTCGACAGGCGGGATCACGCTTCAGGTCCGCTCGGATGGTTATTTCCCGCAGATGCTCAAAGCTCCCGCGGGGCAGAAGGTGACGCTCAGCCTGGTCACCAATCAGACTTATTCCTGTGCCCGCGACTTCGTCATCCCTGACTTGGATTATTACCAGCTTCTGCCCGAGACGGGCACCGTCACCGTGGACATCCCCGCCCAGCCCGCAGGTACGAAGATGTTCTTCACCTGCTCGATGGGCATGTACACGGGGCAGATTATTTTCGAATAGTTACCGGACCTGACAGGTTTCAGAAACCTGTCAGGTCTCACTGGAGGAAGACAACATGGTGAAAAAAACTTACTCCGTGCCCGATATGCACTGCTCGAACTGCTCGATGCGCCTCGAAAGCATCGAAGACGACCTGCCTGGCATCCGCGAGATCAACGCCAGCTATCACAAGCAGCAGATGATCGTCGAGTTCGACGAGGCAAAAGTCAGCGAGGAACAAATTCTGGCGGCGGTCAAGAAAAAAGGCTATCAGGCCATCCCCGCATAATAAAAATGGACGGCGGATGCCGTCCATTTTTATGAGATTGCATTTTGTCTATCTGGAGACATGATCCAGATGACGCTCCACGTCGCGCTGAACGGCGGGAGTCATCATTCGCCGCTTTCCACCAAACGTGCCAAAGAGAAAACCGAGCGCAGACCACACAAGAAAATAAGGGAGTTTCATCGTTTTATCCTTTCTTAGTCGATAATGGGTGGAAGACGATTTCGCCCGTCGAAATGTTCCCAAGGCTCGAAAATCTCAGGGTTATAATCACGCCTTAACATCTAAATCGTTCCCTGTCCAAAGGAAGAAAAATGAATAAAGGTATCCTGTACGGTATCGGCGCATACTCGTTGTGGGGATTCTTTCCCATCTACTGGAAGCTGCTCCATCATGTGCCCGCCTTGCAATTGCTCAGTCATCGGATCGGCTGGTCGTTCGTCATGTTGATGGCGGTTGTGCTTGTCACCCGTCAATGGGCGGAATTCCGCTCGAAGCTGGACGGGCGTACGCTGGGCATCTACTTCATCGCCGCCATCCTGATCGGCGTCAACTGGCTGACCTACGTGTGGGCGGTCAATGCAGGCTTCATCGTCGAGACCAGCCTGGGCTATTTCATCAATCCGCTCTTGAGTGTACTGCTGGGCGTGGTCATCCTGCGCGAAAAGTTGCGCCCCGCCCAGTGGATTCCGCTCGGGCTGGCCGCCGCGGGCGTCATCTACCTGACCGTCGTCTACGGCAAGCTGCCGTGGATCGCGTTGACGCTGGCCTTTTCGTTCGGAATCTACGGCCTGGTCAAGAAGCTGGCTCCGCTCGGTTCGCTCTACGGCCTGACGCTCGAAACGGGCATCCTCTTCCTGCCTGCGCTCCTCTACCTGCTGACGATGGAAGCGAATGGATCGGGCGCCTTCCTGCACACGGGCACCAACTCCGATCTGCTGATGATCGGCGCGGGCATCGCCACCACGGTCCCGCTGTTGATGTTCGCCTCGGCCGCGCAGCGCATCCCGCTCTCGACGGTCGGTTTGCTGCAATACATCGCACCGACCATCCAATTTCTCTTGGGCGTCTTCGTCTACAAGGAAGCCTTCGACTTCAATCACCTGATCGGTTTCAGCGTGGTGTGGCTGGCGCTGGTCATCTTTTGGGTCGAGAACTACCTCGCGCATCGCAATGTTTCGACGGAACCCATCCCTGAGATGGGGGAGGGCTAAATGAAAATTTTATTCATCGGTGGGACGGGGCTGATCAGCTCCGCTTGTTCGGAACTCGCCGTCCAGCGTGGACATGACCTGACCCTGCTGAATCGCTCTGCCTCGACGAAGTATCCTGTACCTGCGGCTGCCTCCGTTTTACAGGCGGACGTCCACGCCGACGAGGCGGCGCTCTCCGCGCTGCTGGCGGATCAGCACTTCGACGTCGTCGTCGATTGGATCGCCTTCACCGCCGACGACATCGAGCGCGACCTGCGCCTCTTCCGCGGCAGAACCGACCAGTTCGTTTTTATCAGTTCGGCCAGCGCCTATCAGAAGCCGCCGCAGCATTACCTCATCACTGAAGAGACGCCGCTGGAGAATCCCTTCTGGCAATATTCGCGCGACAAGATCGTCTGTGAGGAGCGTCTGATGCGAGCTTATCGCGAGGAGGGCTTCCCCGTCACCATCATCCGCCCGTCGCTGACGTATGGCCCGTCGCAGATCGCGTTGTGCGTCAACTCGTGGCAGCACCCGTGGACGGTTCTCGCGCGCATGAAACGCGGCGAGAAGGTCATCGTGCCGGGCGACGGCACCTCGTTGTGGGTGATGACCTGGCACGAGGATTTCGCCGTCGGCCTGCTGGGCCTGTTCGGAAATCCCAAGGCCATCGGCGAGGCCTTCCACATCACTTCGGACGAAGTCCTCTCGTGGAATCAAATTTATCTCGAAGTATACAAAGCCCTGGGCGTGGAGCCGAACATCGTCCATGTGGCCTCGGAGTTGATCGCCGCTTACGACGAGCACGCCGTCGGCAGCCTGATCGGCGACAAGGTCAACAGTGTGGCCTTCGACAATAGCAAGATCAAACGCTTCGTGCCTGAGTACAATTGCCAGGTCCGTTGGGCGGAGGGTTGCCGCCGCACCCTGGACTGGTTCGAGGCGCATCCCGAATTCCAGACCGTGGACGAGGACCAGAATCAGTTGTGGGACCGCATCCTCGCAGCCTACGAGAATGTGTATCCACCAAAAGCCTGACAGCGCTAGATCAACCGCCCAATCTCCATACGAGATTGGGCTTTTTTATCCCCAGGTTGAATTCGACTCTCGCAGGTTGTACAATGATTTCAATCTACTTCCCACTTTATTTAGTCATGGAGGCAGCATGTCAGTCCATACCCGCGCGGATTTGATGGTCTCTCCCGAGACGTGGAAGCCCAATTTCGAAAAGGAAGTACGGTTTGCGGTGGTCATGTATGGGGGGATTTCTCTGGCGATTTACATCTATGGTGTGGCGCAGGAACTTTACAATCTGGTGCGCGCCACGGCGGTCAAGACCGGAGAGGATGGGGGCGAGGAGTTCCTGCTTCCGTGGAACCAGCTTACCGCGATCCAGCGTGAATATCGGGCGTTGGGACGCAAGCTGCGCGCGCGTTTCGTGGTGGACATCCTCTCGGGCACGTCGGCGGGGGGGATCAACGCGGTGTACCTGGCCAAGGCCCTGGTCAACGATCAGGATTTCAACAAGCTTAAGAATCTGTGGATCAAGGAAGGCGACATCGGGCGGCTCCTCAACGATCAGGGCTCGCGCCCCGAACTGAGCGGACTAAAGGAACAGTCCATCCCTGCCTCGCTGCTGAACAATCAGCGTATGTACTTCAAACTATTAGAGGCCCTCGACCGCATGGAAGATCCTCCCAGGAAGGAGGAGTACACCTCGCCTTACGTTCAGGAACTGGACCTGTCGATTACCGCCTCAGATATCCGCGGCTACCCCCTGCGGGTGAACCTGCCTGGGAACGTCTCTGGCATGGAGGTGGACGAGTACCGCTATCGGTCGGTTTTCCGCTTCCATTACTCCACGGAAGAAGCGGCAGGCGAATACAGTAACGACTTCACGCTGGCCCGCAATCCCTTCCTGGCTTTTGTGGCGCGCTGCACCTCCTCGATCCCGCCTGCCTTCGAGCCGATGCGTTTGGACGACATCAAGCCCATTTTAGAGACGGGATATTTCCGCAGCCGCTACTCCTACGACCCCGAAGCCTGGAAGAGGCTGTATCGCGACTACCAGCGCCCCGGCGAGGATTTCCCTGCCCGCGCCTTCGGCGACGGCGGCTATCTCGACAACAAGCCCTTCAGCTACGCCACCGGGGATTTGCTGCGCCGCCGCGCCGACTTGCCCGTGGACCGCAAGCTGATCTACATCGAACCCGCGCCCGTGTCGCTGACCACGCCCGGGGGCGACCCTCCCCGCCCGGACGTGGTGGAGAACGTGTTCGCCGCGCTGGTATCCCTCCCGCGCTATGAGACCATCCGCGAGGACATTCGCCTGGTGGAGGAGCGCAACCGCCTCATCGATCAGGTCAACCACGTTATGGAACATTCGCAGGAGTCCACCATCGACTTTATGCGCTCGAATTGGGACAAAATCCGCGACTGGCAGACGCGCGGACCGAAATTCGCGCTGCGCTATCTCGATGATCTGATCGCCGCCTATGGTCCAGGTTATCTTCTGTATCATAATCTGCGGGTGGCGAACGTCTTGAATAATCTCTCCGAGGCGCTGGCGCGCGCCCTGATGTGGGACGATGATGAAAAGCTGGGGGATGCGCTGAGGAAACTCCTTGAAGCCTGGCGGTTCCGATATTACGACATCAAAGAGCCGGGTAGCCAGCACAAGAAATCGGAAAATGACCTGGTCTACAACCTGGATATGTCCTGGCGCTTGCGCCGCCTGTATTTCACGCAAAACCTGATCGACACCCTGCTCTTCGCCCTGACGGAGGCATCGGAGGGCGACCTTCGCGCCGCCGAGAACAGACGCCGCGCCTTGAACCTGATCCAGGCCTCGGTGGAGGGGCGGCAGGGAGCGAAGACCATCCGCCGCGCCAAGCCTTGGACTCTGCCCGAGCCATCCTCGGAAGAGGCGGGGCGCATGCGTGCGATTCTGCTGTGGTACAAGCAATATTTCAACAACGTTCACGTCGCCTTGCGTCGAAGCGGACGCAACATGCGGAAGCGAAATCTTGTTTCCGATACCAGCACGATCCCCATCTTTCAGGCTTATATCGATGCATTGAAGCCGCTGGCCTCCTCCAGGGACGTGCTCCAGGCTACTTCCACGGCGGACGAGAAGTCCGAGCAATGGCAGCCCCTGGTCGAGATGGTCGACCGGGCCGTCGAGGCACTCACGCATCAGGCGAAGGACGAGACAGAGTCCAACGGCCTTTTGTATGAGGCGTTGAACGACGCCTCCCGTCGGTGCCGCGCACCTCTGAAAATCTACGGCAGAGATGGGAAGATTCCGCCGTTCGAAAAAGAAATGCTGCCCAAATCGGGCAACCTACCCGCCTTCCCGTCTGAAGAGAAGCTCATTCGTGAATTCATCGGATTCTACTTCGACCGCTACGAATACTTCGACATGATCAGCTTCCCGATTCAGTTTGGCACGCCCATCGGCGAGTCGGACGTGGTGGAGGTGGTGCGCGTCAGCCCCGAGGATGCCACCAGTCTGGTGGACGAGCGCAAACAGGGACGAAAGAAACTGGCGGGGATTAAACTGGCTAGTTTTGGCGCCTTCTTCGCCGAGGAATGGCGCAGGAATGATATGTTGTGGGGCAGGCTGGATGGGGCGGAGCGCCTGTTCGATATGCTCTGGCCGCCGAGCGAGGACCCTGAGGTGCGGAAGGAAAGTCTGCGCGCCGCCCATCAGGCCATCCTGGCCGAGGACCTACTCCCCGATCTGACAGATACCCTGCAAAAGTCCCTCAACGCGACGGGCAAGGTGGGCGCGTACCCCATTTCACGGCCACAGCCGCAGGGTCCCAGGCCGGGGTTGATTCCGCCCGAGGTGCAGCGGCTACGGGCGAACAAGGCCATGTTAGAGGAAACACGCCGAAAAATCGGCAGGGCCGTTTCCCCCTGGCCGTTCGGCGAAAAACTCCCACGCGTGGAGGGACAAGCGGCATTGCAATCGCTCGATGCCGCGCTTGCCGACATCAACCAAAAGCTCAAGGCACATGAAACCGCGCAGGCGGCGAGCGCGGCAGAAACGTCCCTGCCCAGCCTGGAGACGGCCATGGTCGATGGAAACGCCTTGCTGGAATATTTCATCCGCGTCCACCGCGTGCGGGACGACTTCCCGCCCGAGGAAACCTCCAGGGTGATCGCGCGCGGAGCAACGGTCACGGGCAAACTGATGCAGGGATTGTCGGGCTCCTATCAGGCGCTGGGAAGCCCGGGGGCGCTGGTCGCCCGCCTGGGTCAATGGGCGATGGGGGTGGTGGAAGTGGCGCTGCCGGGCAGCCTGCCCAACCTCCTTTTCCGTCATGGACTGGGCGTTCTGTATGCCTTCGAAGTGTTCCTGATCGTGGTCGGCGCGCTGTTGGGGTTCAACAATACGGTGACGAAATTTGGGATCGGTTCCCTGCTCGTGACGTTGGCGGCCAACCTGGGCATCTTCCTCGTGGGTTATCTGGTGCGGGGGACGGGCAGTCTCCGCAAATGGACACGGACCGTGCTGGTCCTGATCGCGGTGTTGGCTGTGGCGGCATTGGTCGGGTTGGTGTACCTGGGCCTGGTCCAATTGGGATTTGCCAGCCTGCCCGGTGGCCTGATCGGCGAATGGCTTGGGGCGCTCAAGCCCAAATAGGACGCTGCACAGGCTGTGTGGACTGTCTTTGGAATCAGGACGCGGAAGAAGCCGCGTCCTGATTGAGTCAGATTCCTGACGGGCGATTCCTTCCGACGATTTGAGGGTGACGAATAAATCGGACAGGTGTTGTTATAATTGCTAAAATTTCCCAAAGGAGCAAGAAATGAACTTTAGTATGTGGCGCAAAGCGCTCAACGTCATTCCAGAGGTCTCCAAGGAGGAATGGGACCGTCTGGATCTGATCTCGAAGTGGCTGATCTCGACCCGCGCAGCCGTCCTTATCATGACCTTTATCTCTGCCGCCCTGGCGGGACTCTTCGCCTTCCGCGACGGTGCCTTTAGCTTCCTGCCGTGGCTGGCTCTGGCCTTCGGCCTGATCATGGCCCACGCCACCAACAATATCTTCAACGATTTCACCGACTACGTGCGCGGCGTGGACAAGGACAACTACTACCGTACGATGTACGGCGCACAGCCCATCGCCAGCGGCCTGATGACTCAGCGTCAGCACCTGACCTACTTTGCCGTGACGGGCCTGATCGCCCTCGTGGCAGGCCTGTACCTGATCTTCGTCAACGCCAACGACCCGCTCATCTGGCTGTTGCTGGGACTGGGGGCGTTCTTCGTCCTCTTCTACACCTGGCCGCTCAAGGGATTGGGTCTGGGCGAGGTGGCGGTGCTCATCGTCTGGGGTCCGTTGATGATCGGCGGCGGATATTACGTCCTGGCTCATCACTGGAACTGGAACGTGGTCATCGCCAGCATCCCTTACGTGTTGGGCGTGACCACCGTCATCTTCGGCAAACACATCGACAAGCTCACCATCGACAAGGCCAAGGGCATCCACACCCTGCCCGTGGTCATCGGCGAGAAGGCTGCCCGCTACGCGGTGTTGAGCATGATGGTCCTGCCGTACCTGTTCACCTTCTACCTGATCGCCATCAAGTTCTTCACGCCGGTCATGGCCATCGTGTTGTTGGCCTTGCCGACCTTTTTGCAGGTCTATCCCGCCTTGCTGAAGCCCAAGCCCGCCGAACGCCCCGAGGGATTCCCGGACGGGCAGGGCGGCTGGCCGCTGTACTTTGCGCCGTTGGCCTTCCGCAACAACCGTTCCTTCGGCACACTCTTCATGTTCGGCTTGTTGATCGACGTGCTCCTGCGCGTTTTCCTTCCAGCCTTCTGGCACTAGAATTCAAAAAGAGCGGATACCCTCCGCTCTTTTATTTTTAAGCCCGGGTTTGGTTGTATAATTTGCCACAATCAACTTCACTGGAGGAAGAATGAAGATCAATTTTGCCATGTGGCGCAAGGCCTCATGGGAACTCATCAAGATGGATAGCAAGAAGGAATGGGATGCCCTTGATGTGATTTCCAAATGGCTGATCGCCACTCGTTCAGCGGTAACGACCGTCACCATTTATTCATGCATCATCGCGGGATTGCTGGCCTGGCGCGACGGATATTTTTCCTGGCTGCCGTGGATCGTCCTGACCCTTGGCCTGTTCATCGCCCACGGGACGAACAACCTGCTCAACGACTACACCGACTTCTCGCGCGGCGTGGACAAGGACAATTATTTCCGCACGCAATACGGCGTCCACCCGCTCGTGCAGGGCTTCTGGACCAAACCCCAGCAGATTCAGTGGTTCCTGGTCAGCGGCGTGATCGCCTTCCTGTCGGGGGTCTTTGCGCTGTTCTATACCAGTTTCAACCCCACCGTCATCGGGCTGTTTGCTTTCGGTGCGCTGATCCTTTTGTTCTACACATGGCCGCTCAAGTATTGGGCCCTGGGCGAACTGGCCATCTTCCTGATCTGGGGACCGATCATGATTGCGGGCGTATATTTCGTGCTGGCTCTTGGTCATAACGGCACCTTCGAGAATATCTGGAATGTGGCGCTGGCGGGCATCCCCTTTGGCCTGAGCGTGGCCAGTATCAACATCGGCAAACACATCGACAAGATGATCCCCGACAAGCAGAAGGGCGTGGGCACCTTCCCCGTGCGTGTCGGCCAGACCTTTGCACGCTACGTTAACATGGCTTCCATCGTCATTGCCTATGCGGTCGTGATTTATCTGGTCGCAACGGGGTATTTCTCCACCTTCATGCTGCTGGTGCTGTTTGCGGTCAAGCGCGCCTTCTATGCGGTTGCCGTGCTGTCCAAGCCGCGCCCCGAGGGTCCGCCCGCGGGTTTCGAAGCCTTCTGGCCGACCTGGTTCTCGGGCTTCTGTTTCTATCACAACCGTATGTTCGGCGGTCTGTTCATCCTGGGCGTTCTGCTCGATGCAGCCGCGCGCCTGTTCGAGAAGAGCCTGCCGCTCTCGCTCAACGGGATGGGTGCCATCGCCCTGGGCGTGGCCGCGGCCTATGCCGTGGTCAACATGTGGCTGGAGCGGTCCAAGAAAGCCAAAGCCGCGTAGTTCTTGAGAATAACCAGACCCTAAAGGTTTCAAAAACCTTTAGGGTCTTTTTTTATTTCCAAACCTTCGATCTCCAGCCAGGCCTCGGGATGCGCCAATACCCCGAATGAAATCTTCCCCTCGGGGGTGAAGGCCGCGAATTGATTGTCGATCCACAGGATCAGCCCCAGCGGCGGATGCGGACTCACCGACGTTTCCAACACGAGCACGTCATCCACCTCGAAGGCGACTCTATCTTCCCGCCACTTCAGCCTGTATCCGTGCCATTGGGTGACGTCTACTCTGAGAGCGGCCGAATCCTCGGCGATGACCTGACTTAGCCTCCGTCGTGCTGTGACACGCGAGAAGGGCAGGGCCAACCCTGCGCCGATCAACGATGGATGAAAACGCGGCGACCGAAACGTCTGTGCGAGAAAGCCGTGGGCAGGGTGAGCCTGCCCTGAGCCTGTCGAAGGGTCATCTTGGAACGAGAGATAATTTTGCGGCGAGGCGTAGAAGAACCAGGCGGCGTTCGGCAGGGTGGGCAGGCGGAAGGGACTCCCGCCAAAGCCCAAGCTCAATCCGAAGGGATCGTTCCACAGGCCGAAGCCCCAGGTCCCAGGCGCGGAGTCGGCTGAAGCGCGGGCGCGCAGGCTCAGGTCCAGGGAGCGGTGGGGGAAGGCTCGTCGCGCGAGACCCGTGTAATTGTCCAGTTGGGCGTCGTCATAACGGGACCCGTCCGAGGCGGGGATCGTCAGGCGGAAGCCGCTCGGGGTTGAATCGACAGCCGCGCCTTGAGTCTGTCTGGCGGACAATCCCAATTTCATGCTAGGTCCTTTGTACTGATGAGATGGGGCGGTTGATTTGCGTTTGGAGTTGACTATCCTTTACCGATAAAACGGAAACCACGGTTTCATTTTAATCCATTTGCAT
>CALFXA010000199.1 GCA_937928015.1 uncultured Anaerolineales bacterium | reverse complement strand
GGCCTATCTCACCGACAGCTTGTTTTGGGGCTTTCTGGCGGGCATGTTGATCGGCGCGCTGGTGGCGTTCATCGTGGCGTTCAGCAGCATCACCCTCCACCAATCGCAGGTGGCGGTCGGGTTCGTGCTGGCGCTGGCCTGCCGTGACCTGGCCTACTTCCTGGGCGTTCCCTACATGAACACCCCTGGCCCGACGCTGCCCACCTGGCAGATTCCCCTCCTGAAGGATATTCCGCTCCTTGGCCCGTTGTTTTTCAGGCTGGACATCATCACCTACCTGAGTTACATCGTGATCATCCTGGCTTGGATGTGGATTTTCCGCACCCGCCCGGGCCTGATGCTGCAAGGCATCGGCGACCGTCCCGCTGCGGCCTTTGTGCGCGGCGCGAACGTCAACCGCCTGCGCTATGTCTACACCATCATCGGCGGTGCCATCGCGGGCTTGGCTGGCCCCGCCTACACATTGAACGTCAAACCTGGTTGGATGGGCACGCAGACCGGTCTGGATGGCATCGGCTGGATTGCGTTGTCGATCACCATCTTCGGTGGCTGGAGCCCGATGCGCGCGGCGTTTGGTGCATATCTGTTCTCGTTGCTGCAATGGCTGGGACTGGTACTCCAATCCCGCCTGCCTGGCATCCCGTCGCAGGTGTTGCAGGTGGCGCCCTTCCCGTTGATGATCCTGACGCTGCTGCTGGTCAACATCGGCAACGCGGAATGGGTCCAGCGCTGGCTGGCCTCCATGCCGGAGGGTTCGCGCCGCTTCTTCACGAAATTGCTGCGCGCCATGCGGGCTTCTCCGCCCGCGGCGTTGGGCGTACCATTCGAGTCGGATTAGTGTCTGTGCAAGTCCCGCACCCTGCGGGACTTGTGTTATGCGCCGTCGGCAAGGAGGGGTGGGGCATCCCTCCCAAGCCTGTCAGACAAAAGATGTGTTTTTTGTCACTAGCAATGACTTCGTGAGCCATTGTACAAAGTAAAGGTCAGACGACTATCCTCCAACCAATAGGTGTTATGCAACTCATCCAGTCGAAAACGGTTGCCAATCAGGTCGACGAAATCCTCCTGGAACGAATTCGGAGCGGTGTCTACCTGCCTGGGAGTCGTATGCCGTCTGAGAGTGAGCTGTCAGAGGGGTTGGGAGTCAGCCGCGCCACGGTGCGGACGGCGTTGGCCAAGCTGGCCGCCAACGGTCTGATTATCCGCAAGCAGGGGGATGGAACCTACGTCAACGCGCGCGTACGGGACGTCAGCGCGCAGGCGTGGAATTTGTGGGATCTGGTGCAATTGATCGAAAACAATGGCTTCACCCCGACCATCAAATCGCTGGCCGTGGTGAAACGCCCCGCCACTGAAAAGGAAGCCCAGGCCCTGGCGATGGAAACGGGCGAGGACCTGCTGTGCATGAAGCGTCTGTTCCTGGCCGACGGCCAGCCCGTTATCCTGGCGAATAACGTGATGCCCTTTACCCTGTTGCGCGAACCGATGGAGAACATCGATGGCGACCTGCACATCCGCGAGATCTTCAACCGCTACTGTCACCAGAAGATTGGCTTTGCCATTACCGACATCCGCTCGGCGCTGATCGGGACCGAGGCGCATCAATACCTGGGCGGCGAAGTCGGGCGAGCCGTCCTTCAGTTGCAGGTTTCCTTCTACGGGCGGAACAATCTGCCCCTGGCCCTGGGCATCAATTATTTCGACGACACGATTTTGCGATTGAGTTTGGTACAGGCGTGGAGTTGACATGCCTGTATTTTTTGTGAGATGACTTTTGAACTGGCGCGGAGGATGACACTTTCATGCGAACAAGACTGAGTACCCTGTTCGACGCATTACTGCCCGTCCTTGCCACGCTGGCTGCGCTGGCGGTGGGGGCCGTGATGCTTCTGATCATGGGGGTCAATCCAATCGAAGCATATGCCGCCATGTGGGAGGGCGCCTTCGGGAGCGGCAACGCCTTCGCCGAGACCCTGGTCAAGGCCACGCCGTTGCTGCTGGTGGCATTGGGAATCTGCATTTCCTTCCGCGGGGATGTGATCAACATCGGCGGCGAGGGACAGATGATCATCGGTGCCGTTTTGGCAACCTGGCTTGGCCTGTCCCTCACGAACTGGCCGGGCTGGCTGGTCATTACGCTATCGATGTTGGCGGGCTTCATGGGCGGGGCCATCTGGGGCGGCATCCCTGGAATTTTGAAGGCTTATTTCAACGTCAACGAGATTCTCAGCACGGTCATGATGAACGCCATTGCCGTGCAGTTGATGAACTTCCTGCTGCGCGGACCGATGATCGACCCCTCGCAGGCAGAACGCGCCTCGAAGATTCCCCAGACTGCCCGCCTGATCGAGGAATTCCATTTAGCGCGTCTGGTGCCCACCCGTTTGCATGCGGGGGCCCTGATCGCCGTGGCGCTGGCGGTGCTGGTGTACATTTTGCTCTGACGCACCACCTGGGGCTACCGCATCCGCGCGGTGGGACAGAATCCGCATGCCTCGCGCTACGCGGGGATCAAGGTGCCGCGTTACATGGTGCTGGCCCTGCTGCTTAGCGGAGCCTTTGCTGGGTTGGCGGGCGCGGTGCAGGTCTTTGGCGTCAACTATCGCATGATCACCGACGGCTCGGCCTCGGGCTTCACGGGCGGCGCAGGTTTCAACGGCATCGTGGCGGCCCTGTTCGGACAGTTGCATCCCATCTGGTCCATCCCCGCTTCCATCCTGTTCGGCGCGTTGTTGGTCGGCGCGAACAAGATGCAGCGTATGACCCAGGTCCCTTCGGCGTTGGTGACCGTGCTAAACGGCCTGGTGGTGATCTTCGTGGTCAGCAGCGAGATTTGGCGGCGCAGGCGTCAGCGCAGGAGGATGGCTGTTGCGGGCTCCGACGAGACTCCGCCACCGCCCGTCGATAAGAAACCCCAACAAGCGGAGGCAGGCGCATGATCTCGGACCTTTTGTCTGTCACCGTTTTGATCGGCATCCTCGCCTCGGGCATCCGCCTGGCGACCCCCTATCTGTATGCCGCCATTGGCGAGACCTTCGGCCAGAAGAGCGGCGTGCTCAACCTGGGCGTGGAAGGCCAGATGCTGCTGGGCTCCTTCGCCGCCTTCTATGTGACCTTCAAGACCGGCAACCTGTGGCTGGGCCTGCTGACCGCCATGCTGGTCGGTGCGCTCATGGGGCTGGCCATGGCCTACGTGACCGTCAACCTGCATGCCCAGCAGGGCATTAGCGGCATCGGCTTCTATCTGTTCGGCCTGGGCATGAGCGAACTGCTCTTCCAGAGTCTGATGGGCTCGGTGGAAACCATCCAGGGCTTCCCCAAGGTTCACATTCCTGTCCTGAGCGACATCCCCGGCATTGGAGAGATTTTCTTCAGCCAGAACGTCCTCGTCTATGGCGCGTACCTGCTGGTGCCGCTGGCCTGGTTCGTGTTGAACAAGACCACGCTCGGGCTGAAGATCCGTGCGGTGGGCGAGAATCCAGACGCGGCTGATTCGCTCGGCGTGAGCGTGGCGCGCGTCCGCTATTTCACGATCATCCTGGGCGGGACGCTCTCGGGCATCGCGGGTGCTTCGCTCTCCATCGCCCTGTTGAACGTCTTTCAGCAGGGCATGACCAGCGGACAGGGCTTCATCGCCGTGGCACTGGTGTACTTCGGCGCATGGCGCCCGGTCGGCGTGTTGGGCGGCGCGCTGTTGTTCAGCCTGGTCAACTCGCTGCAGTTGTGGATTCAGGTCCTGGGCATCCCGATCCCTTCCGACATCGCGGTGATGATGCCCTACGTCCTGACCATTTTGGTTTTGGTTGCGACGGTCTCGCGGGTTCGGGCTCCCTCGGCCCTGTCGAAACCGTTCGAACGCGAAGATTGATATTCTTGGCAAGGAGGTTTCCGCACAAGGAGTTTCAACCGTATGTCTGCAAGGTCCGTACCGTCTGTCGAATTTTCATTTCATGAACAGGAGAAGAAGATGAAAAAGATCTATTGGCTCGTCAGCCTGATCGTCGTCCTTTCGATGGTCCTGAGCGCGTGCGGCGGCCAGGCCACTCAGGCCCCCGAGAAGAAATTCCGCGTGGCTGTCGTTATGCCGAGCGCCATCAATGACCTGGCCTTTAGCCAGAGCATGTACGACGCCCTCGTCCGCATCCAGCAGGAAATGGGCGGTCCCGATAAGTTCGAGATTGTCTATTCCGAGAACATGTTCGTGGTGGATGACGCCGCCGCGGCCATCCGCGACTACGCCACCCAGGGCTATGACCTGGTGATCGCCCACGGCTCGCAGTACGGTTCCTCCCTGCAGGAGATCGCCCCCGACTTCCCGAAGACCAGCTTCGCCTGGGGCACCACTGCCGACACCTTCGGCCAGCCCAACATCTTCGCCTATGAAGCGGCCTCCCAGGAAGGCGGCTATGTCAACGGCGTGCTGGCGGCCACCCTGTCCACCAGCGACGTTATCGGCGTGGTCGGCCCGATCGAGACCGGCGATGCCAAGTTGTACGTGGACGGCTTCAAGGCTGGCGTGCTGGCCACCAAGCCCGATGCCACGGTCAACGTGAACTACATCGGCTCCTTCTCCGACACCGCCCTGGCCGCCGAGGCCGCCAACACCCACATCGCCGCCGGCGCGGACGTGTTGACCGGTACCGCTCAGATGGTGGTCGGCGCGATCGGCAAGGCCCAGGAAGCCAATGCCCTGTGGTTCGGTACCCAGTCTAATCAGAGCTCCCTGGCCCCCAAGATCGTGGTCGCCAGCCAGGTCTATCACTGGGAAGTGGCCCTGCGTGAGATCATCTCCCTCATCAAGGCTGGCACCCTGGGCGGCAAGTCCTTCACTGCCAACCTGGCCAACGGCGGCGAGGTGATCGAGTTCAACCCCGATTACGCTCTGTCCGCTGACGCCAAGGCTCTGGCCGACAAGACCATCCAGGGCATCAAGGATGGCAGCATCACCATCACCCTGCCGTAAGTTCGTCTTTCGATAACCGATGGCCGTGGGGATCCAGTCCCCACGGCCCCGAGCGAGGATGGCACCATGACCGAAGCAAACACCCTTCCCTCAGGCCGAACGCGGATCGACCGCCTCGAAATGCGCGGCATCACCAAGCGCTTTCCCGGTGTGCTTGCCAGCGACCACGTGGACTTCGACGTGCAGGCTGGTGAGGTACATGCCCTGTTGGGCGAGAACGGCGCGGGCAAAAGCACGCTGATGAAAATCCTCTATGGGCTGTACCACCCGGACGAGGGCCAGATTCTGCTCAACGGCCAACCCGTCACGATTGCTTCGCCCACCGACTCGATCCGCCTGGGTATCGGCATGATTCATCAGCACTTCATGCTGGTGCCGACCCTGACCGTGGCCGAGAACGTGGCGCTCGGTCTGCCCTCCTCGCGCGGCGCGCTCACTGACCTGGATCGCGTCTCGAAACGCATCCTCGAACTGGCTGAGATCTACAGCCTCAAGATCGACCCTTCCGCCTACGTCTGGCAGTTGTCCGTGGGGCAGCAGCAGCGTGTGGAGATTATCAAGGCCCTGTATCGCGGCGCGGCCCTGCTCATCCTCGACGAGCCCACCGCCGTGCTGACCCCGCAGGAAGTGGACGAGTTGTTCGTCATCATGCGCCAGATGACCCGCGATGGGCATGGACTCGTCTTCATCTCCCACAAGTTGCATGAGGTGGTCGAGATCAGTAACCGCATCACTGTGCTGCGCGACGGGCGCAAGATCGGGACCCGCCCCACGTCCGAGATCACCAAACAGGACTTGGCCAACTGGATGGTCGGCCGCGAAGTAACCTTCGCCCCCGACCGCGGCGAGGTCCAATGCGCCGAAGCCCGTCTGCAACTTGAGAACGTGGCCTGTGGCAGCGACCGCGGTACGCCTGGCCTGCGCGGCGTCAGCCTGGAGGTCTGCTCGGGGGAGATCCTGGGCATTGCAGGCGTCTCGGGCAACGGTCAGCGTGAATTGGCCGAGACCGTCACAGGCTTGCGCAAGGTCACGGGTGGAAAGATCCTCCTGGAGGGCAGGGACATCACGGGACTGACTCCCGCCGAGGTCACCGACCGTATGTTGTCCTATATCCCCGAGGAGCGCATGCGCGACGGCGTGATCAAGGATTTCTCGGTGGCCGAGAACATGATCCTGCGTGAGCATACCAAGATGCCGTATTCGCGCTCGGGCCTGCTCAACCTGCGTGAGATCTCCCGCCACGCGGATGAGCTCATCACGCAGTTCCATGTCAAGACGCCTTCGCGCGACACGCTGGCCAAGAACCTCTCGGGCGGCAACATCCAGAAGGTGGTGCTGGCCCGTGAGATCTTCCGCACCCCGCGCGTCATCATCGCCGCCCAACCCACGCGCGGACTCGACATTGGCGCAACCGAATACGTGCGAGAGCAATTGCTCGAACAGCGCCGTAAGGGCGTGGCTGTCATGCTCATCTCCGAGGACCTAGACGAGATCCTGGCCCTGTCCGACCGCATCGCTGTTCTCTACGAAGGCCAGGTCATGGACATCGTCCCGCGCGAAGATGCCACCCCTGAACGGCTTGGTTTGTTGATGGCAGGTGTCCACCCTGAAGAGAGTGCGCCTGTTGTAAAATAAATAAATCCATCGGTTCGGTGGTCGCTGGCTGAAACCAGCGGCGTTGGGTCGTGTAGCACCCACCGAAAAGTACCGCCGTCCACAGAAAGGACACCACCTATGAACCTTTGGCAGGAATACAAAAGTCCCACCTCCGTCGCGGAGGCTGTGCAGGACCTGGCTTCGGCCGCGGGTCCTGCCTTGCCCATCGCGGGCGGCACCGACCTGATGCTCGACCTGCGTCAGGGCAACCATCCCCCCGTCCACACTCTCATCGATCTGACCTTCATCCCCGAGATGTCCGCGCTCGAATTGCGCGGGGATGAACTCTACGTCGGCGCGGCCGTGCCCGTCAACCAGGTGGCTCTGGACCCTCTGGTGGGCACCCACGCCCAGGCGCTGACCGAGGCT
Organism: uncultured Anaerolineales bacterium; assembly: GCA_937928015.1. Taxonomy (GTDB): domain Bacteria; phylum Chloroflexota; class Anaerolineae; order Anaerolineales; family Villigracilaceae; genus JACPVF01. The sequence goes on along the minus strand of CALFXA010000199.1, from coordinate 14,846 downwards.
GCGAATCTGATCGCGGGTCCGCAGGTACGCAACACCGCCACCCTGGGCGGAAACGTGGCCCACGCCCTGCCCGCCGCCGACGGGACCATCGCCCTGACAGCGCTGGATGCCGTAGCCGAAGTGGCCGGCGCAGCGGGCCGACGCCGTATGCCGTTCACCTCGCTCTTCCTCGGCCCGGGCAAATCAGCCATCGACAAGACCAAAGAGATCATCGTCGGTTTCTACCTGCCGATCGCCAGGCCTCATCAGGCCTCGTGCTTCAAGCGCATCATGCGTCCGCAGGGTGTGGCGCTGCCCATCCTGAACTGCGCGGTCTGGCTCGAACGTGACGGCGACCTCGTCAGGGATATTCACATCGCCGTTGGCCCGGGCGGCGCGACCCCCTTCCGCGCCACCGAAGCGGAAGCCTTCCTGCGCGGACAATCCTTCAACGATGAGACCTTTGCCCACGCGCTCGATTGTCTGTTGGATCAGGCCAAGTTCCGCACCAGCGCCCGCCGCGCCAGCGCCGACTATCGGCGGCACATCGTCGGCGGCTTGCTGAAGGACGTGCTTGATACTGCGTGGAAACGCGCTGAATAGGATTATCGTTATGTCAACCATCAATCTTTCTGTTAATGGCAAACAATATTCGCTGGAGTCCATTCCAGGTGAGACCCTATCCACCATGCTGCGTGAACGTCTGCGCCTGACAGGCACCAAGATCGGCTGTGAAGAAGCTGAGTGCGGCGCCTGCACTGTCCTCGTGGATGGTCAGCCGATGATGTCCTGCGTCTATCCCGCCGAGCGTGCGGATGGCAAGACCATCGTCACCATCGAGGGACTGGCCCAACGCGTCCACGAAGAGATGAAGCTGCATCCATTGCAGGATGCCTTTGTCGAGCATGGCGCTGTCCAGTGCGGATTCTGCATCCCTGGCCAGATTCTGACCGCATACGCACTGCTCAAGCGCAATCCCAACCCCGACAGCGCGGACATCCGCTTTGCGCTCAAGGATACGCTCTGCCGCTGCGCGGGTTATCCATCCATCGAGAATGCTATCCTCGCCGCGGCTCAGGCCCTGCGCACGGGGGAACCCGTCCAGAAGCCGACTCATATCCCTGACTCGATTCACGAGCATAAGACCGTCGGACACTCGCATCTGCGCCCCGAGGCGGTCGAGAAGGTGACAGGCGAAGCCCTCTACACCGACGATCTGAAGTTCGACGGCATGTTGTATGCCAAGGCCAAGCGCGCCATGATTCCCCACGGCTTCCTGAAGAAGCTGGATATTTCCAAGGCCAAGGCGCTGCCTGGAGTGGCCGCCGTCCTCACCGCGGAAGACATCCCCGCGGAAAAGAATCACGGTCTGGTCATCTTCGACTGGCCCGTGATGGTCGGCATCGGAGAGCGTGTCCGCTACGTGGGCGACGCGCTCGCCATCGTCGCGGCGGAAACGCAAGAGATCGCCGAGCAGGCTGTCGGTCTGATCGAGGCCGAGTTTGACCTCCAGCCCGTGATTACGAATCCCGTCCAGGCGCGGCAGGAAGGCGTCCCGCAGATCCACGAGAAGGGCAACCTGCTCAAGCACATCAAGGTCCGCAAGGGTGACATGGATGCGGGCTTCGCCTCGGCGGATGTGATCCTCGAACACACCTTCCACACGCCCACGACCGACCACGCCTTCATCGAGCCCGAGTGCTCCATCGGCGTGCCGCTGCCCGATGGCCGCATGGAAATTTACGTCGGCTCGCAAATCCCCTATCAGGACCGCACGCAGGTGGCGCGGGTAATGGGTTGGCCCGAGGAGCGCGTGCGCGTCGTCGGCCAGTTGATGGGTGGCGGCTTTGGCGGCAAGGAAGACATCATGGGTCAGATCCACGTCGCCATGCTGGCGAACGTCACGCAGCGGCCCGTCAAGCTGCTTTTCGACCGTCACGAGAGTCTGCTCGTGCATCCCAAGCGCCATGCCACACAAATCCGCGTCAAGCTGGGTGCGAAGAAGGATGGCCGCATCGTGGCGATGGAGACCGAACTCTACGGCGACACGGGCGCGTACGCCTCGCTCGGCGAGAAGGTCATGACCCGCGCCACCACGCACTCGGCGGGTCCGTACGACATCGAGCACGTCCGCGCCGATTGCTACGCCATGTACACCAACAACCCACCCGCGGGCGCGTTCCGCGGTTTTGGCGTGACCCAGTCCGCCTTTGCGGTCGAGTCGATGATGGACATGCTGGCCGACACGGTCGGCGTGGACCGCGTCGAGCTACGCCGCATGAACGCGCTGCACGTCGGCAGTGTCACCAACACGGGACAGGTGCTGAACGAATCGGTCGGCCTGACGGAATGCATTGACCGCGTCGATGCGGAGATGCGCAAGCACACGCCCAGACCCTTCGCCCCGCGAGTGGACTCCGCCAACCCGAACCTGGTGCGCGCCTGGGGCTTTGCCTCCGCTTACAAGAACACGGGCCTAGGTGGCGGCGCACCTGACATCTCTGGCGCGGACGTGGAACTGTACGAAGACGGAACCTTCCAGGTGCGCAGCTCCGCCGCCGAACTCGGCCAGGGACTGGTCACCGTGATGCGCCTGACCGTGGCCGAGGAAATGGCCGTCGCGCCCGAGCAGGTGCGCGTGTTGGTCATGGATACCGACCTGGCTCCCAACGGCGGCCCGACCACTGCCTCGCGTCAGACCTTCGTGACGGGCAATGCCTCGCGCTATGCAGCCAAGACCCTGCGCGACCAGATCACCGCCACGATGGCCGAGAAGTTCGACGTGCGTCCCGAGCAGATCCGCTATGAGGACGGCATCGTCCACGTCAACGGCCATTCGATGACGTATGCCGAAATCTACAAGGAAATGACTGCCATCGGCCAGCAACCGAAAGTCCGCTACGAGTATGAAGCGCCCAAGACCATGCCGCTCGGTGAAGGCGGTGACATGCACTTCGCTTTCTCGTTCGGCGTGCAAGCTGCCGAGGTGGAAGTCAACAAACTGACGGGCGAAGTGCGCGTGCTCAAGGTCATCTCGGCCAATGACGTGGGCATGGCCGTCAACCCGCTCGGCCTGCAGGGACAGATCGAAGGCGGCGTGATGATGGGCCTCGGCAACTGTCTCACTGAAGAGTTCATCGTGGACAACGGCAACGTGGTCACCGACCACCTGGCGCGCTATCGCGTGCCCGGCATCATGCTCACACCCGAGATCACCTCGATCATCGTCGAGCATCCCATCTCCAGCGGGCCCTACGGCGCCAAGGGTGTCGGCGAGATTTGCAGCATCCCCACCACACCCGCCATCACCAACGCCATCTACAACGCCGTCGGCGTGCGCATCTTCAAGACCCCCGTCGATCAGGAGATGATCGCTAGGGAGTTGTGGGAACGGGAAGAGACGAAGTAAAAGGAAAAGTGAAACCCAAAAGGACTCTTGGCTCAGGCTGAGAGTCCTTTTTCGACACTCGGGTTTGTTCTATTCGAGTAAAATCAAGCCAACAAAAGGATGCCCATGAACAAATTCACTGGCTATCGTTGCTCGATCTGCGGCCGCGAGTTCCTCCCGGGCCAGGTCACCTACACCTGCCCGCACGATGGCGGCAACCTCGACGTGGTGCTCGATTTCGACGCCCTGCGCGCCAAGTACCAGCCCGAGGACATCACCTCCCGCACGGACCCGTCCCTGTGGCGCTATCTGCCGCTGTTGCCTGTTCCCGAGCCCCCGGGCGAAGGGACCCCGCTCCACGCCGCAGGCTGGACTCCCGTCTTTGCCCTGCCACGTCTAGCGGAGCGCCTCGGCCTCAAACATCTTTGGCTCAAGGACGAATCGCGCAATCCCTCGGCCTCCTTCAAGGACCGCGCCAGCGCTATTCTGGTGGCGCGCGCCCGCGAGATCAAAGCCGATGTGGTGGTAACCGCCTCCACGGGCAACGCAGGCGCGGCCCTGGCCTGCATGTCCGCTGCGGTGGGGCAGAAGTCCGTCATCTTCGCGCCCAAGTCCGCGCCGCCCGCAAAGGTGGCGCAGTTACTCGTCTTCGGCGCGAAGGTCATCCTGGTGGATGGCACTTACGACGACGCCTTCGACCTGACCATTAAGGCCTCGCAGGAATTCGGCTGGTATTGCCGCAACACCGGCTACAATCCCTTCACGGCCGAGGGCAAGAAGACCGCCGCCTATGAGATTTGGGAGTGGTGGGAGACCGTCCACCGCGAATGGCACGAGAAGATCGGCCCCGATTCGGACCACGCCCCGCTGACGGTCTTCGTCTCGGTCGGCGATGGCAACATCATCTCGGGCATCCACAAGGGTTTCAAGGACCTCTTCAACCTCGGCTGGATCGCGCGCATGCCGCGCATCGTCGGGGTGCAGGCTGAAGGGTCGGCCGCCATCGCCAACGCTTTCCGCGCGGGGACCGAGACCATCGTCCCCGTTTCCGCCACCACCCTGGCTGACAGTATCTCCGTCGACCTGCCGCGTGACGGCGTTCGCGCTGTTCGCGCCGCGCGCGACACAAACGGCACCTACCTCACGGTCAAGGATGCAGACATCCTCCAGGCCATCGCCGACCTTGGCAAGATGGGCATCTTCGCCGAACCTGCGGGCGCCACGGCTTATGCGGGCCTGGTCCAGGCGGCGACCTCAGGCCTGGTCAGCGGTGAGGACCCCGTCCTCGTGCTGAATACGGGCAGCGGCCTCAAGGACGTGCGCGCCGCCATGCAGGTCGTCCCGCAGGCGCCGATCATCGAGCCGACTCTCGATGCCGTCAAGAAAGTGTTATGAAGCGGCCTGAATCCTGGAGTCTCCCCTTTCGATACGTCACGGGCGGAATCCTCTTCTTCGGCCTGATTGCGTTCATGATCTACGCCCGCGATGCCGTGCGGGCGTTGGTCATTGCGGGTTTTGTCGCCTACCTGATCAACCCCGTGGTCTTCTTCCTCACCCAGCAGACGAAACTCTCTCGCGCCGCCGCCGTGAATATTGTTTACTTTTCGGCGTTGATCCTGCTGGTGGGCGTGCCCGCCACCCTCACGCCAATTTTCTTCGACGAGTTGCAGTTCGTCGTTCGTGATGTACTCGACCTCAATCAGCAGTTCAGCGCGATCCTCTCCAAGCCGGTCGTGTTCATGAACATGGAATTCCACTTGGAGAACCTGGCCTCCAACTTTGCCCACTTGCAGGACGCGGTGCTGAGTCCCCTTCCTGAACAAGTCCTGGCTTGGCTGGAAACCACCTCGGTGGGCGCGTTGTGGGTCCTGGTCATCGTGGTCAGCATCCATATCTTCATGACCGAGTGGCCGCGTATGCGCGATTGGTTGATTGAACTTGCGCCGCCCGCCCATCAGGACGATATGCGTGAACTATATCGCCGCGTGCGCCGTATCTGGATGGCCTACCTGCGCGGGCAGATCGTGCTGATGCTGATCGTCGGCGTAGTCTTCACCATTGCCTGGTTCATTCTGGGGATCCCGGGCGCACTGGTGCTGGGCGTGGTGGCGGGACTGTTTACCCTGGTGCCTGACGTGGGTCCCTTCCTGGCGGCCGTGCTGGCCATCGCCGTGGCCCTGCTGGAAGGCTCGAACTGGATCGACCTGCCTAATGTGGCGGTGGCGGGCATCGTCCTGCTTGTATACCTGGTCCTTATCAATCTGAAGAACTTCTTCCTGCGCCCATTCGTGATGGGACGCAGTGTCCACATGAATGAGGCTGTGATCTTCATCGCCATCATGATCGCCACCATCTTGGAGGGGATCATGGGTGCCCTGCTGGTGGTGCCCGTGCTGGCCTCCGCCATCGTTATTTTGGAATATCTGCGCCGCCGCGTGCTCGACCTGCCTCCGTTTGCCGACGATGGCGAACGACAATTTGTCGCGCCCGACGGGGGGCAACAGCCGCCCCGCCTGCGCGCTTTGAAGAGAAAACCAATCGAGAAACAGGAAAAAAGCCAATGAGTGTCATCTATTCGATCATCGCGCCCATCTACAACGAAATCGAGAGCCTGCCCCTTCTGCATCGCCGTGTCACCGAAGTGATGGAATCCACAGGCAAGCCCTGGGAACTGATCCTTGTCGACGACGGCTCGACCGACGGCTCGACCGAAAAGATTCGCGAACTGGCCGCCGCCGACAAGCACATTCGCCCCGTCATCTTTGCCCGCAACTTCGGCCACCAGATCGCCATCACCGCAGGCTGGGATTACGCCCGCGGCGATGCCGTGGTCATCATCGATGCCGACCTGCAGGACCCGCCCGAGGTCATCCTCGATCTGGCGAAGAAATGGCAAGAAGGCTACGAGGTGGTCTATGCCGTGCGCGCCGAACGCGAGGGCGAGACCTGGTTCAAGAAGTTCACCGCCTCGATGTTCTACCGCCTCATCTACCGCATCACCGATGTGAAGATTCCCGTCGACACGGGCGATTTCCGCCTGATGGACCGCAAGGTGGTGGATGTGCTCAAGCAGATGAAGGAACGTCACCGTTTCCCGCGCGGCATGTCGGCCTGGGTGGGATTCAAGCAGATCGGCGTGGAGTACAAGCGCGCCGCCCGTCACGCGGGCGTAACCAAGTATCCGTTCAAGAAGATGCTGCGCCTGGCATTGAACGCCATTACCAGCTTTTCATATTTCCCGCTGCAGGTGGCCACATTCTTTGGGTTCCTCTCGGCGGGTGTATCGATCCTGGCCATTCCCGTGGTGGCGGTCCTGCGCCTGGCGGGCTCCCACTTCTTCGAGGGACAGACCACCACGCTCATCTCGGTGCTCTTCCTCGGCGGCGTGCAGTTGATCTCTCTGGGCATTTTGGGCGAGTACATCGGCCGCCTGTACGATGAGGCCAAGGGCAGGCCGCTCTACATCGTCCGCGATGCGCCAAAGGAATAAATGACAAAAGGTCGCGCTGATTAGCGCGACCTTTTTGTTTTATTAATTTCGCCCTTCGATTGTGCTCAAGGCGAAATCAAGTTACTTCAATACTTCAAAGTTCGACACCGTCAAATGTAGTTCGTCATCCATGGCAGCCTTGATCTGGTCGATGTTGACGTCGCTGGGGAAGCCGTAGGTGGGATCGTACTGGATCGTGACCTCTTCGGCCTTTGAAGCGGGACCAGACTGAAGGTCCGCGAAAAGGGCGTCGAAGGTGGCGTAGCGGTCGAAGGTCTCGCGGATCGGGTCGTCGGCGGGGATGGCGGTCCCATCGGCGTAGGTCATCGAGACGACCTGCCCATCCTTGACCTCGATGTGCAGCGGCATCCGATCACGGAAGGCGCAGAAACAGATGACGTCGAGATCGAAGCGGTAATGGGTCACGCCGCTGGTCTGCCATTTTTCCTGGTTGGCGGTAAGGTCGTTCTTTGCGCCGATGGCGCAGGCGGTCATGGCGATGGCTAAAACAATAAAGATGATTTTTCTCATGACGAATCTCCTATGCGGGCAGGACGACGGTCTGCTCCATAATGTTCCCGCTTTTGGCGAAAATAAAAACTGGCGAAGATCAAGGTCTTCGCCAGTTTCAATGAAAGTGGAAAGGTTTACGGAGCGGGAGTGGGGGTGTAGAAGGTGTCGGTCGTGAGCAGGCTCGGATCGTTGACAGATTGCGCGGCCAGCATCTGAGCCTGACGGGCCAGGTTGGTGGCGTCGGCTAGAATCTTGAGGGCGTATTCGGGGTTGTGGAAGCCCATGCTGTTCTCGGCGGAGACGAAGTCCCACATGAACTGGGCCTTGCGATGCAGGTTGCGGGCCTGGTCGAGCAGGTCCTGGTCGGCATTGGGATTGGCAGCGGCGGCCTTGAGTGCGTTGATCGCGTCCACGATGGCATCCTCGGTGGATTGCTTGGTCGTGGCGACCTGTTCCTGGATCAAGTTGACGCGGCGCACCACGGAATCGGTGTCACTGTGACACTGTCCGCAAGCCAGTTCGGGGTTGAGCAGCGGCGAGTGGACATCGTGCATCGAGTACTTGGACGCGCCATCGCGTACGTAAGGCATGTGGCAGTCGGCGCAGGCCACGCCTGCGTTGTAGTGCGTGGAGCCCGCGGTGAACATTTCGTAATCAGGATGCTGAGCCTTGAGCATGGGTGTGCCCGTCTCGGGATATTCCCAGTCCTTGAATCCGTTCTCTTCATAGTACGAGACGATCTGGTCGATGCGCGTGCCGTTGGCCCACGGGAAGGTCAGGTATTTTTCGGGACCTGCGAAATAGTACTCGACGTGGCAGTTGGCACACACCAACGAGCGCATTTCCTGGCGGGTGAAGTCATGCCAGTCCTTGCCCTGGGCCTTGAGTGCCTCGTCGAGCGCGGGGTTGGTGACGATCAGGCGCATGGTGCCCGCTTCGTGGCAGTTGGCGCAGCCGATGGGCTCCTGGATGTTGGGCGTCATCTCATTGAACGTCATGGCGTCAAAGGCGGCCATGCCCATGTCGGCCCACAGACCGGGGTTGTTGGAACTCTTGCAGGAATAGCAGGTGGCGGGAGTGTGTTTGGGATCCTCGTCGTTCAGGTTTAGGCGCTTGGTGCTGCGGACATCCTCCAGCGCATTCATGTGACCGCGGTCGTCGTTGTATTCCTTGCTGAACGGATAACCCGCGAAGAGGATCAACTGGCGCGGATCACGTTCCAGCCACGAGAACTTGGACGAGCCGCCGTAGGTGGTGTCGATGCTATTGGTGGCGGTCTTTTGGAGCGAATTCCACTGATTGGGGAAGTTGATGCCCCACTTCGAGGAATCGGGTTCCATCGGCTTGATCTCGACGATGGGGGCCACGGCACGTTCCTGGGTGGGCTGGTTCTTGATGAAGACCAGCACCCCCGTCAACACGGCGGCCAGCAGGACGATGATGCCAACAAGGATTAAAGTGGTGTAGCGTTTCATGGATGCATTCTCCTATTTGATGGGATAGAGAGTAGAGTCCTGATAAGGGGTATTCGAGAGTCCGCGCGGACCGTGGGCCACGTTTCGGTGACAGTCCCAGCACTGACGGTCGAAAGGCTGGGCGCCCATCGTGATGGTCTCGACCGTCTGCTGATGGCAACGGATGCAGTTCGACTGGATGATCTCCTGCGAGTGTTCGTTGGCGCGGATCACCTCGGGCGTCTTGCCGAGGCTGAAGACATACACGTCGTGTGCGCCTTGGCGTCCTTTTTCGATGTAATAGGCGATGACGTTTTGGTGGGGCAGGTGACAGTCGGCGCATTCGGCCGCGCGCTGATGAGCGGCGTGATAGTAGTTTTCGTACATGGGCTCCATCACGTGACAGTTGTTGCAGGTGTCCGAGGCGGTGCCCGCATAGGCGGGCGCGTCGGTCACCAGGACGAAGGCCCCCAGGGCGATCGCTGCGGCTGCAAGGGCGATGAAGATCGGGAGTTTGGACATGCGGCACCTTTATGGAATCAAGTATTAATCCTGCTCTAATTCTATACAGAATTAGTCGTATTTGTTGTGACTTTAGTCACAAAACTGGAGAATCAAAAAATCCCCATCCTGCAAAAGGATGGGGATTGGACGAACTGCGAAAAGGTTACATGCCGTCCATGTGGGTGCCGTCCATGTTTTCCATGACGGGGACGGTCACCTTGAGGGTCAGGCCGCTTTTGAAGGTCAGGGTGACGTCGAACTGGTCACCCACCTTCAGGTCACGTTTCAGGCCGAACAGCATGATGTGCAGGCCGCCCGGCTTGAACTCTACCTCACCATCGGCGGGCAGGGGCACCGACGCCACGGGCGTCATTTCCATCATGTCGCTGCCTTCCACCATCTTGCTTTCGTGCAGTTCAACGCTCGCAGCTACGTCACTCGAAGCGCTCATGAGTTCGTCGTCGTTGGCGGTGTGGTTGTGGAGCAGAAGATAAATGGCGCTGTTCTCGCCCGTTATGGCGGGTCGCGCCCACGGGTCATGAACCTCGATCACTTCGCCTCCACCCGTCCCACAGGCGCTCAACAATAACATGCCCATCAGGGCAAACGTCAAAGATCTCTTCATTCTCTTTCTCCTTTGGCGATTTTGGAAGCTATGCGGAAGGGCTGGCCTGCATACTTTCATGCAGAAAATGCAGGGTTTCCTGCAAATTGGCCAGCCGTCCGCCGAATCCCTTTTGGAAACGTTCCGCCTCGGCGGGGGAACCAAAACTCAACACACTTGGCACACAACAGACCGTCAGTTCGCTGCCGAGCAGATAGACCGCCTGTCCCGCGCTGACGATGTGTCCGTGCAGAAAGTCGGCGGTCATGGCCTGGGTTGCACCGGGCGTCCCCTGAAAGAGGGCCAGCCCGCAGTGGGCGCAGCAGGCGCGGCGCTGTTCACCGCTGGGCAGGTGGAACAGGAACAGGGTGCGCTCACTGATGGGTTTTCCGCACATGGCGCAGCCGCCTGTTGAGCCCGTTGCCAGCGATGCGCCCCCGTGCGTTTTTTGGATCGCTCCCGCCGCCGCCATGCGATTCAAGTCGCGATGGACGGTCATCGCCGAAACGCCCAGTGTTTCGGTCAGTTCCTGGATGGACGCGCTGCCCTGGTTTTTCAAGATCTCGAGAATCTTCTGTTCACGGCTGGCGGAGTGGGGCATTGTTACCTTTTGTTATATTTATCAGAATGAATCAAAATATAACAAAGGAGGTAAAGATTGTCAAGCAAGAAAACTCCCTTCGCCAAGCTAGCGAAGGGAGTTTGTCACTTTTTGGAATATACGCGGCCCTTCCACGTCACCCCCTGGCCCGACAGCACCTTCCATGCGGAAGTGAGCATCATGGCGGCGAAGACGCCCGCCCCCAGCGGCGTGGACAACGCCCACCAGCCCGAGATTCTCATCTTCTGTGCCGCTCTCGCACGGACCCTGAGCAGGTACGCCCACAACAGGGCGGATTCCGCCATCACGGCTGTTGCCTGCCACCCGCCGCCATTCAGCCACCATCCCAAACCAAGTAGCGGCCAGGCGGGCAGCGCCACCGCCGCGATAACCGCCAGCGTTGCGCCGAAGGCTCCCAGCAGCAACAGGGATGGATGGTCTGACAGACCGAGATAGATATTCTTGGTCCAGCCTTCCCACATCTCGGGCAGGGAGGTGTACATGCGTGTGCTGGCCACCTGCATCCCGTCGGCCACCACCAGGCGATAGCCGTTCCACTTGACCTGTTCGGAGATGGCCTTGTCCTCCACGATCTGATCCCTGACGCGCTCATGTCCGCCGATGGCGTCGTAGACCGTCCGCCTGATGAAGATGAACTGTCCGTTGGCGATGGCATCCCGCGTGGACGGGTCATTGACCTTGCGCGGCGAGAATCCCACCGAGAGCGCCGTCATCACCAGCGGCATGACCGTCTTTTCCCAGAACGAGCCGAGGATCTGGAAGGTCATCAGGGTCAGCATGTCGGCGCGGGTTTTGAGGGCCTTGGCGTATGTCGCGGACAGGGCTTGCGGCGCGAGGAAGGTATCCGCATCGATGAAGCACAGCCACTCGCCGCTCGCCACTTTTGCCGTTTGATACAACGCATGCGGCTTGCCCGCCCAGCCCGCGGGCAGGTCCACGCCGTGGATTATTTTTAGTCTGTCATCTTGAACCTCGAAGCCACGAAGAATCTCAGGTGTGGAATCCGTCGAACGGTCATCCAGCACGATGACCTCGAAGTTGGGATAATCCTGCGCCAGCACTGCCCCCACGCATCGGCCGATGTTGCGCGCCTCGTTCCGTGCAGGGATGCAGACCGAGATCAGCGGAACTGCCCCTTTCTCCCTGAGCGAAGTCGAAGGGAGGGACTCGACGATGATGTCGAGATGGTATTGATTGTGCAGCCAGAAAATAATGGCAATTCCAATTAAAAAGACAAGAGTGGAGATGATGAGTGGAAGCATGAAGTGAAGACGACTACCCCGTAGTATCCATTACGTGTTTGATTCGCTTTCTGCATGGTCAATTTAGGGAAAAACTTCAAACTCACTGACTTTGTAAGTTCTCTCGTCATTTATCATATTTTGTCCCAATCAAGTTGATATTTTTGAAAACACTTGGTTTATCGTCGTATGTGTTCATCTTTAGAAAGAAAGTTAGCTGTGAGGAGGAGTGAAATTGTGGATATTGTAGGTCGTCCACCAAAGTGTTAAAATTATTCAGGTATTTTAGTATATGGCGTCCTATATATTAGTTGGGTATTGTTTTCATAAAAAATCGGGAAGGATATAAATGTGAATAGAAAAAATATCTTTGAGACTCTAGGGATTGGGTTAACCATTATTACTCTACTTTTTGGCGACAACATTTATTTCCAAGTTACTGGGAAACCCTTTTTTACATCTACGAATATTAAACTCATAGTAGTTATATTAGCTATTGTCCTCAGTTTTATCTGGATAGCTGTATTGTTGTATAGACGGGCAAATGAATTTGTTTTGGATACTAATCGAAGATTTATAAGTTGTAGTTTGAGCAATGGAAAATTTAACCACATAATCAGTTTTGTTTTTTACGGAAAAAACAAATCGTCAAAACCCATCATCCACATTTCTGGTTTTTTACGTTCCAATATTACAAACGAAACCCATCCTGTTTATTTGCACGATAACGAAAAGGGCAAAAGTGTCCCTCCTGCTAATACCAATGGGATTCCTCCTAAATGCGATGATGTAACACTTGTCATTCCTTTTGTAATAACCCAAGACGGTGAGTCCGATCACAACAGCGGCATACCATTGGAAAAATTTTTAGCAACACTCGTAGACTCTACCCTGACCTTGAAGCTTGATGACAGAATTTACACTTATAGAATTCCAGAAAGAAAAGTTCGGAGTGTTCTTGAAGCAATTGAAAGAGATAATAATCCACCTGCAAAACCCAGAGTCACCCTAAAGGAAAACGACTAACAATTATTTTAATTTTAGAGAGAAGAGCCTCTTAATAATATAAACACCAACAAAGTGGGTATTGGATAATAGGGGTGCCAAGTGCTCGCGCGGCCTTGGCGGGCAACCTCATCCGCTCCAATCCTAGAACAGTAGGCTTGTTGGAAGTTCACTCGCCAGATCTATACACAGTTCAAACATTTTCTATTCCCCAATTCACTCGTTCCCCCACTTTTCCCCCTACCTCACCACCACCTGACTCCCTCCATCCGTCTTCTCGATCTCGATGCGCGTCGGGAAGGCGTCCTTCAACTCATCCAGGTGCGTGATGACCAGGATCTTCGCAAAATCGGGCTTGACCGTGTTGATGGCCTCGATCAAACGCTGACGTCCCTGAGCGTCCTGCGAGCCGAAGCCTTCGTCGATGACCAGGGTTTGCAAGCGCGCACCTTTGCGCTGAGCCAGCACCTCCGAGAGCGCCAGGCGGATGGCGAAGTTGACGCGGAAGGCCTCTCCGCCTGAGTACATTTCATAATCGCGCAGTCCCGCCCCGTCGCTGATCTGGATGTCGAGCGTCTCGCGCAGGTCCTCGCGCTTCTTGTCCTTGTACTCGGCCTGCGTCACGAAGCGGATGCTCATCTGACCGTCGCTCAAGCGGTCGAGCAGGTCGTTGGCGCGCTCCTCGATCTGTGGCAGGGCCTGTTCAATTAGCAGGGCAGGGACGCCATCCTTGCCAAAGGCGCGTTCAAGTGTCTTGTGGCGGACGATGTTCCGCTGGAGTTCCTCGCGCTGAGATAGCAGGTCCACTTTGCGCGTGCGCTGCGAGGCCAGTACGTCCACTTTTTGGCGGGCAGCTACCATCTCGTCGCGGGCCTGGTTCTCCTGTTCGCGCAGGCGGAAGTACTCGCGCTCGGCCTGGTCCAGGCTGGGGGATTGAGCCTCGGCCGCCGCCAGCGCCGACGCGACGCGCTCATAGTCGGCCCGCTGTGTCCCAATTTCCGACTCCCGATTCCCAATTTCCGATCTTAAGTTGGCGATCTCATCCTCGATGGGCTGCAACGCGGCTTTGGCCTTTTCAAGGTTCAAGTGTTGATCTTCCGCCTCGCGTTGGGCCGCCTCCGCCTGACGGGCCGCCTCGTGCGCCGACGGGTCGTAGCCCAGCCGCGCCAGTTCCTTGTCGAGCTGCTTGAGCGTCTTGTGTGCCTCAACGGCGTACTTGCCACTTTCCAGAATCTTGTTCACTTCCTTCAAGCGCTTTGCGCCCGTGTGTTCCCATTCCTGGTATTGACGCTCCAGCGCTTCCCGTCGTTCCGTCAATTGCGAGACGCTGTTGGACGCGGCCAATTGTTCGCGCTCCGCGTTGGACAGGGCCGCCATCTGTGACGTGTACTCCGCCAGCGCCTCGCCGAGTGACTTGGCCTCGGCCAGGTTGGCGCGATAGCGGTCGCCCGAGCCCTTGCCATCCTGACGCAACTGTTCGATGGTTTGCAGGCGGTGATCGGCGGTCAGCGGCTGGCCGCACAGCGGACATTCCGCGCCTTCGGTTTCTTCCAGACGGTCGATGCGCATCTTCATCTCGTCCATCTGGACCTTGAGTGCCTCGTTCTCCGCCTTGAGCTCGGCTTGCCGCTCGCGCCCCGCCTGGAGTTGAGATTCGATCCCATTGCGCGTAGTCAATTTAGAAGTGATTTCTTCCAATGCAGATTGGGCGGCGGCGATTTTTCCTTTTAGCTCCTCGGCTGTTGCAGATTGGGTCTGCACCGCCTCAGACTGTTCCGTCAGCGACATTAATTCCTGTTCCAGCCTGGCCTTCTCTGACTCGATCTCGCGTAGCAGCGGCTGGCGCTTCTCATCATGCTCGTGGAATTGGGCCGCGATCCCGTCCAAGCGGGTGACTTCGGCGCGGGCCGATTGCCAGGCCTGGTACGCAGCCTCGACCTGCTCGGCGCGCTTGACGAGGTCGGCAAAGGTGGAGGCATCCGCTTCTTTGGCGGCGAGACGAGATCGGAAGAGCACACGTCTGAACTCCAGTCACGAGTGGATATC
>CALFXA010000198.1 GCA_937928015.1 uncultured Anaerolineales bacterium | reverse complement strand
GCCGTGCGAGTCATTATGGTGCAGGACGGTCAGCGGAACAATCGTGCCACCAGCATCCGTACCATTGCGGGTGATGCGCCCATCGAGGGTGCCGTCGCCGTTAGGGCCAGTGTACGAAGTGGCAGTAGTGCCGTAATTGGCGCTGACGTAAGCATTGACCGCATTGAGCATATCACCCCAATAGGTGATATTGGTCATATACTTGAAGGCGTTGTAGCCATCGCCGCCAGCCGGGGCCAGGAATTCATTGGTGCCCACGCTGTAGGTCTTGTTCAGATCCAACGGGACCCAGCTATGGCTGGTCTTGTCGTAGACGGTGACGTCATACGCACCCCAGGCATAGGGCTGCGGGCCGGGGTTGGCATCTTTGTACTTGAAGTAGGAATACTTCAAGCCAGCGGGCTGGATGACGCCCGCGACGTTCGGACCGTAGTTGAGCACTTCCAAGATCTGTGCGCCGGTCATTTGGCCGACGACGGTCGCGTTGCCGAACGGCAGGACGGTGAACATGTTGCCGTAGGTCAACAGGGCGGGATCGTGGAGGCCGGAAACACAACCAGTGCTGACCCATATACTATTGACAGTATCATAGCACCAGTCAGCGCGGATGCCGCCAGCGTTGTTGAAGAACAGATCAACGTCGTTGGCAGGTTCGGCATCGGTGTTCAGATAGTTATAGATGGCATCGTCAATGAACGCGCCCATCATGTTGTCGCTGTTGCCGCTATCGAGGCGGGGCAGGTCGACCGAGGAGTAACCAACGGGCTGATTGACGAGATTCAAATAAGCGGGATCCGTCGCATAGGTGTTGATCAGCGCCAGAATGGTGGGATCCTGAGGATCGCTGGTTCCGATCACGTTGCGGGTCCAGGTAATGGAAACGCTGCCGTCAGTACCGACGACGATATCAGCGCGACCAACCTTGCGGCCGTTGTAGTGCGACTGTACGATCTTGGTGGTACCAACCGTCGTGGCGGAGGTCAGGTCGGTGTGGCTGTGACCGCCGATGATCAGGTTGACGGGCTTGCCAGCCGCATTCAACTGGGCAGCCATGGTCTGGTCGCCGTAGACAGGCAGGCCATACCCGTAGCCGCCGTCTGCATAACCGAGGTGGCTGAGGACCACAATCACGTCCGCACCATCGGTCTTCATTTGATCGTAATAATGAAGAATCGAGGTGGTGGGGTCCTTGAAGCACAGGCCGGCTGTTGCAGTAGCAACGGTAATGGTGGGGGTTTCTGTCGTGGTAACACCAATGAATGCCACCTTGACAGCATCGGGAGCGGTGCCAACGGTGATGATCTGATAAGGGGCATCCGCGAAGTCGGGCTTGACCCAACCGGAAGAGGCGCAGTCTGCGCCGTCCTTCTTTACGATATTAGCAGTTACATAGGGGTAGAGCGCCTCATTGGTGCGGTTGGTGAGGTTTTCCTGACCCCAGTCAAATTCGTGGTTGCCAAAGGTGGCAACTTGGTAGCCCATCGCATTGAAGGTGGCGATGGTGGGGATGCCTTTGCCAGTGGGAGTGCCGTCGCCGAGGTTCGAGAGCAGGCTGCCCTGCATCTCATCGCCATCGTCGACCAACAATACCTTGTCAGCGCCGACGGAAGTGCGAACGCCGTTGACAAATGTGGCCACACGAGCCATGCCAGGATTGCTGCCCGAGGGCTCGAGCTGGCCATGGAAGTCATTGGTATGTAGAATGGTGAAGCTAACGGGATTGGACGGCGCGTTCTTGGCTGCAGCCGAGACGTTCGTCGTGGCGAACTGAGAGAACAGCAGGGCGAGCATCAGGAGGATGGTGGATGCACGCCAGAGGTTGGTTTTATTCATGGGGAGACCCCTCCGGTCTTTTTCAAAGATTTTTCGAAATTGGTTTGTGGTTCGAACTGCTTTGACAGAGAGTGCCTGTTGGGGGTTCATTTGAGATTTTTTGAGTGGATATCCTTTCCGGGCCACCATCGGCCCTGTACGGTTGGAATGAGGTCCCCCAGATTGTTCGCGAATCTATAAGAAAGATTAACGCCTGTTAATATTATGATGCGGATGATGGGCAAGTGGTATGTATAATGTGTCATATATTTCTGGCTGAATGTCATTTCTTGCCCTAAATTTGCTTAAAAAATCAAGTTTCTCCACATTTAGGTCGTCTATAGATCGCCATCCCTATTTTACACTAAGAAATTTATGAAAAGGTCAATGTCGGTTTAAGTTTTCATTAATTATTCTTGACACAATAGTGGGCCAACTGTACAATCTATCCGCTATACAAATAGGCGATTCATCGCCTATCATTTTTGTCTCTGGAGGATTTCCCCCTCATGTACACAATGGAAGGCTTGACCACTTTTGAAGCAGCCGCAATTTGGGCTGTGTTTGGCGTTGCCATCCTCGGCCTGGCTTATGCGCTCTTCCTGCGCAGCCAGATCATGCGCGAGGATGCCGGCACGCCCAAGATGCAGGAAGTTTGGGGTGCCATTCGCGACGGTGCAGATGCCTATCTTCGCCGCCAATTGGGCTCCATCCTGCCCCTGATCCTGATCCTTACCATCGCCCTGTTCTTTTCCGTTTATATCGTGCCACCCAGCCCTGAGGCGCTCGAACGTTTCAAAGGCATGGACGAAGGCCGTGTGCGCCTGATCATTGGCATCGCCCGCGCGATTGCCTTCGTGATGGGCTCCGGGTTCTCGCTGGCGGTGGGACAGATCGGCATGCGCATGGCAGTGCAAGGGAATGTGCGCGTGGCTTCCGCTTCTCGCAGGTCCTTTGGTGATGCCCTGCGTATCGCCTACCGCGCCGGCACGATCACCGGCATGCTGACCGACGGCCTGGGCCTGCTCGGCGGCACCCTGATCTTCATCGCCCTTGGCATCGCCGCCCCGGACGCTCTCTTGGGCTTCGGCTTCGGCGGCACCCTGCTGGCGCTCTTCATGCGCGTGGGCGGTGGTATCTTCACCAAGGCTGCGGACGTGGGCGCGGACCTGGTGGGCAAGGTGGAAGCCGGCATCCCTGAGGATGATCCGCGCAACCCAGCCGTGATCGCAGACCTGGTGGGTGACAACGTGGGCGACTGCGCTGGCATGGCTGCCGACATCTTCGAGTCCTACGAGGTGACCATCGTCTCCGGTTTGATCCTCGGCCTGGCGCTCTATCACGCCACCGGCCGTCTCGAATGGATCATCTACCCGCTGATCGTGCGCGGTATCGGTGTGTTGTCCTCGATCTTCGGCACCTACTTTGTCCGTGCCGGAAGCACTGGCAAGAGCTCTGACGCCATGTCCGCGATCTTCAGCGGCTTCCTCACCTCCGCGCTGATCTCGGCCGTCCTGTTCTTTGCGGCTGGCTTCTTCTATCTGCAGGGACTGTCCGATTTTGGCGGCTGGTGGCGCACCCCGATGGCAGTGGCTGTCGGTGTTTTGCTGGCCATCGTGATCGACCGCCTGACCGAGTATTTCACCGGCACACACGCCTCGCCGGTCAATGACATCAAGAAGGCCGCCGATACCGGCCCCGCCACCTTGATTCTGCAAGGCATCTCGGTCGGTTTCGAGTCCTCGGTGTGGTCCGTGCTGGTCATCGCGGTAACCATCGTCGCCTCGATCTTCATCTTCGGAACCATCCCCGGTGTCAGCGCCGCTGAGCGTGTGAATTTCATCCTCTACGGCGTGGCCATGACCGGCATCGGCATGTTGACCCTGACCGGCAATAACGTGGCCATGGACTCCTTCGGCCCGATTGCCGACAACGCCAACGGCATTGGCGAAATGTCCTGGTCTGGCCAGGAAGATAAAGAGACCAAGGCTGCGCAGCAGATCATGGCGGACCTGGACGCGGTGGGCAATACCACCAAGGCCATCACCAAGGGCGTGGCCATCGGCTCGGCCGTCATTGCGGCGGTCTCGTTGTTCGGCTCCTTCCTGGTGGATGTTTCTCGTGCGCAGACCAGCCTCGGAATCCCGGCTGCGGAGCAGATCTCGGCGATCGGTATCCGTGTGGATTACCCACAGGTCTTCGTCGGCATGTTGATCGGTGGCGCGCTGCCGTGGCTGTTCTCCTCGTTTGCCATCCAGGCGGTCACCCGCGCGGCTTCCCTGATCGTGTTGGAAGTTCGCCGCCAGTTCAAGCTGGGCGTGCTGGATGGGAAGATTCCCCCCGATTACAAGCAGGCGGTCAGCATCTCGACCACCGCGGCCCAAAAGGAACTGGTGTCGCTGGCCCTGCTCGGCATCGTGACCCCGATCGTGGTCGGCTTGATGTTGCAGGTCGAAGCGTTGGGCGGCTTCCTGGCGGGCATCATCGTCTCTGGTCAGTTGCTGGCGGTCTTCCTCAACAACTCCGGCGGCGCTTGGGACAATGCCAAGAAGTTGATCGAAGACGAGCCGAAGAATCCTGCCGCCAACACGGGCAAGAGTTCCGAGCGCCACAAGGCGAGCGTGGTGGGCGACACAGTTGGTGATCCCTTCAAGGACACGGCTGGCCCTGCACTCAACCCGATGATCAAGGTCGTGAACCTGGTGGCCGTCATCATCGCCCCGATCATCGTCCAGTATGCTGGCGCGACCGGGATGACCCTGGTGGTCATCTGGGCCGTGGCCCTGATCCTGGCGGGCGTGTTGGCCTGGGCGATCCTTCGCTCGAAGGCTCCCGCGCCGCAGATGAAGTAAAGCTGGTTATAACAAGGCCCTGTCTAATAAAGACAGGGCCTTGTTTTTATGTATATGCAACTACGCTCTTCATTTTGTAAATTTCTTCCGCCACTCGAACAACTTGTTGAGCGCCTCAATGGGGGAGAGTTCATTCACGTCCAGCGATTTCAGTTCATCCAACAGCGGATTGGTCTCAGGGAAGAGCGCCACCTGTTGGGCCGTGTGCGGGTTGATCTTCACCGCACGGCCCGAGGTCTTCTCCAACTCGGCCATGATCTCGTTGGCGCGCGCCACCACAGGTTTGGGCAGCCCCGCTAGTTGCGCCACGTGGATGCCGTACGAGCGGTCTGCGCCACCAGGCACGATCTTGTGCAGGAAGACCACTTTGCCATCTGCCTCGCTGACCGCCACGTTGTAATTGCGCACGCCAGGCAGCAGGTCGGCCAACTGGGTCAACTCGTGATAGTGTGTGGCGAACAGGGTCTTGGCGCGTAGTTGCGGATGATTATGAATGTACTCGATCATGCCCCAAGCAATGGAGACGCCATCATAGGTCGAGGTGCCGCGCCCGATTTCGTCGAGGATCAACAGCGAGCGCGAGGTGGCGTGATGCAGAATGTTGGCGGCCTCAATCATCTCGACCATGAAGGTCGACTGTCCCGCGTGGATTTCATCCTGCGCGCCGATGCGGGTGAAGATGCGGTCCACCAGCCCGATGCGCGCCGAGGCGGCAGGCACGAACGATCCCATCTGCGCCATCAGTACAATCAGCGCCGCCTGCCGCAGGTAGGTCGATTTACCGCTCATGTTCGGCCCGGTGATGACGCGCACGATCTCACCCGCCTCGAAGTGGATGTCGTTCGGGACGTAGCGGTCCCCGCGCAGGGATTGCTCGACGACGGGATGGCGTCCCTCCTGAATGTCGAGCCCAAACCCCTCCTGGACCTCGGGCCTGCTGTAGCCGCCCAGAGCGGAGGCTTCCGCTAGGGCCACCAGCGTGTCGAGCTCGGCCAGGGCGCGTGCCGTTTCGAGCAGCCGCACCGCCGACTTGGACAACTCCGCGCAGACTTCCTTGAACAGCCGCAGCTCGATCTCGCGGATGCGCTCCTCGGCGTTGAGCACCAGCGTTTCATATTCCTTCATCTCGGGCGTGATGAAGCGCTCGGCATTGACCAGCGTCTGCTTGCGGATATAAGACTCGGGTGCCCTGTCTGCTGCGCCGCGTGAAATTTCAATGTAATAGCCGAAGACCTTGTTGTAGCCGACCTTGAGCGTCTTGAGCCCCGTCCGCTCGCGCTCGACCGCTTCGAGGTTGGCAATCCACTC
>CALFXA010000197.1 GCA_937928015.1 uncultured Anaerolineales bacterium | reverse complement strand
AATACCAGCGTCAACCACATTTTCAAAGTCGCCATGGGCGGGCCTCGTCCATATTGGGTCAGTCAACGTGTAACGCCAATGGCCGCAGAGACCAGCTTTGGCGTCCCGTCGGCACACGCGCAGACAGCGGCAGGCGTGTGGGGCATCTGCGCGGCCTGGCTGCGTAAACCCTGGGCCTGGATCGTGGCGACGGTGGTCGTTCTGCTGATCGGTTTCTCGCGCATGTATCTGGGCATGCACTTTCTCCACGACGTGTTGTTGGGCTGGCTGCTCGGCGGACTGTCGGTCTGGGCTTTTACCGCTTATTGGGACCGCGCTGCCGACTGGCTCAAAACCCAAAGCTTTGCCCGCCAGGTCGGGTTGGCCTTTCTCGTCTCCATGATCTTGATCGGCGTCAGCGCCCTTACCGTGGCCGCCCAATCTGGATTCGTCATCCCCGACGAGTGGCTGGTCAATTCCGCCAGGGCGGGGGGCGATAAGATCGATCCCGTTTCCCTGAGCGGAGCCATCACCCCGGCTGCCACGCTCTTCGGGCTGGCGGTTGGCCTCGCGTGGATGGCGCTCCAGGGCGGGTTCCAGGCCACGGGGTCCGTGACTCAGCGCTCCCTGCGATACATCCTCGGTGTGATCGGCATCCTCATCCTGTGGTTCGGCCTGGGACAGGTCTTCCCACGCGGCGAGTTCCTGCTCTCGTACGTCCTGCGCTATGTCCGCTACGTGCTGGTCGGTTTCTGGGTTTCAGGCGGAGCGCCCTGGCTTTTCAAAAAAGTTAATCTGGTTGCAGACCCCAAGAGCTAGGGGTGCATCTGTTATAATGCGCCATACCTAGGGCACTTTCACTGTTTTTTTGGAACACGGATGACACTCGAACGCGGAACACTCCTGCACAAACGCTATCGCATTGTTGAGATCCTTGGCCAGGGCGGCATGGGGTCGGTTTATCGCGCCGTGGATGAAAACCTTGGCGTGGAAGTAGCCGTCAAGGAAAATCTGTTCACCACCGATGAATATTCGCGCCAGTTCCGCCTTGAGGCGGTCATTCTGGCGAACCTGCGCCACCCCAACCTGCCGCGCGTCTCTGACCATTTCGTGGTCGGCGAGCAGGGACAGTACCTCGTCATGGACTTCATCGAAGGCGAGGACCTGCGCCAGCGCATGGAGCGCGACGGCACTATCTCCGAAGATGATGCCGTCCAGATCGGCGCGGCCATCTGTGATGCGCTGGCCTACCTGCACAGCCGCAAACCCCCGATCCTGCACCGCGACATCAAGCCGGGCAACGTCAAGATCACGCCCGACGGCCACATCTTCCTGGTGGACTTTGGTCTGGCCAAGGTGGTGCAGGGCGCGCAGGTGACCACCACTGGCGCGCGTGCCATGACGCCCGGTTATTCCCCGCCGGAACAATACGGAACCGCCCGCACCGATCCGCGCACCGACATCTACTCGCTCGGAGCGACGTTGTATGCGGCCCTGTGCGGGGTCATCCCTGAAGATGGCCTGGCCCGCGCCATGGACAACGCCCAACTTACTCCGTTGCGTAAACGCAACGCGAAGGTCTCCCGTCGTCTGGCCGCCGCCATCGAAAAGGCCATGTCGGTGGATCCCGCTGATCGTTTCCAGACCGCGGATGAACTCAAGAAAGCCCTGCTGGGGTCCAAGTCCAAGACCCAGCAATTGACCGGCAACTACACCGTCTCGCCGCCTCCGCCCGAGGTGGCCGAGCCCCAGAAGGAAAAGGAATATCCCGACCCCGGCAAACCCACGCCCGAGGAGTCGAGCAAGCCGCCCAAACCCGTCAGCCCGCCTGGACAACTCCTGGCGCCTGAGGATGATAAGCCTTTCATCCCGCCGGGCAAGAAAAAAAAGGAACAGAAACAGCGCCGCCAACGCGGGCTGATCTGGTTCCTGTTGCTTGTGATCGCCGTTGGCGCGGGCTGGTTGTATTTCAACCCGTCCCTGTTACCAGACTCCGTGCGTGGACAGTTGTCCTTCCTGCCGGCCACGGCAACCTTCACCTTCACGCCAACCCTTGAACCGACATCGACGCCGACTCTCGAACCGACGTTGACGCCCACCAACACGGAAATCCCGCCGACGGCCACCTTCACACCCACCGTCACGCCGCGTCCGCTCTACACCGAGACGCCCGCCCCGATCCTGCCTGCCGAGCCAACGCAGACTTTGACCCCGTCCGTCACCCCGCAGGGCGGTGGATACGGTCAGGTGGCGTTCGTCTCCGACCGCACCGGCAAACCGCAGATCTACCTGTTCGACGTAGAGAGTATGTCCACTACGCCGATCACCAATGTTCCGGGTGGCGCATGTCAGCCCTCCTGGTCGCCGGATGGTGCCAGCCTGGTCTTTGTCTCTCCCTGCAAAGGGCCCGACCTGATCGACCAGAATCCTCCGGCCGACGCGGGCCTGTACACCATCAACGCTGACGGAACCAACCTCCAGCCGTTGACCTCCGTCCCGACCGGTAACTTCGAACCGTCCTGGTCCCCGGATGGTACGCGCATTGCCTTCACCTCGGTGCGCGATGGCTCGATGCAAGTCTACGTGATGAACCTGGCCGACCAGAGCGTCACCCGCCTGACGGACCTTGGTCCGGGCGTGGGGGCCCGCCAGCCCAGTTGGTCATCCATCGGCAACCAGATCGCTTTTGCAGTCAAACGCTTCAACGTGTACCAGATTTGGGCCATGCTCGATACCGGCGAGAACCCGCAGCAAATGATCCGCAGCGGCTCCGCTTTTCTGGATTACTTCCCCGTCTGGTCAAAAGATGACACGGTCATCGTTTACTCTCAGCGGAAAGCTGACACTTTCTCTCAGCCCTGGCAGATGAGCGTGCTCTACGAAAAACGCGGTGGCACCTCCGCCACCCGCCTGGAACTCGGGCCTGCTCCCGTTGAACGATTGGCCTTCTCCGCTGACGGCTTCTGGATGGTCTACCAGGGCCGTGAAGTGGATGGCACGACCCTGGATTTATACCTGATCGCCGTTGGCGGTACGGAACGCATCCGTCTGACCACCGATCCGGGCAACGATTTCGAACCTGCCTGGCGGCCATCCGCTCCGTAATTCTCAATGATTGCAGTGTATGAAAACTGGCGGGCACTCCCTCCCGCCAGTTTTTCTGTCATTGATTTAAAAATCAGTTGCGAATTGAAAGCATTTCCTCATCCAACTACGGTCTGCATGAAGTAAAATTGACCATGTTCTTATTCTGTTCTTTTTCGTAGATCGGACCAATGACCCTCGAAAACGGCTCTTTGCTGCACAAGCGCTATCGAATTGTGGAATGTCTCGCTCAGGGCGGGATGGGTTCCGTGTACACTGCCATGGACGAAAACCTCGGTATGGTGGTGGCCGTTAAAGAGAACCTGTTCACCACCGACGAGTATTCCCGCCAATTCCGCTTGGAAGCGGTCATTTTAGCCAACTTGCGTCATCCCAACCTGCCGCGTGTCTCCGATCATTTCTCGGTGGATGGGCAGGGGCAATACCTGGTCATGGACTTTATCGAGGGAGAGGACCTGCGTGAGCGCATGGAGCGTGTGGGGACTCTTTCCGAGGATGATGTCATTACCATCGGCGCCGCCATCTGTGACGCCCTCTCCTATCTGCATACCCGCAAGCCCCCCATCCTGCACCGCGACATCAAGCCTGGTAACGTCAAGATCGCCCCGGACGGTCACATCGTGCTGGTGGACTTTGGCCTGGCCAAAGTGCTGCAAGGCAACGAAGTCACCACGGTCGGCGCGCGGGCGATGACGCCTGGCTATTCCCCGCCTGAACAATATGGAACGGGCCGCACCGATCCGCGCACCGACGTCTACTCGTTGGGCGCGACGCTCTATGCCGCCATCACCGGCGTCATCCCCGAGGATGGCCTGGCCCGTGCGATGGACAACATTCGCCTGGCGCCGATCCGCAAGCGCAGTCCCAACACCTCGCGTAAGCTGGCCCTGACCATCGAAAAGGCCATGGCTGTGGACCCCGAGGATCGTTACCAGACCGCCGAGGATTTCAAGCGCGCCCTGCTCGAATCCAAGTCCAAGACCCTGCAGCCGGTCGGCGCGTATCATGTCTCGCCGCCGCCTCCGAGTGCCTCGTCTGATGCGCTCACGGAAGGCGAGGCCCGCCCGAAGGGAGTGGTACTCCCGAATCAGCCGCAGGAGGATACGCCTTTTGTCTCGCCGATGCGACGGCAAAAGCTGCGGGAGAGTCGCAACCGCAGGATCATCATTGGAACGTTGGTCGGTTTGGCGGTCGTCGGGTTTATGGCGACTAATTTCCTCGCGCCTGGGCTGATTCCCTTTGGGACGAAGCCGTCGCCGACGGTTACGCAAAACGCTCCTAAAAACGGGACACCCACGCGGGCCGCTGGTACGGGGTTTATCTTTACGCCCACGGTAACCGAGTTGGTCCCCACTGAGACGCCTTCTGTTCCGCCTACACCGCTGGGTTTTGAATCCTTCCAGATCGCGTATGCATCAACAAAAACGGGGTTGCCTCAGATCTATCTGACCGACCTGCTGGGGAACGAGACTCAACTGACCGACATGCCCAACGGAGCATGCCAGCCTGCCTGGTCGCCGGACGGTGATCGGTTGGTTTTTGTTGCGCCGTGCAAGCTGAAGCAGGATGTCTACCGTCGCTCCAGCCTGTACATCATCAAAGCTGATGGAACAGGCATGCAGGCACTCTCTACCGTGCCCGGCGGTGACTTCGAGCCAGACTGGTCACCCGATGGCACGCACATCGCTTTTACGTCCCTGCGCACTGGACACATGCAACTCTACTCTTACGATCTGTCCACTGGCTTGACGACTCGTTTGATTCGCACCCCGCAAGGACAGGATGCCCGTCAACCGGTCTGGTCGCCGGACGGCAAGCAGATCGCCTATGCCTTGCGACGTAATGGAAATGCCTATCAGATATGGGTTATGTCGAATGAGGGCGAGGACCAGCAGCAGTTGATTCGCAGTGGCGACCAGTTGTCGGATACGCGTCCGGAATGGTCTCCCGATGGGATGCTGGTCCTGTTCCATCAGACGCCGGTAGGGAAGACCGTTTTTCCCAACATGGTGATGTACATTCTGGATGCCAGTTCAAACCCGGTGATCTTGAACCAAGGAAACAATGTGGATTATTCCCCCGATGGCTTGTGGTTGGCTTTCGAAGTCTCTGGGAATCATGGCCTGGATGTGGTCTACATGACTGCCAGCGGTTCGGACATGACCGTCTTGAACGATGATAGCTATGATGAGTTCGATCCAGCCTGGCGGCCTCTTTTGAAGAAATGAAAAAACGCGGAACCGAGTCCCGCGTTTTTTGTTATGTAAAATAACAGCCGCTTCCGAGGAAGCGGCTGTTTGATTCTATGCTTTGTAGCGCAGCAGGCGCAGGCCGTTCAAGACCACCAACACCGTGCTGCCTTCGTGACCCACCACGCCGAGGGGCAGGGGAAGCTGCGCCCCAAAGGCGCTGGCAATCAGCACCACAATGACAGCCAGGGCGAAGGTCAGGTTTTGCCAGACCACGCGACGCGCGTGCCGCGCCAACCCGATGGCGAAGGGAATCTTGTGCAAATCGTCGGACATGAGCACCACGTCGGCGGTTTCGATAGCCACGTCGGTGCCTGCGCCGCCCATAGCGATACCGATGTCGGCAGTGGCGAGCGAGGGCGCATCATTGACTCCGTCGCCGACCATCGCCACGGGACCGTACTTGCGCTGCAACGATTGTAGTACGGTGACCTTGTCCTGCGGCAGCAGCCCGGCATGGAACTCATCCACACCGGCACGTTCAGCAATCTTAGCGGCCACTTTGGGGTTGTCACCCGTCAGCATGACCACGCGTTCGATGCCCGCGGCCTTGAGAGCCTTGATCATGTCGATGGCGTCTTCGCGCAACGTGTCGGACACGGCCAGCAGGCCGAGGAACTGCTGCGCTGACGCAGAGTACACATACATGGCGGTCTGACCTTCGCCGTGAAGCGTTTCAGCCATAGCGGCAATCTTGGTGGGGATCTTGACACTGCGTTCCTCGAACATGCGCTCGTTGCCGATCCATAAAGTATGGGGTTCAACCACCCCTTCCACGCCCTGGCCGGGGATGGCACGGAAGCCGGTAGACGGAGGCAGGCTGAGGGTCCGCGCATGGGCGGCCTGGACGATGGCCCTGGCCAGCGGATGCTCGGAACGGGATTCCAGTGAGGCGACGAGTCGCAGGACTTCATCTTCGCTTAAGTCACTGTAGGTGTAGAGCGCGTTCAGGGCAGGTGCGCCCGTAGTGAGCGTGCCGGTCTTGTCGAAGGCCAGCACTTTGAGCGTGGCGGTCTTTTCGAGATGCACGCCGCCTTTGAAGAGCACGCCGTGACGCGCGCCGTTGGCGATTGCGGAAAGAATACTGGCAGGTGTGGAGATGACCAACGCGCAGGGTGAGGCCACCACCAGCCAGGTCATGGCGCGGTAGAAGGTGGGTTGGAACTCCTGGCCGAGGAACAGCCATGGGACGAAGATCAGCAGCACGGCGGCGGCCAGCACGAAGACGGCATAGCGCTCCTCGAACGAGTCGAGCATGCGCTGGGTGTTGGCTTTGGTGGCCTGTGCCTCTTCGACCATCTTGACGATGCGCGCCAGGGTGGTGTCCTTGGCCAGGCGGTTTACACGGATCTCCAGCGAGCCGTTGCCGTTGACCGTGCCCGCGAAGACGGGGTCGCTGACCTGTTTATGCACGGGCATCGACTCGCCTGTGATGGTGGCCTGGTTCACGTCGGACGCGCCTGCGATGACCTCGCCGTCGATGGGGAAGCGCTCGCCGGGGCGGACCAGTACCACGTCTCCGAGAGTTAGCTGCTCGATGGGCAACGTGACCAGGCGGGAGCCGCGTCGCACGGTGGCCTGAGCAGGACGCAGGTCGAGTAGTTTTTCGATGGCCTTGCGGCTGCGATCCATGGCGTAGCTCTGAAGTGTGTTCGAGAGCGAGAACAGGAACAGCAGCATCGCGCCTTCCGCAGGTTGGCCGATGACGGCTGCGCCCAGCGCTGCCAGGATCATCAGCAGGTCCACGTTGAGGGTCTTTTCCTTGAGCGCCTCGACGCTGGCGACCAGCCCGAACCATCCGCCTGCCGCGTAGGAGGCCACGTACAGCATCAGAATCAGCGTCGGGTCCCACCCCAGGCTCGCGCCGATGAAGGCGGTCAGCCCGGCGATGGCGTTTATGATCGTAAATGCGACTTCGAGTTGTTCGGTGGGAATGCCGCGCTTCTCCTCCTCGACAACGGGCGTGAGGAAATTGGCTTCGACCTCCAGATTTTCGGCGGTAGCCAGACGTGGCTGATTGAGGCGGATCTCGAGCGCGTTATTGACGAACTTCGCGGTTGGGAGCGAGGCGGCGGTTTCATACTGGCTGACCAATTGCTTTGCCAGATGGCCCGCGCAGTTGGCGCAGGCTTCTTCGCCGCGTTCGCGTTTGGCGGCGCACTGGGCCACGCGCATCGAGGCTTCGCGTCCCGCCTGATTGACAACCTGCAGCGCGCG
Organism: uncultured Anaerolineales bacterium; assembly: GCA_937928015.1. Lineage (GTDB taxonomy): Bacteria > Chloroflexota > Anaerolineae > Anaerolineales > Villigracilaceae > JACPVF01. Next base: position 13,022 of record CALFXA010000197.1, on the reverse strand, counting down.
CTCGTTGCTCAACAGGCGCGGATCATAGACCGCCTTGAGGCTGCCGGTCTTGTAGTCATAGTCCACCTCTTCGATGCCCGCGAAACCACGCAGGGTGTCGGAGAGGATCTCGGTGCAGCGGGCGTCCGCCGCGGGGATGGGGGAGTTGTCGGTTTTAGTTTGCATGGTGTCTCTGTGATGGTTAGTTTCGTTTCATGGCGGCTTGTCTGGCTTGCTTTTTCTGGCAGGCGGGACAGAGTCCGTAATACAGTACGCGCGCGCCAAGCAGCTTATAGCCCGAGGCGGCGGTGATTTCTGCGTCCAGGTGGGTGACGTGCTCGCTGGGAATGTCCACAATCTTGGAGCACGAGAGGCAGGCCAGGTTGACGTGTGGCTCCGTGTCCGCGTCGTAGTGGACCTTGTCGTCGCCTGCGTGGCCGAGCACGTTGACCACGCCCAGGCCGACCAGCGTGTCGAGGGTGTTGTAGACCGTAGCCAGGCTGAGCGAGGCAAAGCGCGGCTTGAGCGTCTCGTAGATCATGGCCGCGGTAGGATGCTCATCACTCTCCACCAGCAGTTCGCAGATTGAGGTCCGCTGGGGCGTGAGACGCATTCCCGCCTGTTGCAAGGCGGAGGTAAGGGTGGTTATGTTTGACACTTTACCTTCTTTGTAACTATTCTAAATTTAGAATGATTATAAAATAAGATGCAAATATGTCAAGAGGCTTTATACATTTTTTGCAGGGTTGTTCGTTGCAGAATGGAAAATTCTGTTGTATAGTTGAACCATGTCCAACAACGAACACGAACTGGCTGTGATGAAATGGCGCGAAGAGCGTACGGAACGTCTGCGCACCAACGAGCGCAGTTGGCTTGTCCTTGCGGGATTGTTCTGGCTGAAGGAAGGGGACAATTCATTTGGCAGCGATCCCGCCTGTGATTTTGTCCTACCGGAAGCCGCACCTGCAAAGGCAGGCAAGTTCCGTTTCAAGGACGGACAGGTCACTGTGACAGTTGCACCCGGGATTGAGATGACCTGTAACGGTGGCGAAGTCCCGACCCGTGCCTTGTTGGACGACCAGCAGGAGAATCCCGATTTCCTGCGCATGGGCCGCTTCATCCTCGTTGTGATTCGCCGCGGGACAAGCACCTTGATCCGTGTGTGGGATGTGGACCACCCCGCCCGCGCCGGGTTCAGCGGTTTGAACTTCTACCCGTACAAGCCCGAGTACCGCATGGTTGTGAAGTATGAGGGATATGCGCCTTTCAAGGTGGTGCGTCAAAAAGACATCATTGGCGAGACCTACGACAACAAGATGCTCGGCCAGGTTGTCTTCACCTGGGATGGGAAGGAATACCGCCTCGACGCCGAGGATGCGGGCGACGGTCTCTTCATCGCCTTCCGCGACGCCACGAACGCCAAGACTACCTATGCGGGTGGACGCTACCTGTTAACCGACAAGCCTGAGAATGGTCAGGTGGTGTTGGACTTCAACCGCGCTTACAACATGCCCTGCGCCTACACTATGTTCGCCACCTGTGGCCTGCCTCCCGCCGAGAACCGCCTCCCGATCCCCATCGAGGCGGGTGAACAGAAATATAAGGACGATCATTAGTCCGTGATGAAAAAAGACTTCCGATTGCAACGTCGGAAGTCTCTTTTTTTGCCCATTAATCCGTTTTCTTACACTCCTCTTATTGACGCTCATTTTTTGGCATGTTATCATTCCTATCGCTAAAATTGGCACTCAAGGTAATAGAGTGCTAAAGCGTGAACTCAATGCGTACCCTGACTGACCGTCAAAAATCCCTCCTCTTGTTGGTGATCCGTGACTATATCGAAACGGCCCAGCCCGTAGGCTCGAAGCACCTTGTCGAGCGCTACCGTCTGGACCTGTCTTCGGCCACGGTGCGCAATGAGATGTCTGCGTTGACGGATATGGGCTATCTGCGTCAGCCGCATACTTCGGCGGGACGCGTCCCCACCGAAGAGGGTTATCACCTCTTCGTCGGGCAGATGGTCAACCAGGCTGAGCTGCCCGAGTCGGTGCAGCGCACCATCTCGCATCAGTTCTACCAATCCCGTCCCGACGTGGAGCAGTGGATGACGCTGGCCGCTTCGGTGCTGGCGCATCAGTCGCAGGCCGTGTCGGTGGTGACCGCTCCGCTGCCCGAACAAGCGCGCTTCAAACACGTGGAATTGATCTCCACCCAGGGCCGTCAGGTGTTGATGGTGCTGGTCATGACGGGCGGGGAGGTCAGCCAGCAGATTCTGACCCTGGCTGAACCTGTCGCCCAGGAGCGACTCAGCCAAACCGCCACCCGCCTCAACGGCGCCCTGGGCGGGCGCAGCCTCGACGAGTTGACCGCGCTCCCGACCCGCTCCGATGCGCTTGAGCAGGACATCCTGACTCTGATTGTGGCGGACATGCGTCGCGCCACCGAGCGCGTCTCGGGGCAGATTTACACCGACGGCCAGACCAACCTGTTGGCCGAGCCCGAGTTCGCCGAGTCGGACGAGGCTCGCCGCGCGCTGCGGCTCTTCGAGGAACGTTCGACCTTGCAGGACCTGTTGGCGCGAGTCTCCACGAATAGCACGGTCGGCGGCTTGCAGGTCTTGATCGGCGGAGAGGGCGGCTGGGAGGAACTGCGTCAGTGCTCGATGGTGCTTTCGCGGTACGGCGTTCCAGGCATGGTGACGGGCACGCTGGGCGTGTTGGGACCAATGCGTATGTCCTATGCGCGGACCATTCCCACCGTGCGTTTTGTCGCCGCATTGCTCAGTGACTTAGTGACCGATTCGATTGCAGGCGAATAAACTGCATTATTAAATTTCATCGTTTGAGAGAGTGAAGGCATGACCGAAAAGAAGAAACACAAGCACGAAGAGGAAGTCAAGGAAGCCCAGGTGGAGTCTGCGCCCAAGGGTGAGGATCAGGCCCAGGTGGCGGAGATCGAGGCGCTGACCAAACGTCTCGCCGAGGCGGAAGTTAAGGCCGCCGAGTACAAGGACGGCTGGCAGCGATCCCAGGCGGAGTTCGTCAACTATAAGAATCGCGTGTCACGCGATAACGAGTTGACCTTCTTCACGATGAAGGGCGACCTCCTCAAGAAAGTGCTGCCCATTCTGGATGATCTTGAGCGCGCGTTGACCAACCGTATCCCGGGCGATGCCTGGGCGGATGGCATCGAGTTGATCGTGCGTAAATTCCAGAGCGCGTTGGAGAAGGATGGCGTGACCCGCATCGAGGCCGAGGGGAAGCCCTTCGACCCGAACTTCCACGAGGCGATCTCGCACGAGCCGAATCCCGATGTGGAAAGCGGTCACGTGATTGCGGTCGTGCAAAACGGTTATATGCTCGGTGAGCGTGTCGTTCGACCTGCCCTGGTGAGGGTGGCGCAATAAACTCATAAGTTGGAAGGTTGTAAGGTTGATGTTTGCGTGTTGGGACTGTAACCTTTGACTGGTCAACTTGAAAACCTGAAAACTTGTAAACGAGGAAACTCATGGCAAAAATTATCGGCATCGATCTGGGCACGACCAACTCCGTGGCGGCCGTCATGCAGGGCGGCGAACCCATCGTCATCCCCTCGGCGGAAGGCGAACGCCTGGTCCCGTCGGTTGTGGCGGTCAATAAGAATCACGAGCGTCTGGTCGGGCGTATTGCGCGCAACCAGGCCATCACCAATTCGCAGAACACCATCTTTTCGGTGAAGCGTTTCATGGGCCGCAAGGCGGACGATCCCGAAGTGGAGCGCACCCGCAAGCGCGTCCCGTATATTGTGGACGGTGCCGCTAATGGCGACGTGCGCGTCAAACTGGATGACAAGGATTATTCTCCGCCCGAGGTCTCGGCCATGATCCTGGCCAAGATCAAGGCGGACGCCGAGGCTTATCTCGGCGAGCCCGTCACGCAGGCGGTCATCACCGTGCCCGCGTATTTCAATGATGCCCAACGCAACGCCACCAAGGACGCGGGCAAGATCGCGGGTCTCGAAGTGTTGCGTATCATCAACGAGCCGACGGCTTCTTCGTTGGCGTATGGCCTCGACAAGAAAAAGAACGAGATCATCGCCGTGTACGACCTGGGCGGCGGCACCTTCGACATCTCCATCCTCGAAGTGGGCGATGGCGTCTTCCAGGTGCGCGCCACCAGTGGCGATACCTTCCTCGGCGGCGATGACTTCGACCTGCGCATCATGGACTACCTGATCGAGCAGTTCCAGCGCGACAACGGCATCGACCTTCACAACGACCGCGCCGCACTCCAGCGCCTGAAGGAAGCCTCCGAGAAGGCCAAGATCGAACTCTCGACCATGATGCAGACCGAGATCAACCTGCCGTACCTGACGGCGGATGCCAGCGGACCGAAGCATCTGGTCATGACCATGACGCGCGCCAAGCTGGAGCAGCTCACCGCCGACCTCGTCGACCGAACGATTGCTCCCGTTAAACAGGCCTTGTCCGACGCAGGCCTGACCGCGGGCGAGATCAACGAGATCGTGATGGTGGGCGGCATGACGCGTATGCCCGCCGTGCAGGACCGCGTGCGCGCCTTCTTCGGCAAGGAACCGCACAAGGGCGTCAACCCCGACGAAGTGGTGGCGGTCGGTGCGGCGATTCAGGGCGGCGTGCTCGGCGGCGAGGTCAAGGACGTCCTGCTGCTGGACGTCACCCCGTTGACGCTTTCCATCGAGACCCTGGGCGGGGTGGCCACGCCGCAGATCGAACGCAACACCACCATCCCGACCCGCCGCAGCCAGGTCTTCTCCACGGCCAGCGACAACCAGACGCAGGTCGAGATTCATGTATTGCAGGGCGAACGCCCTATGGCGCAGGACAACAAGTCGCTGGGCAAGTTCGTCCTGGACGGCATCCCGCCTGCGCCGCGCGGCATCCCGCAGATCGAAGTGACCTTCGACATCGATGCCAACGGCATCCTCAAGGTCACCGCCAAGGACAAGGCCACGGGCCGCAGTCAGCACATCACCATCACGGCCTCTTCGGGCTTGAATGAAAGTGAAGTGGAAAAAATGCGCCAGGACGCTGAAGCGCACGCGGAAGAGGATCGCAAGCGCAAGGAGATCATCGAGGTCCGCAACACCGCAGACAATAGCGCATACGCCGCTGAGAAGGCCATCAAGGACTACGGCGACAAGATTCCGACCGAACTACGCGGCGAGATCGAATCGCGCGTTGCAGAGGTCCGTACGGCCTTGCAGGGCGACGACGTGGATGCGATCAAATCCACCACTGAGACGCTCAACCTTGTCATCCAGAAGATCGGCGGGGCGATGTATCAGGGCCAGGATCAGGCTCCAGATATGGGATCAGGCGGCGGCGCGGGTCCCGATGTGGTCGATGGTGAAGTGAAAGAATAGTTCATGTCATTGCGAGGGCGTCAGCCCGAAACCATCCCCTTGAAGCAGGAGATTATTTCGTCGCAAATGTCTCTCCTTGCAATGACATTTTGAAATTATGAGCAACCGCGATTTTTACGAAATTCTGGGTGTGGGCAAGAACGCATCGGACGACGAGATTAAGTCGGCGTTCCGTAAATTGGCGCGCCAGTATCATCCTGATGTGAACAAAGAGCCTGACGCCGAGGAGAAGTTCAAGGAGATCAACGAGGCCTACGGCGTGCTGTCCGACAAGGACAAGCGCGCGCGTTACGACCGCTTCGGCAAGGAAGGCCTCGGCAACATGGGCGGCGGCGGCTTCCACGATTACACCGCCGACTTTGGCGACATCTTCGAGGAACTCTTCGGACAATTCGGCTTTGCCACGGGCGGCGGACGGCGCTCGCGCCATAGTCCGCGGCGCGGACGCGACTTGCAGATGCAGGTCACGCTGACCTTCGAGGAGGCCGTCTTCGGCGTCGACAAGGAAATCCAATTCGAGCGCGAGGAAACCTGCTCGACCTGTAACGGTTCAGGCGCGGAACCAGGCACCAGTCCCGTCAAATGCACAACCTGTAACGGACAGGGCGAGGTGCGCCAAATCCGTCAGACCTTCCTCGGCCAGATGGTGCAGACGGCGACCTGTCCCGCTTGTAACGGACGCGGCGAGACCATCGCGACGCCGTGTCACACCTGCCGCGGCGCGGGGCTGGAGCGCAAGACCGTCAAGAAGAAGGTGCAGGTTCCCGCGGGCGTGGATGTGGGCACGCAGATTCGACTGGCGGGGGAGGGCGGACCGGGCGTCAACGGCGGCCCGAACGGCAGCCTGTTCCTCGTGTTGGACGTCCAGCCGCACAAGTTTTTCAAGCGCCGCGAGAACGACATCCTGCTCAACCTCGACATCAACATAGCCCAGGCCACCCTCGGCGCGGACGTGGATGTGCCGACCCTCGACGGCGACGAGAAGTTGAAGATCCCCGCGGGCACGCAGCCTGGCAAGATCTTCCATCTGCGCGGAAAGGGTGTACCGCACCTGCGTCGCAACGGACGCGGCGACCAATTGGTGATCGTCAACGTGGCAGTGCCCACCAAGTTGAGCAAGGAACAGCGTGAGTTGTTCGAGAAACTGGCCGAGTCGCTCGGCACCACGGTCAAGCCGCAGGAGAAGGGTTTCATCGATTGGCTGAATGATGCCTTTGGCGGATAGGCAGCATAGCTTAAACACAAAGGACACCAAGGTCACGAAGGAGCACAAATGGGATTGATTTTCCCTCTGTGCATTTTGTGGCCTTCGTGTTGAGAAATTTTGCGGGCGGACATTTGTCCGCTCGCTGTGCTTTATGGATGCCCACGGTTGGGTATAATGCGGGCACTCTGATGGTACGCTTCCTGTTACGCATCTGGCAAAAACTCCCGATCTGGGTGCATCTGCTCGTCTCCCGCATCGTACGTCCGCGCTTTCGCGTGGCGGTGGCAGCTATGATCTTCGATGAGCAGGGCAGGGTATTGTTGTTCAAACATACCTATCGCAAGTTCGAATGGGGCATCCCGGCCGGTAGCCTCGAACATCGTGAGCAGCCCGAGCGCGCGGTCGTGCGTGAGTTCCGCGAAGAGACGGGCATGCAGATCGAGGTGCAGAAATTGCTGCTGGCCGAAAGCTCCAGGGACGACCATCACGTCAGCCTGATCTACCTGTGCCGCATCACGAGCGGCGAATTCCGCGAGAGCAACGAGATTTGCGAGATGCGTTATTTCGGGTTGGACGAATTGCCCGCCAGGATGCTCTCCGCCGAGAAAGACCTGATCCGCCGCGTGGCGGACATGCTAAATTCACCGAAAGGAAAGTGACGATCCCAGTCACTGCATAAACTCATGAACTGGCTTGAAGTATCTCTTACCGTGGACGGCGAACTGGCCGAATCCGTGGCCGATGTGCTGGCGCGTTATGCGCCCAACGGCGTGATGACCGAACAGGGCGTGCGCTTCGTCAACGACGAGGACGAGGGCACCGCCACCGGGCCGATCACGGTCCGCGCCTATCTGGAGGTCAACGACCAACTCGAAGAGATGCGCCAAAAGCTGGAGGAATCGCTGTACTTCCTCGGGATGATCCAGCCTGTGCCCGCTCCCAGCTACAAGCAGATCGCCGACCAGAACTGGATGGAGGCCTGGAAGCAGCACTACAAGCCGATCCTGATTGCCCGCCGACTGGTGATTGTTCCCGCCTGGTTGGATTCTCCCCAGCCCGAGCGGATTCCGATCAAGATCAACCCGGGTATGGCCTTCGGCACGGGGACTCATCCCACCACCCAGCTTTGCCTGGAACTGGCCGAAGTCTTTGCGGATAGCCACAAGCTGTCCACCGCTATCGATGTGGGCTGCGGATCGGGTATCCTCTCGATTGCGGCGCTCAAGCTCGGCGCGGAAAAAGTCCTCGGCGTGGACATCGACATCGAGTCGGTGCGTAACTCACGCGAGAACGCCGAGATGAACGACATCGGCGACGAACTGCTTCTCGGTCAGGGCTCGGTAACGGAGGTGCTGGCGGGGCAATTCGCCTTCAAGTCCGCGCCGTTGGTGCTGGCCAATATCCTCGCGCCGATCATCATCCGCCTGTTTGGCATGGGCCTGGCGGACCTGGTCGAGCCGGGCGGGACGATCATCCTGAGCGGAATCCTGGCCGAGCAGGAGCAAAATGTCATCGAGGCAGGGCAGGCTCATGGTCTGGTCTTCGTGGAGCGCCGTCAGATGGGCGACTGGGTGGCGTTTTCCATGCAGCGCGGAGAATTGTCAAGATAAGTCAACTTTGTCAACAACGGACCTGATATAAACGCGTCATCATCAAAAAAGGAGAATGACATGAAATCAGGTTTGTTGAAAGGCATTGGCGCCATCGCCGTTTTGGCGCTCGTTTCCATGGCTTGCGGGGCGGCCGTGCCCACCATCGCGGTTCCCACCGTGGACATCCAGGCCATCGCCACCCAGATTGTCCCTGTGGACAACGGCGGGGATTCCCAGCCCCAGTCGCCCGCCGATAACGGCGGAGGCCAGCTTTTATCGGATAACTTCGAGAGCCGCAGCAGCAAATGGGGCGTGGGCACAGATACCGACTACGAGGTTCAGTACGTGGACGGCGCGCTACAGATCAAGGTGGTGCCTGCCAACATGAAGGTGTATAGCGGTCCGAATGGCACCACCTACAAGGGCATCCACATCGAGGCGGATGCCATCAATCAGGGCAGCGACCCGAAGGCTGCGTTCGGCGTGCTCTGCAATCAGCAGGTGATCAGTGATGAGTTCTATTTCGGGTACGTCACGCCCAGCGGAGAATACGGCATCGTCAAGTCTGTTTTCATCAATGATGACGTGGAACTGACCTCGGGCACGACCGACCTGATCTCGAAGGACGCGTCCACCTACCGCGTCGGCATGGATTGCGCCGCCGACGGCGCGATGACTCTCTACGTCAACGGCCAGCAGGTCGCCACCGCGTCCGATACCGAATATGCGGGCGGCATGGTCGGCGTGATCGCCTGGAGTGGCGACGTGGAATCGGGCACGACCGTCTCCTTCGACAATTACGTCATCACCCAACTGCCGTAAGATTTTCCAAATCCTGACAGCCGCCCGCGGGCGGCTGTCACTTTTTAACGGACTATTTTTTGTTTCTGTGCTATGATTTGAGCATCATGGACCGCCGTAAATTGTTCCTGTATCTGGCCCTGAACGTGCTGGTTTCAGCCTGCGTGACGGGTGCGATCCTGTTCTGGTATGACCGCAATTACCGCGCCACCCTGTCGCCTGTGGTGGTTCCCGTGGCGGTCGTGGACGGAGGCGGAACCGCCGCTCCCGCCCTGACGACCACCCCGCAGGGCGACATTCCCGTGGAAATCGTCAGCGTGGTGGGGGCGGGGACGCTGGATGCCGAGACGGTGTTTATCCGCTACAACGGCGACGGTCAGTTGAATCTGGCGGGCTGGCAACTCAAGGACGAAGATGGCAACACCTTTACCTTCCCGCAATTGACCTTATATCCTAAGGGCGCAGTGCGCGTCCATACCGTTGCGGGCACCGACACGGTCATCGACCTGTATTGGGGCATCCCAGATGTAGTCTGGGGTTCGGGCGAGAACGCCCGCCTGTATGATTCGCAGGGCAACCTGCAAGCCGTGTATCGAATCCCGTAATCCCAAAACAAAAATGACTCAAGCCCTCTACCGCAAATACCGCCCGAAAGGATGGGACACCGTGGTCGGACAGGATCACGTAGTCCAGACCATCACGAACGCCATCAAGGCGGACCGTGTCGGTCATGCCTACTTGTTCGCGGGCCCACGCGGCACGGGCAAGACCACGGTCGCGCGTCTGCTGGCGAAGGCTGTCAACTGTCAGAACCCAGATCCTGCGAAACGCCCCTGCAATGAGTGTGACTTTTGCAAGGCTGTCAACGAGAACCGTTTCCTCGACCTGATCGAGATCGACGCCGCCTCCAACACCTCCGTGGACGATGTGCGCGACCTGCGCGACAAGATCAACTTTGCGCCCTCACAGGGCAAGTTCAAAATTTATATCATCGACGAAGTCCACATGCTCTCGACGGCCGCCTTCAATGCGCTGCTCAAGACGCTGGAGGAGCCGCCGCCGCATGCCATCTTCGTCCTGGCCACCACCGAGATTCACAAGATTCCCGCCACGGTGCTCTCGCGCTGTCAGCGGCATGAGTTCCGCCGCGTGCCCGTGGACGAGATCGTGTCGAACCTCAAAGGTATCGTTGCCGCTGAGAATCTCAAGGCCGACGACGAGGCCCTGACCTTGATCGCTCGTCAATCGGCAGGCGGCATGCGCGACGCGCAATCCCTGCTCGACCAGCTTGCCTCGACGGGCGACACCATCACCTTGGTGTTGGCTCAGACCGTGCTCGGCACCGCCACCAGTCAGACCGTGCTGGATGTGGTTAACGCGGTTCTCGAAGCCGATCCCGCTCACGGCCTCGAAGCGATTCACAAGGCTCTCGACTCGGGCGCTGATCCGCGTTCGCTGGCGCGTCAACTCGTGGAATACTTGCGCGGCTTGATGCTGATCCAGATGGGCAATGGCGACCAGGTCGAGGCTACTGCCGAGGTCCGCAAGCAGATGGACGCGCACGCGAAGTCCTTCTCGCCCGCCGAAGTGTTGCGCATGATGAAAGTCTTTAACACGGCCGCGGCGGATTTGCGCGGCGGTTGGCAGCCGTCCTTGAGTTTGGAATTGGCCCTGGCGGAGTTGATGGAGCCCGCGCCTGCCCCCGTTTCGACGGCGCAGTCTGCACCCGCAGCGCGAACGTCCAGGCCTCAGCCTGCTCCCGTTCCCCAAGCGGCGACCCAGCCCAAGGCTGAGTCCGCGGAAGCGCCCAAGGGTGAGAAGCCGGTTATCGGAGCGGGGGAGGTCATCAAGGCCTGGAAGCAGATCATCGCGTCCCTACCCAGAACGCAGGTCAACGTGGGCGCGCTGCTCAACTCGGTCAAGTTGATCGACGTGCAGGGCAGCACGCTGATCCTCGGCTTTGCCAGCGACGTGCTGGTCGAGAAGATGAACAAACCCGATCAACTCGAAGCTGCGCAAAAGGCTGTGGCTGAAGTGTTGGGTGTGAATCTTGTTATTCAGTGCGTGGTTTCCACGGCCAAGGGCAAGATCCCGCCGCACGTCCCACAGGACGGCATGGTGGCGACCGCCATTCAGCACGGCGGCGAGATCGTGGATATGGATGAATAAAACGGATACATAAAATTCAGGAGATTATTTATGGCTAAAGGATTCAACCGAGGACCCGCAATGGGTGGGCAGGGCGGCATGATGCAGCAGATTCAGCGCCTGCAAAAGCAGATGGAGGAGGCTCAGGCCAAGCTGGCTGACGAGACCGTCACTGCCACGGCTGGCGGCGGCGCAATCAAGGTCACCATGACGGGTGACCAGAAGTGCCGCGAAGTGGTCATCGATCCTGAACTGCTCAAGGACGCCGATGCAGAGATGTTGCAAGACCTGGTGCTCTCGGCTGTCAACATGGCCCTCGATCAGTCGCGTGAACTTGCGGCTCAACGCATGGGTCCGCTGGCTGGCGGGTTGCCATTCTAATTTGGGCGGATAACTGTCCACCCCCACAAGTGCATTTATGATTCTCCCCGAATCAATTCAATCTCTGATCAATTCACTTGAACGCTTGCCCGGCATTGGACCCAAGTCCGCGTCACGGCTGGCGTTCTTCCTGTTGCGCGCGCCCGACGAGGTGGCCCAAGACCTGTCCACGGCGCTGGCAAATCTCAAAGCCAACACGGCTCTGTGCCAGGAATGTTTCAACATCATGGAGGCGGGCCGCGAACGCTGCGAGATCTGTGAGTCGCAATCCCGTGATAGTAGTCTAATCTGCGTGGTGGAAGAGGCTCTGGACGTTTTAGCCTTGGAGCGGACAGGCGGCTATCAGGGAAAGTATCATGTCTTGCAAGGTGTTCTCTCGCCCATTGAAGGCATTGGCCCTGATGACCTCAAGATCAAGCCGCTGTTCGAGCGAGTGGGGCGGGGCGGCGTGAGTGAAATCATCCTGGCTACCAACCCCAGCATGGAGGGGGATGCCACAGCGTTGTACCTTCGTCAGCATCTTGAACCAATGGGCGTCAGAGTCACGCGTTTGGCGCGCGGTTTGCCTGTGGGCGGCGACCTGGAATATGCTGATCAAAATACTTTGTTGCGAGCATTGTCGGGCCGCCAGGAAATGTAATTCAAACAGCCACTTATAAGTGGCTGTTTTGTTAAGGTTTGCGAATCTTAACGGTTTCATGTATTGCAAGTTGTTTTGTAAGTGCCCAATATTTTAAGGTTTAAACCCTTGCCTGAAAACGTGCTTGTGATAAAATGTTGCTCCGCGTGTGGGAAGCCACACGCCGCTCTTTGAAAATGTATAGCGAATGAAGTGACAGCGGATTTTTTAAGGTCGAGTTTTTGAAGAAGTACGAATTATCCCTTGACAAAATCAGCGAAAAACATATAATCACCCTTCGCCAGTACATTCACGAAAGATCTCGTCCCAACGACAGATCGATTACAACTAAACAAACCGTCTCACGTCAGAGACACAAACCAAAAGGTTTTGCAGTCTGACGAGCCGATGTGAAAGAAGCATCGGTGTTTTTGTCTGTGTGACAGGAGTGAGCGGTCGTGACGGGTAGAAAGTGACCCGATCAAATGGCGAGCACCTTAACAACTGAAGAGTGATAGGAAGCAACAATCTGTTAATTCCAGTGAAAACTCCGTAACACTTACACTCGTAAGAGTGAAAAAATTTTTGCGGAGAGTTTGATCCTGGCTCAGGATGAACGCTGGCGGCGTGCCTAATACATGCAAGTCGAACGAGGTGCTTTTTGTAGCAATACGGAGAGTATCCTAGTGGCGAACGGGTGAGTAACGCGTTGGTGACCTACCCCAAAGTGTGGGATAACAGTCCGAAAGGATTGCTAATACCGCATGTGGTCTTCGGATTTAGAAACTGATGACTAAAGGAGTAATCCGCTTTGGGAGGGACCTGCGTCCCATCAGCTAGTTGGTGAGGTAACGGCCCACCAAGGCGACGACGGGTAGGGGACCTGAGAGGGTGGCCCCCCACAATGGAACTG
>CALFXA010000196.1 GCA_937928015.1 uncultured Anaerolineales bacterium | reverse complement strand
CAGAGGTTACGACCGCCGACGGGCACATCCTGGCATTGTTCATCGAGACCCTGCCTCCCGCAGACAAGCCGCTGATCGAGACCCTGCTCTTCATCGGTAAACAGGGCGGCATTGCCATTGCACCGCATCCGTTCAACCCCCTGCCGGGCAGTTTGAGCATGGAGGCGGTACTGGGGGCGTTGGCCCATCCCATTGCCAAGGGCGTGCTGAAAGGCATCGAGACGCATAACATGGGCACACGCTCCTTCAACGGCACCGTGCAGAAACTCTCGATCTATCTGCCCCTGGCGCGCATCGGTAGCAGCGACTCGCATGTGTATTGGACCATCGGCGGCGCGCGGACAGAGTTCCCTGGCAAGACGGCTCAAGATTTGCGCGAGGCGTTGAATCGAAATGCCACGGTGCCGATCCTCGACGAAGAGAAGTTCTCACCAAAGATGTTCACGAGTTGGCTCCGCTATATGATCTTGCGGAGATTCGGGTTCGCCTCCGACGCCAAGGCAGCCGGTCAGCCGATCAACACCCAGCGGATGAGCCAATCGTTCATCATGAAAAGGTTGAGAAAAAAGTAGAGCGAGGAATATCCTCGCTCTACTCATTTACAGACCTGGTGCATTTTCAAGAAGGGGATATCGTGTTCCAGTAACCAGGTTTCCACCTCATCCAGCGACCGCCAATGGTCAAGGTCAGACAGGGCCTGCAAAATGTGAAATAGGCGTTTATCGGGGGTATCGTCTGCAACGTATTCCACATTTCCAAAGGCCAGAAGCAGAAGACGGTATAAGTCCATTTTGCGAGGCGGACTCACCGCCAAGACATGATCCATTTCTTCGAAGACCAGCGAACCATCCACGCCGAGGAAAGCTGTCAATGGGAGAGGACCATTCACTGCAAAGTCAACCTTCCACATCTGCTTTCACTTCTGAATGGATTTGATAAAGCCCGGGGTCTTCAACTCGCGCTCGAGCAGATGGGTAAAGTAACCCTGCATGAGCGTCTCCATCTCGCGCCGTGTGTCGGCTTCGGGATGAGCGCGCTGGGCGTCACGATAGGTGCTGCGCTGAAAATGGCGCAGGTATTTGAGCGCCTCAATGGAGATCTTATGCAATCCGCGCAACCCTTCCCCGCAGCGAGGACAGATGGCGCCGCCCGCACTGTACGAGAAGAATTGATCCTCGGGCAGAATCTCCCGTCCGCAGTTGGCGCACTCGAACAGTTGCGGGCGGAACCCCAGGAAATCGAGCAGACGCATCTCGTAATAGCGGACGGGCAGCCAGGGGTCGGATTCGGAGGCCAGGCGGGCGAGGGTCTCCGTCAGCAGGCGATACAGCGATGGGACGGAGACCTCCTCGTCGGGCACGAAGCGGTCGAGCAGTTCGACCACGTAGGCAGCGGCGCTCATACGCGTCAGGTCCTCGCGCAGGGGTTGGTAGGCGTCCACGCTCTCAGCCTGGGTCACGATCAACAGGTCGCGGCCCCTGGCAAGTTGAAGTTTGACATGCGTAAACGGTTCGAGATGACCCGCCTTGCGTGAATTGATCTTGCGCGCACCCTTGGCTACCGCGCGCACCTTGCCCTGCTCGCGCGTGTACAACGTGAGCAGACGGTCGGCCTCACCCCAGTCAGTGTGACGCAGGACGATGGCCTCGGCGCGCAGCGAGCGAAAATCGGCCACGGGTTATCCAGGCAGGTGACTGGGCGTGAAGGCTTCGGGCAGCAGGTCGGACAGAGGCACCTCGTGATGGAGGCGGCCTTCGCCATCGGCGATCAGCACCACGATGTCGAGGCCGAACTCGGCCAGCACCTGTCGGCAGGAACCGCAGGGCGAGCCGCCGTTATCGGTCACGACCGCAATGACATCGAACTCGCGCTCGCCTTCCGAGACTGCCTTGAAAACGGCTGTCCGCTCGGCGCACATGGTGGTGGGATAGGCGGCGCTTTCCACGTTGACGCCCGTGAAGACGCGCCCGTTCTTCGAGCGCAAGGCCGCGCCCACAGGATAGTGAGAATACGGTACATAGGCGTTCTTGCGGATTTCGTTGGCCAGTTGGATCAGGTGTTGGCGTTCCTGAGCAGTCAGGGTGATGGTCATGATATTTCCTTCGAGTGTAGTGAAAGAATGCGGACCCGGGTCCGCGTTCCAAAAAACTATTTCTTCTTGCGTTCCAATTTTTTGATCGCGCGGGCGGGGACACCCACCACAAGCGTGTCGTCGGCCACATCCTTGGTCACCACCGAACCTGCCCCCGTGCGTGCGCCGTCACCCAACTTGAGCGGGGCCACCAGCATGGTATCCGAACCGATGAAGACATTTTCACCGATGGTGGTGGGATGCTTCTTCTCGCCATCATAATTGCAGGTGATGGTACCCGCGCCGATATTGGTCTCGGAGCCGATGTCCGCATTGCCGATGTAGGAGAAGTGTCCCATCTTGACGCCGTCGTGCAGGTACGAGTCTTTGACCTCACCGAAATTGCCCATATGGACGTGGTTGCCCAGATGCGCTCCCTTACGCAGGCGCGCGAACGGACCCATGTCCACATCGTCTTCGAGCCAGGCGCCTTCCATGTCGACGGCCAGGACTTTGCAGCGGTTGCCGATCTTCGAGTTGCGGATGATGCTATTCGGGCCGATAACGTTGCCTTCGCCGATCTCGGTCTTTCCCTGCAGGTAGGTATTGGGCATGATAGTCGTGTCGCGGCCGATGGACACGCCGGCTTCGATGTAGGTCGCGGCGGGATCGATCAGGGTCACGCCGTTGAGCATGTGCATTTGGTTGATGCGACGGCGCATGGCGGCCTCGACCTCGGACAGATGAATACGTGTGTTGACGCCAATCGTCTCTTCCAGATCATCCATGACGGTGGCCTGTACGGGCAGGCCACCCCGCACGGCCAGTTCCACCGTATCGGTCAGGTAATACTCACCCTTCGGCGACAGCGGGATACGATGCAGGGCATCCCACAACCAATTGGCATCGAAGCAGTATCCGCCCACGTTGAGTTCTTTGATACGCTTCTGCTCTTCGGTGGCGACATATTCTTCGACGATGGCCGCCACGGTCCGATCCGTCTTGCGGACGATGCGGCCGAACCCGCGCGGATCGTCGGCCACCACCGTCAACATGGAGATAGGTCCCTGGTTGGCTCTCTGCGTTTCGACCAACGCTTGCAACGTCTCACCGCGCAACAGCGGCATGTCGCTATAGCAGACGACGACCAGGTCGGATTTCCCTTTCAGAAGCGATTCCGCCTGCATCACGGCATGACCCGTGCCCAGTTGCGGCTCCTGCAAGACGGTCTGGGCCGCGCCGTCGAGATAGGTCACGACCGCTTCCGCGCCATGCCCGACCACCACGACCGGCTTCTCGGTGGTGGACATCTTGATGGCTTCGAGCGCGTGCCAGATCATCGGTTGGCCCGCCACGGGGTGCAACACCTTTGGCAGGCTGGACTTCATGCGGGTTCCCTGCCCGGCCGCGAGCAGGATGGCTGTAATCTTCATTATCGTCTCCTCTTCCCTCTTCTTTCAGGAGAGGGGCTGGGGGTGAGGTAAAAATAAAACAGGCCTACGCCCGCCTGGGACCGTAAGACCTGTTTAGAGAAAAAGCCCCGCGTACGCGGGAAAGTGTGGCTGGGGCACCTGGACTCGAACCAAGATCCACAGCTCCAAAGGCTGGTGTGCTGCCGTTGCACCATGCCCCAGTGCGGGCAGGATTGTATCACAGGCTGGACGGGCGGGCAATACGATTACTCGTCGTCGGGCATCAAGCCGAGCTGACGGGCCTGATCGTACGAGATGACATCTGGATTGGTGGGGGCATTGCTGTGTTTGACAGCAGCCTCGCCCCAAAAGGCGTCCAGTTCGCCGGTCTTCATCTTCTTCTTTTTGGCCTGTTTGAACAGGTTCTCCATCTCAGCCATGGTCGGCGGTTCGACATACTGAATGGTCTCGGGCCGTTCGGGGAGTTTGGCAGGAGTCGTGGGAGCGGGAGCAGATGCGGGCGTTGGAGCCTGCGCTTCGGGAATAGAGAGTTGTCCCGTCACGCCAAGGTTCCGCAGAGACTTGTCCACTTCGTCCCGCACAGCCAACAGGGATTGGACCGTGTCGAGCACGGTTTCGCGATCGGCCAGTCCCTTGCCCGCAAGGAGCAGGGCATACATCGGGTTGACCGGGATGAAGAGCAGGTCCTGGTCGCCGCCGTTGAAAACATAGAAACTTTCCAAATTATCCTGGTGGATGAACTTCGAGACCTTCAAGCCGGCGCTGAAGATGGCCATCAGGGCCGAGATCAGCGAGACCTCCATACTGCTGTCGTACAACTCACCGGCACGGACCAATACCCGGCCACGGTCGCTGAGCAGGAAGACCGCCTGGGCCTTGACGTCCTGACGGAAGTTGGCCAGCAGATCGGAGAGTCGGCTTTGCTGGCGGGCGCTTTTTTCGGAGGTCTCAGGGGGGAAGATGGTGCGAACCAATCCCAGGCTGCGCTCGACCGAGTCGAGGAAATCGGCCAGGGGAATGGGCTTGTCGAACATGGCGACTGCGCCGGCATTGATCATCTCGTCGCGCGCCTTGCGGTCGGACATGCCCGAGACCAGAATGACCTTGACCTCAGGATGGCGTCCACGAATCTTGTGCACCAGTTCGATGCCGGTCATGCCGGGCAGCAGATAATCCACCACCAGCAGGTCGATATGACGGCGCGAGGCTTCGAGCATGGCTTCCTCGCCGGAGGGCGCCTCGATGATGTCGAGTTCATGCCCGATGGTGTTCAGGGCGGAACGCAACAACCGCAGGATATCTCGCTGATCGTCGACAAGAAGAATCGAGGGTGCCATAGAAAACCTTACTTGACCATCCAACAGGCCACAAAATGACCGGGCACCGCCTCGCGGAACTCGGGTTCCTGCTCACCGCAGATCTTGTCTGCGATGGGGCAGCGCGGGTGAAAACGGCAACCCTTGGGCGGGTTGAGCGGGCTGGGCACATCGCCCTTGAGGATCGTGCGTTGGCGCTTCAGCTTCGGATTCGGCACAGGGATGGCCGACATAAGCGCCTTGGTATACGGATGCAGGGGGTTGCGGTACAACTCTTCGCGCCCGGTCAGTTCCACCATCTTGCCGAGGTACATCACCGCCACGCGGGTGGAGATGTGCTCCACCACGCTCAGGTTATGTGCCACGAACAGATAAGTCAGGCCGAACTCCTGCTGTAAATCATTAAGGATGTTCAGCACCTGCGACTGGATCGAGACATCCAGCGCCGAGACCGGCTCATCGCACACGATGAACTTGGGGCGCAGGGCCAAGGCGCGGGCGATGCCGATGCGCTGACGCTGTCCGCCCGAGAACTCGTGCGGGTAACGGCGGGCATGATAATCTTCGAGGCCCACCTTCTTGAGCGTGTCGAGCATCATGTCGAAACGCTCTTTGGGCGAACCGATATTGTGAATGTGCAAGCCTTCCATGATCGACTCGCCGATGGGCACGCGCGGATCGAGCGAAGCATACGGGTCCTGGAAGATGATCTGCATATCGCGGCGAACATGTTTTAGATCATTGCCGCGCAGTTTAAGCACATCCTTGCCGTCGAACTCGACCGCGCCCGAGGTGGGTTCGATCAACCGCAGCATCGAGCGGCCGACGGTCGTCTTGCCGCAGCCTGATTCGCCCACCAGGCCAAGCGTCTCGCCTTGCTTCACGGTGAAGGAGACGTCGTCCACGGCCTTCACCCAGTTGACGATGCGCTGCATCAACCCGGCGCGCACGGGGAAATATTTGGTCAGATGCTCGACACGTACCAAGTCCTGGACAGATCGGAAGAGCGTCGTGTAGGGAAAGAGTGTAGATCTCGGTGGT
>CALFXA010000195.1 GCA_937928015.1 uncultured Anaerolineales bacterium | reverse complement strand
CGAGGGCATGATGGCGGTCCTGCGTGAGAAGAATATCCGCCTGATCAACGAGCAGCCGCGCATCGCCGCCGACGGCAAGAAGTACGCCTTCGTCCATCCCGAGGCCACGGGCGGTGTGCTGGTCGAGTTATACCAACTGTAGTCAAAGCTACAGAATCAAGATGCGGGATGATCTCCCGCATCTTTTTTTTATTCCAATCGTCAATCTGCCTTTTCTTGCTTTTGTGGTTTAATTGACATCATGCTGGATAACATGAATGCCATTCTTCGCGATCAGTGCGGCCTGGTCAAGGACAGGCCAATTATCGTCGGCGTGTCGGGCGGGCCCGACAGCCTGTGTCTGATGGAATCCATTCGCCAGGCAGGATACTCTCTGGTGGTGGCTCATTTCAACCATCACCTGCGGCCAGAGTCCGACAACGACGCCACGATGGTGGAACAAACTGCCGTGCGACTGATGGTCGCACCCATCATCGATGGCGGCGACGTGCGCGGCTATGCTGAAGAACACGGCATGTCTCTCGAAGAAGCGGCCCGCCACATGCGTTACAGTTTCCTCTTCGAGCAGGCGCGGCGGCTGGACGCCCAAGCCGTGGCCGTCGGTCACACCGCCGACGACCAGGTGGAGACCATCTTGATGCACTTCCTGCGCGGCGCAGGCTTGACGGGGCTGAAGGGCATGTCCCATCGCAGCCTGTTGCCTGCCTTCGATTCGCGGATTCCCATTGTCCGCCCGCTGCTCGATTTCTGGCGCGAGGAGACGGTCGTGTATTGCGCGGCCAACGGCTTGCGCCCCGCCTATGATCCCAGCAATGACTCGCTTAATTTCACGCGCAACCGCCTGCGTAACCTGCTCATCCCCACCCTCGAAACCTACAACCCAAAATTCCGAGAAGCCGTCTGGCGCTCGGCTCAAAGCCTCAAGGCCGACCATGCCCTGTTGCGAGAGACTCTGGATGCATCCTGGAAAGAATGCATCGCCGAAGAGACCCCGGGCATGATCGCCTTCAATGCATCCAAATTGAAGGAGCGTTCCCTCGGCCTCCAGCGGAACCTGATCCGCCGCGCCGTTGAATCCCTGCGGCCCGGGCAGGAGATCACTTTTGCCCTGCTCGAACGCGCCGCAAACTTTGTCAACAAGTCCACCACCACCCGCACCGACCTGATGGGCGGCCTAATCCTGTTCCGTGAGGGTCACTACTTCTACCTCTCCACCCCCACGGCGGAACTGCCTTTCGATAAATGGCCGCAAATGCCCGCGGATTCCAATCCCATCCCTGTGACGATCCCCAGCGGGGTTGAGCTTGCGGGCGGCTGGCGCTTCTCCTGCGAGAATTGGCGGCTTCCCGCCCTTGCGCGTGAACAGGCCGAGCGCAACGAGGATTCCTTCCAAGTCTGGCTGGACGCCGATACCCTGCCCGCTTCCCTGCAACTGCGGATACGCGGCGCGGGCGACCGCTTCGAGCCGCTCGGCATGGAGGGGCATTCCCTGAAACTATCCGATTTCCTGGTTAATGAGAAGATGCCGCGCCGCGCCCGTGACCGTTGGCCGCTCCTTTGCTCGAACGACACGGTGGTGTGGATCCCAGGTTATCGTCTGGCCGAGCCGTTCAAACTGACCTCCTCCTCGCGCAGAGTTGCCTATTTCTCGCTGGTCAGGCCGCCCGACAAATCCCTTGATTTGCGGTAGCGATGCAACTTTTTTCCAACCTCCTCATCCAATGACACGGAGGCTGATTATGGACAACCAACCCCGTGTGATCGTTTTTTCCACCCCAACCTGTTCCTTCTGCAACATGGCGAAGAAATATTTCCGCGAGCGCGGGATCTGCTTCAAAGATGTGGACGTCAGCCGTGACCCCACCGCCGCACGAGACATGTTGCGCCGCTCGGGCCAGTCGGGCGTACCCGTGATCGACATCAACGGAAAGATCGTGGTGGGCTTCGACCGCCCCAAGATCGACAAATATCTTGGATTGAAATAAAACTTTTTGGAGGTACCCCCATGAGCAAGAAAACCAAGATCGAACCCCTGGGAAGCCGCGTGCTGATCCGGGCCCTCGAACAGGAAAGCAAGACCGCCTCTGGCCTGCTCCTGCCCGAGACGGCCAAGGAAAAACCCCAGACGGGTGAAGTGATTGCCGTCGGCACCGACGAGGACATCAAGCTGAAGGTCGGTGACAAGGTGCTGTTTGCCAAGTACACAGGCACCGAATTCAAACTGGATGGGGTCGAGTATTTGCTGATGGATGTCAACGACATCCTGGCGCGCTTGAACTGAGATTCCCCATCAAGAAACAGGCCAGCCTTTCACGGCTGGCCTGTTCGTTTACTTGACTTCGTTGTTCAACTGGCGGAGCTTGAGATTGATCTCGCGCCATTGAATCTTCGACACCCCGATCTTCTGGCGGATCTTGTCCATCTCCATACCCGACTGGTAATCGCGCAAGGCACAAGTCCAGCGGCACATATCGAAGGAGAGGTGCTTCTTGCCGAGGCCAGCCTCCTCGCCGATGTCTTCGAGCAGGTATTCGAGGCGGCGCGGGGACCACGGGAAGAGTTGGTCCACGATCGGGTATTGGCTGAGATATTCCTTGTAGGCGGGCACCCAATCGTCGGCCAGAGCCAGTTTGCGCTCCTTATAGCGGTTGGCGGGGCTGGCATAACGGATGAAAACCAACGGTCCCGAGGGCGCTTCCAGGTCCACGTGGTTGAGGTGGATGCCGAGGCACTCACTCTTCTTGATGCCTGTCGTTAACAGGAGATACAGCAACGTATACGGACGCGCGTCAGGCTTGCGCTCACGGCGATGACGGTCAGCGGCCAGCAGCACCGCCTGGACCTCGTCCTCGGTCAACACCTGCGGCAGCGGGCTGATGGCCGAACGCTGGAGTACCTTTTCGGCGGGATCGATCAGGATGGCTCCGTGCTGGTGCAGCCAGCGGAAAAAGGACTTGGTGGAGGTGATGCGGCGGGCCAGAGTCTTGGGGCTGCACGGAATCGCGCGCTGCTTCTCCATCCACTCGAAGAAACGGTTGAGGTCGTTGGTGCTGATCGCGCCGATGGTGGCATCGGGCGCGAGGAATTCCGTCAGCAGGCGCACATCCGACAGGAAAGCTTTGACGGTGTTGGGCGACCGCCCCTGGTCGTTGAGGAACATCTCCCACCCTTTCAAGGCGGGCGCAAGAGTGGCCTGGGAATTGATGTGGGCAAAATCACTCGATGGGCTCATGGAGCCTCCTTACACGATAGCGCATAATCTTTGCGTATAGTTTAGCAAATAATGGGGGTTTATGTCAACCTGTCGGGAGTCCCACGGACGGGTCAAATTTCGGGCCTCAAAGCTGGCTCAATGGGACAATTCTTCGGGACGGAAACAAGAGTCGTAATCATAGCCAAGGATCAGGCGATACGGCACGGGGCTGTTTGGGTCAGGCATGGACAGTTGGTTGGCCGTTTCAGACAGTCCCAGCGCATTCAGGATGATGAAACGCTCATTGGGATCCTGTGCCGTCGTGTAATCTACAAGCACCGAGGCGGCATAGTTACGGTTATCCGCAGCAGAGGTGGAAGTCTCGTAGCCCATGTAATTCAGATTCGAGGCGGCCAGCACGTCCTGGTTTTCAACCGTAGTCCCGTTCTGCACGTCGATTTTGATGGTCTCGCGCACGACGGCGATCTGGGACAACGTGGTGGCCTCCGTCAACATTTGCTGAAGTTCGGCATCGTTTGGCAACAGCACCGACGCCCCGCCCGGGGTGATCCACGAAGAGACATACGGCGGACGGATGTAATAGCCGCGGATGTTCGCATTGGTCAGATGCGGGGCGTACGGAGCCAGTTTGAGCAGGTCCCCCAACCCAAGGTCGGTAACGATCACACTGGAGAAATCATTGTAGAGTTGAGGGATTTTGCTGAGGGTATCGGTGCGCAGAGCCTGGCCGAAGATGGAACGCAGCACTTCCTGTTGGCGACGCCCACGGTCAAAATCATTGGACTTGGAGCGCGAACGGGCATACCACAACGCCAGGTCCCCATCCATGTGGACGTAGCCCGGGCCGACGGTGTATAGCCACCAGTTATTTTCATTGTACGGGTCATAGGAAGGGTCGATCAGACGCCAGTCGGTGTAAGCACAGCCGACGGGTACGTCCACGCCGCCAAGGGTGTCCACGATGCGGCGGAAGCCGTCGAACTCGACCATGGCGGTATGGTCGATGCGAATTCCAAGGTTATACGAAATCGTGTCTCGAAGCAGGCCTGGTCCCCCACCCGGGTAGCCTGTCAGCTCGCCACTCTGGTAGGCAGTGTTGATGCGCTGCATCCCGACTGTGGGAATGTAAATCCACAGGTCGCGCGGGATGGAGATGAGCGAGACTTGCCCTTCCCTCGGCCATAGGATGGCGATTACCAGCGTGTCGGTGCGATACGAGGAACCCGGGCGCTTGTCCGAGCCGATGAGCAGGAAGTTGACCGTTTCGTTGTCGGTGAGCGGCGGCAGGGCAGTCGGCTGGAGGCTGGGATCGGCGGCGGGCGGCGGGGCGACCGAGGTCGGGAAGAGTTGATTCAGGTCCACCGTAGGCGAGACCTCAGGCGGCGGAGGCAGTGTCGATGAGGCAGTGGCTGTCGGCAAAGGTTGAAATGCCTCATAAGGGGTGGGTGTATAAGGCGAAGGTTGAAACGGGGTGGGCGTGGGCGAAGCGTTGGGCGCAGCCGTCACGAGCACGAACGGCAGGGATTGTTCAGCGGAGGGAGCAGGCGGCGCAGAACAACCCGTCTGGCTGGTGACAAGTATCAGCACAGCCAGCAGGCTGAGGGTCAAATGAAGAGGGTGGGATGAGCGCATACGATAAAGGGGAAACTTCCCCCAGACCACAGGTTAGGGCGGGAAAGGTGTCAGCGTAGGCGAGGCGGGCGGCGGCTCG
>CALFXA010000194.1 GCA_937928015.1 uncultured Anaerolineales bacterium | reverse complement strand
CACAAACATTTTCTGACCCCGTTGAGACGCCGCTGATTGTATCGGACAATCCAATCACGTCAACGGGGATATAGCTTCGTACCTTGGTTCCATTTCCAAGCTGACCATAATCGTTATTGCCCCAGCATTTCACATGGCCCCCAACCAGTGCACAGGTATTTCTATTACCTGCAGATATATCAGTTGCGCTGGAGAGTCCAATGACTGTCACAGGTACGGAGCTGTTTGCCTCTGTACCATTCCCAAGTTGCCCAAAAGTGTTTCTGCCCCAACACTTTGTACTGCCGTCGGTAAGAATGGCACAGGTATGGTATTGGCCAGCAGAAATGGCGATAGCTTCACTGGATAACCCATTTACATCTACGGGAGCATTACTGACACTTTGCAGTTCAATTCCAAGTTGACCGAAACTATTTGAGCCCCAGCATTTTACCCCTCCATTCATAAGAGCACACGTGTGATTTTCACCAGAAGAGATGGCGGTAACGCCGCTTAATCCCATAACCTTGGTTGGGATATGACTGTTCGAGAAGTCAACTCCATTTCCAAGTTGGCCATAAATATTTGACCCCCAGCATCTAACCTCACCTTCGACGGTCAATACACAGCTGAAACCACGCCCAGCAGTAAGTGCAGTGATCCCTCGATTAAGCTCAGGTACATCCATTGGCGCTGTGCTGGTCTGGCTAGTGTTGTTTCCCAATGCCCAACTGTTATTATTTCCCCAGCACTTAATGCCACCGCGGGTGGTAAGCGCGCAAGTATGGTCTGCCCCTGCGGCGATGCTTATATAAGCAGAAGAAGCGGCGTGGGCGACGCTTGATGGATTCGTGATACCCATAAGCATACCAAGCAGGCTAATAAAAATAAATACATGTAAACTAGTTTTTCGTGACATGTTGCATTTCCTCCAAGATATTTCAACGTTTTACGAGAAATGAATTGGGCGTTTTTACAGCATTTTCTAGTGTCTAGTTTACATCAAATGCTCGGAAAAGATAGTGATGTTCGTCACGGAGCCAATTCTCTTATATAATGATGCTTGGAATTTTTTGGAGCCAAGCACACGTGTTTGAACAATTCCGCTCTAGAGAGGAATTTTATTGAAATCCATCCGTGAATACTGGAATTTGCTTTCTGAGTATTTGAAGCCCCAGATGGGACAGGTCATGGGGTTGGCGGTGATTCTCACTTTGGGCATCGGCTTGCAGCTTTATACGCCCAGCGTGTTGCGTGATTTCATCGATATGGCGCTGGCAGCGGCGAGCTATGACTCCCTGCTTCGAAAGGCATTGCTGTTCTTCGCATTGGTGCTGACCACGCAAGTGGTCACGACGATTGCCACTTACATCAGCGAACGTGTGGCGTGGACGGCGACCAATCTGCTGCGCGTGGACCTGGCCGACCACTGCCTGCGCCTGGACATGTCCTTTCATCAAAAGTATCCGCCTGGGACCTTGATCGAGCGCGTGGATGGCGATGTGGACGCGCTCTCGAATTTCTTCTCGCAATTCGTCGTGCGCATTCTAGCCAACGCCGTGCTGATTGTTGGCGTGTTGGTGATGCTTTACCGCGAGGATTGGCGGGCGGGTTTCGGCTTGACGATTTTTGCAGGGCTGGCTATTTATGTCATGCTGCGCGTACGCACCTTCGGTGTGTCGCGCTGGATCGCTGGACGTCAGAAAGTGGCCGAGTTTTACGGCTTTTTCGGTGAGGTGCTGCATGGCATGGAAGACATTCGCGCCAATGGAGCGACCGGCTACATCATGCGCCGCTTCGATAAATTCCTGCGCGAGTGGTTTCCCGTTCGTCGCGAGGCGTCCCTGGCCTTTAGCTTGATCTGGGCTACGACGCTGCTGCTGTTCACGCTCGGTACGGGTTTCTCCTTCGCGCTGGGCTACATGCTTTGGTCAATGGGCGCCATCACCGCAGGGACGGTGTACCTCATCTTCACCTACACGGAGATGATGCGCAAGCCCATCGAACAAATCCGCGCGCAGATCGAGGACTTGCAGCGGGCCAGCGCCAGCATTACGCGTGTACGCGAATTGTTTGCGCTGAAGTCCAGCATTCAAGAGGGGAATCTGTCTCTGCCTGCCCAGGACGCGCTTAAGGTCGAGTTCCGTGATGTGGTGTTCAGCTATGGCGACGATGTGACCGCGCTCCAGGATATTAACTTCAGCCTGGAAGCTGGGCAAATTCTCGGCTTGTTGGGCCGCACGGGCAGCGGCAAGAGCACCATCGCGCGGCTGTTGCTCAGGCTGTATGACCCCGTTTCGGGGCAAATCCTGTTGGGCGGCGTGTCGATTGGCGGCACCCAACTGTCCGATTTGACTCGCCGCGTAGGGCTGGTCCCGCAGGAGGTCCAGGTGTTTGGTGCGACCGTGCGCGAGAACTTCACGCTGTTCGATCCCGCCATCCGCGATGCGGACATCCTGTCTGCCATCGAAGCCTTCGAGCTTTCGAGCTGGTTCCAGTCTCTGCCGCATGGCCTGGACACGGAGCTTGGCCCGGGCGGCGGGCTTTCGGCGGGGCAGGCGCAATTGCTCAATTTTGCGCGTGTCGCCCTGCGTGACCCTGGCCTGGTCATCCTCGACGAGGCCACCTCGCGCCTCGACCTGGCTACCGAGGCCCTGATCGACCGCGCCACGCTGCGCCTCTTGCAGGGGCGCACGGCCATCATCATCGCGCATCGTCTGCATACGGTGCAGAAGGCCGATAAGATCCTGATTCTCGACGATGGCGCAATTCAGGAATTCGGGCTGCGTCAGGATTTGCTGGCCGACCCCGCTTCGCGTTTTTCGGCGCTGCTCAAGACGGGCCTGGAGGAGGTGCTGGCATGAAGACCCATCGCTTCCTGTGGGAGATGATTCGCTATCGGCCCTGGTTGTACGTCGTCAATGCCACCTTGTGGACGCTCATCCATTTGTCGCCGCTGCTGCCAGGCTTGATCATCCAACGTTACTTTGACATTCTTGGTGTGAAGACGGGCTCCTCCTCTCTGGTGTGGATGCTGATTGCGCTGCTGATTGCGGTGGCCGTCGGGCGCAGCGTGCTCTTCCTCATCGGCATCATCGTCGACCAATTGCACCGCTTTACCATGAGCGCCATGCTGCGCCGCAACATCCTGACAGGTTTTTTCGAACAGCCAGGCGCGTCCGCGCTCAAACACGCCCCAGGTGATGCGCTCAGCCGCCTGCGGGAGGATGCCAACAATGCCGAAGACGCGATCAGTTGGACGTTGGATGTCATCGGCATGGGTTTGTTTGCGGTCATCTCTATCGGAATTTTGCTGGGCATCAGCCTGCGCATCACGCTGTTCGTATTCCTGCCGCTGGTGGGGGTGATCGCCGCTTCTCAATTTGCGGCCACGCGCATCTATCATTTGCGCAAGGCCAGCCGCGAGGCCACCAGCAAGGTGACCAGTGCCATCAGTGAGATGTTCGACGCGGTGCAATCCATCAAAGTGGCAGGCGCAGAAGGTCACGTCATTACGCATTATCGTTCGCTCGGTGACTTGCGTCGTTCGGCCATGCTCAAGGACCGCTTGATGACGCAACTGCTCGACTCGATCAGCGCGAGTGCGGTCAATCTGGGCACGGGTGCCATCTTGCTGCTCTCGGCCGCGCCGCAGGGTCCGCGCCTCAACCTGGGCGATTTTGCGTTGTTCGTTTACTACCTCGGTTTTGTCACCGACTTCACGCAATTCTTCGGGCGCTTCCTCGCGCAATATCGTCAGACGGGTGTTTCCTTCGAGCGCCTGGCCGAGTTGATTCAGGACCTGCCCCCTGAGCGGGTCGTGCATCACACCCCGTTGGATTTGAAGGCCGAATTGCCCATCCCGGACCCTGAGCCTGCCTCCGCGCCGTTGAGTCGACTCTCCGCGACGGGCCTGTCCTACCGCTACCCTGGCTCGGGTCATGGCCTCGATGACGTGAGTCTCTTGTTGGAACGCGATTCCTTCACCGTGGTGACGGGCCGCGTGGCCTCGGGCAAGACCACCCTGCTGCGCGTGCTGCTCGGCTTGCTGCCGCGGGAGGCAGGTCAAATTCAATGGAACGGCGACCCAATCGAGGATCCAGGCTGCTTTTTCGTCCCGCCGCGCAGCGCCTATATCGCGCAGGTCCCGTGGCTGTTCAGCGGAACCCTGCGTGAGAACATCCTGCTCGGCCTGAACGGCGACGACGAAGCCTTGCTGGAAGCTGTCCGCATGGCCGTCTTCGAACAGGACCTGGCGCAGATGCCCGACGGGCTGGCGACGGTCATCGGGCCGAAGGGTGTACGTCTATCGGGCGGACAGATGCAACGCGCTGCTGCCGCGCGCATGTTCGTGCGCCGCCCCGACCTGTTGGTGATGGATGACCTCTCCAGCGCGCTGGACGTGGAGACCGAGGAGCAGTTGTGGAAGCGCCTATCGGAGATGCGCGATACCGCCTGCTTGGTCGTCTCACACCGCCGCGCCGCCTACCGCCAGGCGGACCGCATCCTCGTGCTGAAAGATGGCCGCGTCGAAGCCACGGGCACGCTGGACGAACTGCTCGCGTCCTCACCCGAAATGCGCCGCTTGTGGGAACAGACGCCTGTGTAGTTTCAAAAGTATGTGGTGGTCGAGTAGGCGGTGTTCTTCCGCCGTATCGAGACCACCTTTTGATCCGCGTATTCTTGAAACATCTGTGCTAATTTTGCGTAAATAGGGTACAATCCAAACCTCCCACCTTTACAACAGGAGACACAATGGACACAACCTTAACCTATTTCTCCCAGCAAGGGCCGATCTCCGACCCTGGAACATATTCTTCCCTGTTCGACAATCTCCCTACTTCCATGTATGACCTTGTGCGCATCGTGCAAGGCACCACCATCCACGTGTTCTGGGCCGAGCGTTACGGCGTGAAGCATACGCCCGAGCGTCAAGCCGAGGTACAACTCCGCACCATGCCGCGCCGCCTGGAGCGCACGCTTGAACTGGACCCGCGTCCCTTGACCGAACCCCGTGCACTGGAGCAGAAGCTGGTCGGCAACTGCCGCGACCACTCGCTGTTGCTGGTTGCCATGCTGCGTCATCAGGGCGTGCCTGCGCGTGCCCGCTGCGGTTTCGGCGCGTACTTCATGCCTAATCATTACGAAGATCACTGGGTGACTGAGTATTGGAATCAGGAACAAGCGCGCTGGGTCCTGGTCGATGCCCAGCTCGACGCCTTGCAATGCGACGTGATGAAGATCCCCTTCAACCCGCTGGACGTCCCCCGTGACCAGTTCATCGTCGGTGGGGCGGCCTGGGCCATGTGCCGCTCGGGTGGGGCCGACCCCGAACAGTTCGGCATCTTCGACATGCACGGGCTGGGATTCATCCGCGGCAACCTGGTGCGCGACGTGGCCTCGCTCAACAAGGTCGAGTTGTTGCCCTGGGATTGCTGGGGTGTCATCCTGAGCGAGTCGCTGGATGACCCGTCTGACCTGGCGCTGCTCGACGAAGCGGCGGCCCTGACCTCGGGCGAGGTTCCCGAATGGGAGCGTGTCCGCGCCCTGTATGAGGACGATCCGCGCCTGCGGGTGGACGGCTCCATCCTCAGCTACGTGAACGGTGAAATGGTCTCCATTGCGGTTGGATAGATCGTGATTGTTGCGACTCACGATGGTCGTTGTCCGCGAAGTCTCAAGCTGGAAGTTTGTCCAGTTCAACTTCTCCTTCCCGACGGCCTATTTTCCTGACGTGCGCATTCTCGAATAAGCTGCGTTCTCGCTGAGCGGAGCCGCGATAGCGGCGCAGTCGAAGCGCATCTCGATACCAAACATCGAGCCGCCCACCTTGCAAATCATCGAGGTCGGGCGGCTTGAATTTATGCTAAAATAGGCCGCCCTGTATGGGTATGGAGAAAAAATGCAAGTTGAAACCACCCCCGAAGTTTCTGCAAAAAGAATCCCACTCGAAGAAGCCGTCGCGGCGCGTCGGACCTTCGCCATTATCTCGCACCCTGACGCGGGCAAGACCACGCTGACGGAAAAGCTGCTGCTCTACGGCAACGCCATCGACCTGGCGGGCAACGTGCGTGCCCGCCGCAATCAGCGCGCCACCACCTCCGACTGGATGGAGATGGAGCGTGAGCGCGGCATTTCAATCACCTCGACCATCCTGCAATTTCCCTACAAAGGCCACGTCGTCAACCTGCTCGACACGCCCGGCCACCAGGATTTCTCCGAGGATACCTACCGCACCCTATCGGCGGTGGACAGTGCAGTGATGGTCATCGACGGCGCCAAAGGCATCGAGCCGCAGACTCTCAAGCTGTTCGCCGTCTGCCGCAAGCGTGGCATTCCCGTCTTCACCTTCATCAACAAGATGGACCGCCCCGCGCGTGACCCATTTGAATTGCTGGACGAGATCAAGAAGGTGCTCGGCATGGAGCCGATCCCCATGAACTGGCCGCTCGGCGACGGCCCCGACTTCCGCGGCGTGTATGACCGTGCCTCGAAGGGCGTCTATCTCTTCGAGCGCACTGAGCGCAACGAACGCATGGCGCCCGAGGTCTTTGTCCCGATGGACCAGCTCGAAAAGGTCGGCAATGTCTCCCGTCTGCGCGTGGAACATCTGGCCGAGAATATCAGCCTGCTGGACGAGGTCGGCGTGGTCTTTGACCATGAGGCCGTCCTCAACGAAGAGCAGACTCCCGTCTTCTTCGGCAGCGCGGTGACTAACTTTGGCGTGCGTTTGTTCCTGGATGCCTTCATCCAGTACGCGCCGCCGCCCCAGCCCTATCAAAGTGACCTCGGTTCCGTCTTGCCGCAGAATGAGGAATTCTCTGGCTTCGTGTTCAAGATCCAGGCCAACATGAATCCCAAACACCGCGACAGCGTAGCCTTCATGCGCATCTGCTCGGGCCGCTTCGAGCGCGGCATGGACCTGGTCCACGCGCAGTCGGGCAAGACCATGCGCCTGCTGCGCCCGTACAAGCTGTTTGCCAACGAGCGCGAAGTCATCGACGAGGCCTTCCCTGGCGACGTGTTGGGCCTGCCCAACAACGGCGACTTTGCCATCGGCGACTCGCTGTGCAGCGGCACGACCGTGCGCTTTGCCTCGATCCCGCGCTTCCAACCCGAGCACTTCGCTCTCTTGCGCAACACGGACCTTGGCAAACAGAAGCAGTTTAGCAAGGGCCTCTCGCAGCTTGAGAGCGAAGGCGCTGTGCAGGTGTTGTACAACGTCAACGCCTTCAAGCGCGAACCGATCCTGGCTGTGGTGGGGCAGTTGCAGTTCGACGTGGTGCAGGCCAGGCTCAAGGCTGAGTACAACGTCCCGACCGAGCTGGAACGCCTGCCGCATGCCATGATCCGCTGGGTGACGGGGCCCGAGGAAAAGATCGAAGCCTTGTCGGGCCGCAGCGAGGTCATCGTGGCGCGTGACTCGCGCAACGGCTGGGCGGTTCTGTTTAGCTCACCGTTCTATCTGAAATATTTCTCCGAGAAGAATCCCGAACTCACGTTCATGGAAATTACCCAGTTGTAAATCAAAACAGGCTCCCACACGGGAGCCTGTTTTTTTTTGTTTGGAGCTTTTAGGGACACGGATTACACGGACGGACACGGTTTGACACGGATTTTTTAAAAAGCTCTTTCTGTGTTCATCCGTGCAATCCACGGTATCCGTGTACAGAGTTTTTAATTGTGCCCTCGCAGAAATCTCAACGCTGTCTCGGCCAGCAGCGCCGTGCCGATGGGCATGGCGCGCTCGTCGATGTCGAAGCGCGGATGGTGTAGCGTGCGCTCGTCGCCTTCGATCAACGTGCCGAGCGTGAACATCGCGCCAGGCACAGTTTCGATGAACGCGCCAAAGTCCTCGGCGCCCAGCGTCGGCGGGATGGGGTGGACGGCCTCCGCGCCGAGCAGGTCAACGGCCGCGGAGTGGATCAGGTCTGCGGCGCGAGCGTGATTGACCAACGGCGGGCATCCGAAGACGAACTTCAACTGGTAGTCGCCGCCCAGGGCGCGGGTCAACTCGAAGGCGCGGCGCGTCTCGGCTTCGATCTTCAGGCGCGAGGCCTCGCTCGTGAAGCGCATCGTGCCGCTCAACTCCACCTTCTCAGGAATGACGTTTTCGGTGAAGCCGCCGTGAATCTGCCCGATGCTTACCACGGCTGGCTCGAAGGGATGCAGCCTGCGCGAGACGATGCCGTTCAGTCCGACCATGACCTGGCTGAGCAGGAAGAACGGGTCGACGGTTTCGTCGGGATGGGCCCCGTGCCCGCCGACCCCGAAGATGGTCCCGTACCAGGTGGTGACTCCGCCGCCCGCTACGCCCGCGTTGATGCCGATCTGCCCGACGGGCGTTTGCGGGTCGACGTGCTGCGCGATGACCAGGTCCACGCCTTCGAGCGCGCCATCCTGAATCATGCGCGGCGCACCGCTGATGCCTTCCTCATCCTCGGTCTCCTCCGAGGGCTGGAACAGGAAGCGCACGCGGCCAGGGAATTTTTCCTTTGCCAGCAATGCCGCCGCGCCCAATGCCATGCTGGTGTGTGAGTCGTGGCCGCAGGCATGCATCACGCCTGGGTTTTGCGAGACATACTCACGGTCCTGCGATTCTAAAATGGGCAGGGCGTCCATGTCCGCGCGGATGGCAATGGTGCGGCCGCCCCCGTCACCGAGATCGGCGACTACGCCCGTGCATCCCACCCCGCGGCGGACTCGGTATCCGAGCTTCTCCAACTCCTGCGCCACGATCTCCGCTGTGCGCGTCTCGTGAAAGCCCAACTCGGGGTGCATGTGAAAGTCGCGTCGCCAGTGGACCAAATCTTCGAAAAGAGCATGAGCGGGTTTGAGCATGGTCATCACCTTCGGATGGTCGCTTCACGTTCGGGCCCGACGCCGATCCACTTGACGGGGACACCCGTCGCGGATTCGATCATCTGCACGTAATCGCGTGCGCGCTGAGGCAGTTCCTCGAAGGAGCGGGCCGCGCGGATGTCTTCGTTCCAGCCCTTGACGGTTTGATATTGCAGCTCGACCTTGTCCAAAGTGTAGGCGTCCAACTCGGCGTAGCTGACAGGCTGACCGTTTAGCTGATAACCCGTGCAGACTTGTATCTCTTCCAGCCCGCTCAACACGTCGAGCTTGGTCAGGCACAGCTCGGTGACGCCGCTCAGCGCCACGGCGGTTTTGACGATCTCCAGGTCCAGCCAGCCGACGCGGCGCGTGCGGCCCGTCGTGGCGGCGGTTTCGCCGAACTTCTGGTAAACGAGCGAGGCCATGTCGTGAATCTCCGTCGGCAGCGGGCCGCCGCCGACGCGCGTGGTGTAGGCCTTGGTCACGCCCACGACGCGGGTGAGGTAACGCGGCGGGATGCCGAGTCCAGCCGAGGCGGCAGAGGGGATGGTGGTCGAGGCGGTGACGAAGGGGTAGGTGCCCCAGTCGGTGTCGAGGAAGGTGCCCATCGCCTGTTCGAGCAGGAAGTGCTTGTCCGCTTTGAGGCCGTCCTGCACCAGTTGGAATAACTCGCGCAGGTAGGGCTTCATGCGTTTGTAATAACCGCGATACGTGGCGCGGATCTCATCGAAGTCCAGCGCTTGGCCGCCCAACGCAATGATGATTTTGTTCTTGAGTTCGAGCTGCACCTTGAGGCGCGACTCGAACATGTCGCTGGCGAAATCCGTCCAGCGGATGCCGTTGTAGCTGACCTTGTCCGCGAAGACGGGACCAATGCCACGACGTGTGGTGCCTGTTGCGCCTGCGCCCTTGGCCTCTTCGTACAGGCCATCCAGGATTTTGTGATACGGCATGATTAAGTGCGAGCGCGGCGAGACCCAGAAACGCCCGTCCAGGCCGACGCCTGCCTGGTTGAGCGACTCGATCTCGTCGAGCAGCACGGCGGGATCAATGACCACGCCGCCGCCGATCAGACCTGTGGCCTGTTTTGCAAAGATTCCAGAAGGCACGAGGTGAATCTTGAACGTGCCTAATTCGTTGATGACGGTGTGGCCTGCGTTGTTTCCGCCGTTGAAGCGCGCGACGTAGTCGGCGCCCTCGGCCAGAAAATCGACGGCCTTGCCCTTGCCTTCGTCGCCCCATTGCGAACCGATCACTGCAGTAACGGACATGGATTACTCCTCTCGAACAAATTCTTAGAAAGTGTCTAGTCATCTCGCATTATAATTCGGGCGTTTGATTCCATGAGGAGAGAGCCATGAAAATCCTGCCTGATACCGCCTTGACGTATGACGACGTGCTGCTCGTGCCGCAATATTCGGAAGCCGATTCGCGGCGGATTCTGTCCATCTGTACGCAGTTGACCAAAAAGATCACCTTGCAAATTCCCATCGTCTCTGCCAATATGGACGTGGTGACCGAGAGCGAGATGGCGATCACCATGGCCCGTGAAGGCGGCATCGGCATCATCCATCGCTTCCTGTCCATCGACGAACAGGCGCGCCAGATCCAGCGCGTGAAGAAGGCCGAGTCCTTCATCGTGGATGACCCGATCACCCTGCCCGAGACCAGTACCGTGGGCGAGGTGCAGCGCGTGGTGGATGAAACAGGCTCGGGCGGAATCCTGATCCTCAACGCGCGTAAGCAGTTAATCGGCATCGTCACCACGCGTGACCTGTTGTTCGAAGACAACGATGAAAAGCCCATCACTGCCATCATGCAGCGCAAGGTCATCACTGCGCCGCACGACACGACCCTGAAACAGGCTGAGGGTCTGTTGCACGATCATCGCATCGAGAAGCTGCCGCTGGTGGATGGGGATGGTCACGTAACGGGGCTGGTCACGCTGAAAGACATCATGAAGATCACGCAGTTCCCCAGGGCCACCAAAGACTCACGCGGACGGCTGGCCGTCGGTGCGGCGGTGGGGGTGCGCGAAAAGGAGATGCGCCGCGTGGAAGCCATGCTCGAAGCGGGCGCGGACTGCATCGTGGTTGACATCGCCCACGGCGATTCTCATCTGGAGATCGAGATGATCAAACGCATCCGCCATGCGTTCCCCGAGGCGCAGATCATCGGCGGCAACGTCGCCACGGCGGATGGGACCAGACGCCTGATCGACGCGGGGGTGGATGCCGTCAAGGTGGGCGTGGGACCTGGCTCGATCTGCATCACGCGCATCGTGGCGGGATCAGGCGTCCCGCAGTTGACGGCGATCATCGAATGCGTGGAGGCGGCCCGCCCGTACGGGATTCCCATCATCGCGGACGGCGGCATCCGTCAGCCTGGGGATTTGGCCAAGGCGATGGCGGCAGGCGCGTCCACGGCCATGATCGGCAGTCTGCTGGCTGGCACTGACGAAAGCCCGGGCCTGATCATGACTCGCCGCGGACATCGTTACAAAGCCTCGCGCGGCATGGCTTCACGCAGTGCAAACATCGACCGCAACCGCCGCGAAGGCAACGACCTGACGCAGGAGGAGATCGAAGAGTACGTGGCCGAGGGCGTGGAAGCGGCCGTGCCGTATCGCGGCAAGGCGCGCGAGGTATTGACCCAGTTGGTCGGCGGACTGCAATCGGGCATGAGCTATAGCGGCGCGTCCACGCTGGAGGAGTTCACGCAGAAGGCCCTCTTCGTGCGCATGACCGGCGCGGGCCTGCGTGAGTCGGGTCCGCATGACGTGGAGTTGTTGACGTAGTTTGTCGTTGCAAGCCGCGCTCTTCTTGGCAATGACAGGTAAATATAAAACTGGCCTGGATAATCTCCAGGTCAGTCTATTTAATGGCCAGTACCCTCCGCGTCTCGGCGGTTCGACCTTAATCCGCCGACGTCTGCGCCAGCAACTCCTTCAAACGCGGATGACCCGCGTACACGCCGTGATACTTCTCGGGGATGAGCGCCGCGATGCGGCACATGATCTCGTCGGTGTACTGCTTGAGCGCCGCGTCGCGGTCCTTGCGCGGAAGCTCGGGCAGCATGAAGACGGGTCCCGCCTTGACGACGATATGCGAGCGCTTCAGCCGCTTGAGGTTCGACAGGATGACCTTGTCCTCGGTGCCCGCCAGCCCGACCGGCACGATGGGACGGTTCAGCTTGGAGGCCAGGTAACTGACCCCGGGCCTGCCCTCGATCATCGAGCCGACCCGCGAGCGTGTCCCCTCGGGCGCGATGACCAGGATGTTGCCCGCCTCCATCAGGCCGATGATCTTGCGCATGGCCTTCAGGTCGGGCTCGAAGCGGTTGATGAAGATCAGGTTGAAGTATTTCGCCAGAAAGCGGAACAGCCAGATCTTCTCCCACTTTTCTGCCACGGGGATGAACACGTCCCAGCGGTCGATGGCCAGGTACAGCATGGCCGAGTCGAGGATGCCGAGATGGTTGGTGGCGATGACGTACGCGCCCGTGGCGGGCAGGTTCTCATAGCCCGAGATGTCCACGCGGGCGATGAGACGGACGACGGAGCGGATGATCCAACGCAGAAAAGTTCGCATGGGCCCAATGATAAAACGGAATTCGGGATTCGGGGAAGGCGGGATTGGGGAATCGAGAATCGGGATTCGGTGGGGGATTGTGATTTTCTTCGCATGGACGCGCGTACCGTTCGCAAAACGCGTTTCGGTGCGAGATCACGCGCTGGAACGCGTTTGGAGGCGATTCGGGGAGGCGGAATGCGCACGGACAGCGGAGTTTGGAGCGATTTTGAGCAAAAAATCCCCGAGGTTCGCGGGGCGGGTACAAGCGCGCGCAGGACGGTGATATAATGCGATTCAGCGAGCTGAAATGAACCTTAACAGCTCAGGGTCCCAACCCACTTGCCTCTATTCAGAGGATTGAAACTAATTTGTTCGATCTGCGCAGTGCAGGCTCGAAACAAGTCCCAACCCACTTGCCTCTACGTGTCCCCCGAGTGCTTTTCGAGGGGGGCTCAGAGGATTGAAACTAATTTGCGACATATGCGCAGTTAAGAGAACTGTACTTGTCCCAACCCACTTGCCTCTACTCAGAGGATTGAAACACAAACCCGCCGCCGGCAGGGTCGTCGGTGGTCAGGTAGCCCCAACCCACTTGCCTCTACGTGTCCCCCGAGCGTTCTCCGAGGGGGATTCAGAGGATTGAAACGACTTCAATACTCATCGGGGGATACCATCCCTCGAGTCCCAACCCACTTGCCTCTACTCAGGGGATTGAAACCAGCCAGCTCGGGCGTGCTATTCACCGCGTAAAAATACGTCCCAACCCACTTGCCTCTACTCAGAGGATTGAAACAACAGTCCGAGGAAGAACTGGCCAACCTGACCCATGAGTCCCAACCCACTTGCCTCTCTTGAGGATTGTCCTAAAAAGCGGAAGGATGCCTGCATCCCTCCGCTTTTCGATTCCCGTCCGCGCTCCCTCTTGCCTTTGCCTCGCGAAGCACGATATAATGCCGTTATCTCGCTTTCCAATTCCCAAGGAGGTTCCGCATGACCCACATCATTACCAGTTTGTGCGTTCGTGATCGCGGCTGCATCGAAGTCTGTCCGGTGGAGTGTATCGTCCCTGGCCAGCCCACGGCTGAATGGCCGTGGATGTACATCGACCCCGACACCTGCATCGACTGCGGCGCCTGCGTGCCCGAGTGCCCGTACGCCGCCATCTTCCCCGAAGACGAGGTCCCCTCGGCCTACACCGCCAAGGGCGGCGAGTTCATCAGCAACCTCGGCCTCACGGGTCACTACGAAGGCACTAATCACCACGGCAAGCAGGTGGTGCTCGAAACCACCAAGCAGCTCGCCGCCGGCGAGGTCGTGGACCTGACCCTCGACATCAAGCCCAATTACGAGTTCTTCAAGAGCGGCCCGGGCTACGGCGCCAAGGACCAAGACACGGGTTCCTGATCGATTCAGTACTAAAAGGCCAGGCGATTGCCTGGCCTTTTTTTATCGGACTGTGCGAAAATGTTGGAGAAGATTCCACGCCAAAGGAGTTGACCGATGTCCCGCCCCCGCTTGATTCAATTTGCCTTGGTCTTTTTGCTCTTGATCACCGCCTGCAACCTGCCGACGTTCGCCACGCCTGCCCCGCTTCCCACCCAGGCGGCGACGGCCCTCCCCGCCAGCCCGACCCCGTCCTGGACGGCCAGCCTGCCGACCCCGCTCCCGCCGACCGAGGGTCTGCCTCCCGCCCCGACCCCCAGCCTGGTCCCGTCCTGGACGGCCACCACGCCACCCACGGCCGCGCCCGTCACCGTCAGCGCCACGGGCAACCTCAACGTCCGCCGCGGACCCGGGGTGGGCTACAACCCTGTCGGGGGTCTGCTCAAAGGCGAGACGGCCACCGCCACCGCCCGTGATGCCAACGGCGAATGGCTGTATATCAGCCTGCCCTCGTCCAAGCCGGGCTGGGTCTCGATCCTCACCAAGTTTTCCACCGTCAGCGGCGAGGTGCAATCCCTGCCCGTGATGAGCGTGGACGCGCCCAAACCTGCCTACCTCCGCAACTGCACCTTCCACCCCATGCTGGTCAAACCCGTGGGAATCACCGTCCCGCCGGTAAACGAGTCACCAGAAAATAAGGTCCAGTTCAAC
Organism: uncultured Anaerolineales bacterium; assembly: GCA_937928015.1. Taxonomy (GTDB): domain Bacteria; phylum Chloroflexota; class Anaerolineae; order Anaerolineales; family Villigracilaceae; genus JACPVF01. The sequence continues at coordinate 68 of CALFXA010000194.1, read as the reverse complement.
CCGGGCGATTACGAGGTTAAGGACACCAACGTGGCAGGCGAACCGACCGTCATGGAGGCCACCCTGTT
>CALFXA010000193.1 GCA_937928015.1 uncultured Anaerolineales bacterium | reverse complement strand
GATGAACTCAAAACCATCGCCGCTGCTCTTTCACCTGAAACCAGAGCCTGGGGCGCACTGATTGACGGACCTGGCGGCATCGGCAAGACCGCCCTCGCCATCAAAGCCGCGCACGACGCGCCCGCGGAACTCTTCGAGCGCAAGATCTTCATCACCGCCAAAGTGCGCGAACTGACCGCCGAAGGCGAAGCCAAACTGACCGACTTCACCCGCCCAACCTACCTCGACCTGCTGGACGAACTGGGCAAGGAATTGGGCGCAGACGGACTCGAAAAACTCGCGCCCGATGAGCGTCCGAACGAACTGCGCCTCGCGTTGGCAAACAAAAAAGCGCTGATCATCTTCGACAACTTGGAAACCCTGCCCGATACGGACGAACGTCCGGAACGCACGCGCCTGTTCCAATTCCTCTCGCGCCTGCCCGAAGGGAACAAAGCCATCGTCACCTCCCGCCGCCGCACCGATGTGGACGCGCGCATCGTGCGCCTCGACCGCCTCGCCCGCGACGAAGCCCTGCAACTCATCGCCGAACTCGCCACCAAAACTCCGCGCCTCGCCCGCGCCTCGCAAAAAGAGCGCGAAGACCTGTACGAGATCACGCAGGGCAACCCGCTCTTCATCCACTGGATCGCGGGGCAGTTGGGGCGTGAAGGCTCGCAGTGCCGCACCATCGCCGAAGCCTGCGCCTTCATTGACAAAGCCCCCAAAGGCAACGACCCGCTCGAATACATCTTTGGCGACCTGCTGGAGACCTTCACCGCCGACGAGACGAAAGTCCTCGCCGCGCTGACGTAATTCAGCCAGCCCGCCAAACTCAAGTGGATCGCGGACATGACCAACCTGCCCGCCCGCGCCGCCGAGACCGCGCTGGAAGACCTGACCGACCGCTCCATCCTGACCTCCGACCTGCCCAAGCAAACCTACTTTTTGCCCCCGCTGACAGCGAAATTCATCCGCACGCGCCGCCCTAAAGCCGTAACCCAGACAGGCGACGCCCTCACCAACCGCGCCTATGCGCTTGCGATGCAATATGGCGGAAGCGACAACTATGAAGGCTTCCGCACGCTGGACGTCGAATGGGACTTCATCTCCGCCGCTCTGCCACGCCTGCTGACAGGCGATAATGACCGTCTGCAAACGGTCTGCGACCAACTTGACTTATTTCTCGACTTCACAGGAAGATGGGATGAATTACTCTGGCTTCACAAACAAGCCGAAGTGCGCGCCCTTGCTTCTGATGATAAAGAGAGCGCGGGCTGGCGGGCATTTCACGCGGGATGGGTTCACTATCTCCGTAACCAACCCTATAAAGTGTTAGCTTGCGCCTTTCGTGCCACTGAACACTGGCAATTTAGTACACCTTCCAATAGAGCAACTGCCATTCGACTACGTGGCACTGGTCTTGAAATGCAAAAAGACTACCCAGCCGCTCTCACCGCCTACCGCGAGGCGTTGGAAATTTACCGTTCCATCTCCCCCAAAAGCAGGGATGTTTCCATCGCACTAAGTGATCTTGCTATAGCAGAACAAGCCATCAAAGACTACGATTCTGCCGAGCGCGATTGCCGCGAGGCATTGCAACTTGCAGAGAAAATCGATGACCAAGAACGTATGGCATCCAACATTGGCATACTAGCATCACTCGCCCTAGACCGCGAGCAGTGGGCAGAAGCCGAATCCCTCGCCCGCAAAGCCCTATCGTTGGCAGAAAAGATCGGAGATCAAGAATCTATTGCACTTCAAAATCACCGCCTCGCCAAAGCCCTACTCAAACAAAATTCAGGTGTAGGGGCGACCCGCCGGGTCGCCCCTACAGAAACACCCCTACAGGAGGCGTTATCGTTATCCCGCCGCGCCGTTGAGATTTACACGCGCCTGCGTCATCCCAGTTTGCAGTCCGCGCAGAAACTCCTGGCGGAGATCGAAGAAGAATTGGGCCAATCGTAGGGGCGGCTTCGCCCGGCCGTCCGCCCCTACGGACAAATTCTCCTTGCGAAAAAACCAATAGGTTGTAGAATCGACTTGTCATTGGAGACCGAATGGCGATCAGGGGAGATGCCAGGCTCGCTACCCAAGATCAATCCCACAGACCTCGGAGGTCTTGGAGACCTCCGAGGTCTAAAACGAGGAGCACAATGACCCCATCCTATCCCCCCGAACCCTTCCGCATCAAGGTGACGGAACCCATCCGCCTGATCTCGCCCGAGTCGCGCGAGGCCGCGCTGCGGCAGGCTGGCTACAACCTGTTCTCGATGAAAGCCGAGGACATCTTCATCGACCTGCTGACCGACTCGGGCACGGGCGCGATGAGCCAGGAGCAGTGGGCGGCCATCATGCGCGGCGACGAGTCCTACGCGGGCGCGCGTTCCTTCCAGCGCCTGAAAGCCGCCGTGGACGACATCTTCGGTTTCAAGTATTTCGTCCCCACTCATCAGGGACGCGCCGCGGAAAACATCCTCTCAGCCTGCCTGGTCAAGCCAGGGACCTACGTGCCCTCGAACATGCACTTCGACACCACCGACGCCAACATCCGTGCCCGTGGCGGGCGCCCGACCAACCTGGTCATCGACGAGGCCTTCGACCCCGCGAATCCGCATCCCTTCAAGGGCAACATGGACATCGCCAAGCTGCGGGCCTTCATCGAGCGCGTCGGCGTGGAGAAAATCCCCTTCGGCATGATCACCGTCACCAACAACGCGGGCGGCGGTCAACCCGTCTCGATGGAAAACCTCAAGGCGGTGGCGGCCGTCTATCGCGAGTACAAGATACCTTTCTTCATCGACTCGGCCCGCTACGCCGAGAACGCCTACTTCATCAAGCTGCGCGAGAAGGGCTACGAGAACAAGTCCGCTATCGACATCGCGCGCGAGATGTACGCCCTGGCCGACGGCATGACCATGTCCGCCAAGAAGGACGCTATCGTCAACATCGGCGGCCTGTTGTGCATGAATGACGAGGCGCTCTTCCAGCAGGTCAAGAACGAGCTGATCCTGCGCGAGGGATTCCCCACCTATGGCGGACTCGCGGGCCGCGACCTGGACGCGATGGCTGTCGGCTTGTACGAAGGCCTGGACGAGGCCTATCTGGCCTACCGCCTCTCGCAGACCGCCTACCTGGCGGCGCGCCTCAACGATGCGGGCATCCCCACCATCCAGCCCGCGGGCGGACACGCCGTCTACCTCGACGCCGCTCATGTCTTCCCGAACATCCCGCAGGGTGAGTTCCCAGGCCAGGCGCTGGCGGTGGAACTCTACCGCGAGGGCGGAATCCGCGGCGTGGAGATCGGCTCGGTCATGTTCGCCTACCCCGATCCTGATTCGGGCAAGATGATCTACCCTAAGCTGGAGCTGCTGCGGCTGGCCATCCCGCGCCGCACGTACACGCAAAGCCACCTCGACTATGTGGCGGATTGCGCCGCCCGCATCAAGTCACGGGCGGAGAAGGTCAAGGGTTACAAATTCACCTACGCGCCAGAATTGCTGAGACATTTCACGGCCAGATTCGAACCGTTGTAAAATCCGTTGGGGCACGACGTGTCGTGCCCCAACATAATCCAAATTGTGGTAAAACCGAGCTAACCCATCCCCGTCAGCAGTGCCCCTGCTGACGATTTTTTATTGAGAGAATCCATGTCCCGTCTAATCGCCCTCGGAAGCCTCGCGGCCTTGTTCTTCAGCAGTACCTTCGTCCTCAATCGTGCCATGAGCTTGCAGGGCGGTCATTGGGCCTGGACCTCCAGCCTGCGCTTCGGGTTCATGCTGGTATTTCTGGTCTTGATTCTGCTCGTCACGCGGGGCAAACAGGCGCTGGTCGATGTGTGGGAGGTGTTCCGCCGTCATTGGCGTTTCTGGATTCTGGCGGGCGGCATCGGCTTCGGCGTCTTCTACTCACTCATTACGTTCAGCTCGCAATATGCCCCAGGCTGGATCGTCGCCACCACCTGGCAGACCACCATCCTGGCCTCGCCGCTGGTGTTGAGCCTGTTCGGGCACAAGGTCCCCACCAGGGGATTGCTGTTCACGGGCATCATCTTCGCGGGCATCCTGCTGGTCAATGTGGAACATGCCGCGCTGACGGGATTGCGCGAAGTGCTGCTCAGCGCGCTGCCGATCCTGGGCGCGGCCTTCGCCTACCCGATCGGGAATCAACTCGTCTGGGAGGCCCGCACGGGACGGCACGCCCGCATCCCGCAAATTCATCATCCCATTTTGGAAAATGGCTTCGCCCGCGTCCTGCTCCTGACCCTCGGCTCGATTCCGTTTTGGGTGCTGCTGCTCCTCGTCAGCGCGCCGCCCGCCCCCACCCGCGGACAGTTCCTCAGCACGGCGCTGGTGGCCCTGCTGGCAGGCGTGATCGCCACCACGCTCTTCCTGTACGCGCGTCACCTGTGCCGCCAGCCCTACGAGATCGCCGCCGTGGATGCGACCCAATCGATGGAAGTGGTCTTCTCGCTGTTGGGCGAGATCGTCTTTCTGCACGGCGCGGTCCCGGGTCCGCTGGGTTGGGTGGGCGTGGCGCTGACCATCCTCGGCCTGATCGCCTACATGCGCATTCAGGCCGAATAGCAAACGCCAACTTGACACCTGGCACCTGAGACATGATACTTGCTGCATGACCCGCTGGCTCGACCCTCAACCCGTCCACACCGACTCACTCGACTCGCTGAATCTGCCTCCGCTCATCGCGCAGACCCTTGTCCGACGCGGCTTCAGCGACCCCGCCGCCGCGCGCGCCTTCCTGCACCCCGACGAGCTGCCGTCCACGCCGTTCCCTGGCATCGAGCAGGCCGCGGAGATCATCCGCGCGGCCATCCGCAAGGGCGAGGCTATTTGCGTGTGGGGCGACTTCGACGTGGATGGGCAGACCTCCACGACTCTGCTGGTGCAAACCCTGCGCGGGCTGGGCGCGGACGTCCGCTATTACATCCCTGTGCGCGGCAGGGAAAGTCACGGCGTCCACATCGAAAGCCTGCAGCCGATCCTCGACAACGGGGCCAGGCTCATCGTCACCTGCGATACGGGCATCACCGCCCACGCTGCCGTGGACTACATCCATGAGCGCGGCGCGCAGGTGGTCATCACCGACCATCATGATCTGGGCACGACTCTCCCCAACGCCGAAGCCATCGTCAACCCCAAATTGCTGCCCGAAGGTCACCTGCTCGCCAACCTGGCGGGCGTGGGCGTGGCCTACAAGTTGGCCGAAGCGCTTTTGGACGGTGGACGCTCCGAAGATTTGCTCGATCTCGTGGCCCTCGGCCTGATCGCCGACGTGGCCTTGCTCAAGGGCGAGACGCGCTCGTTGGCGCAGAAGGGCATCCAGCGCCTGCGCGAGACAGGACGGTTGGGCCTGCGCGTCATCGCGGAGCTCTCGAACACGCTGCTCGAAACGCTGACCGAGGAGACCATCGGCTTCACCTTTGCACCGCGCCTGAACGCGCTCGGCCGCCTGGGCGACGCCAATCCCGCCGTCGAGTTGCTGCTCACCAGCGATCCCGCCCGCGCGCGCGTGCTGGCAACCCAGATCGAGGGCCTCAACGCCCAGCGCCGACTGCTGACCAGCCAGGTCTACGAAGCGGCCGAGGCACAACTGCGCGAGAACCCCAGCCTGCTGGATGAACCCGCGCTCGTACTCTCGCATCCCAACTGGCCGGGCGGTGTGGTCGGTATCGTCGCCAACAAGTTGGTCGAGCGGTATCACAAGCCTGCCCTGCTGCTGACCGAGTCCGACGACGGCATTTTGCGTGGCTCGGCCCGCTCGGTGGAGGGACTGCATATCACCGAAGCCATCAGCGCCAACGCGGACCTGCTGCTGGGTTTCGGCGGCCACCCGATGGCGGCGGGCCTCTCCCTGCGCCTGGAGCACCTGACCGCCTTCCGCCGCGGGCTGGGACAGGCCGTCGAAGCGCAACTCGGGCAGACGGTCCGCGAAGAGCCGACGCTGCAGGTCGATGCCTGGCTCGGGCTGGACCAGCTCACCCTGGAGTTGGCCGACTCGCTTGAGGCGCTGGCTCCGTTCGGGGCGGGCAATCCCAAGCTGACGCTGGCCAGCCGCCAGGTCACATTGAAGGCCGTCTCCGAAATCGGCAAGACAAAGGAGCATCTGCGCCTGAACGTCGAGGATGCACACGGCAACGCGCAAAGCATCCTGTGGTGGGGCGGCGCGGGCGCGGACCTGCCCGAGACGGGCACCCCGCTCGACATCGCCTATTCGCTGCGCGCCAGCAGTTTCCGCGGACAGAAACAGGTCACACTGCAATTCGAGGAATGGCGCGTCATCGAGGAGAAGACGGCCGAGATTCGACCTGCGAAGATCGAGGTCGTGGATTATCGGTTGCAGGTTGGGAGGCTGAAGGATTTGAAAGCGGGAACGTTGGTCTGGGCTGAAGGCGCGGACAAGGACAAAGGCAAGCCGCGCTTCGAGTTGGTCCCCGCGGATGAGTTCGCGATCTGGACGACGCCCCCGTCCCCCGCGGAATTGCGCAGAGCGCTGGAGATCGTCAGGCCAAAGATCGTGACCATGTTCGCCGTCCCGCCCGCGGAGGAAAAGCCCGAGGCCTTCCTCAACCGTCTGACGGGATTGTGCAAGTACGCCCTGAGCAATTACGGCGGCAGGACACAACTCGTCAAACTGGCCGCCGCGCTGTCAGCGCGTGAAAGCGCCGTGGAGATCGGCCTACAATGGCTGGCCGCGGGCGGACACCTCTCGGTGGACGTGGAAGAGGATGAGGTCATACTCTCCGCGCAGAAGCCCGAGGCCAATCCGTATTTGCAGAAAGAGTTGTACGTGGCATTGAAGGGGTTATTGAATGAAACGTTTGCATATCGGAAGTATTTTTTTAGTGCGAAGTTGAATTCCCTGTTGTGACATGAAAACAGAGATCATTCTCTGTCACAAAAGCCGTCCACGAATGCACGAATAACCACCGTCCCAAATTCGTGAATGGTCATTTTGGTGAGCGGGCACAACGAAAGCCAATAAAGAAACTGATGTCGTCGGGAGTGTTCCTGTAGCGGCTAGAGGCGCGCTGGTAGTACTCACTGACGAAAAACGAGCCACCGCGTAGTACTCGCTCACCGGAAGAATCCAGATTTTCGCGGCCATCCGACACATTGTAAGGGTATGGTTGGTACAGGCTGCTGGTCCATTCCCAAACATTACCTGTCATGTCGAATAAGCCATATGGGCTTTGTCCACTTGCGTAACTGCCAACTTCAGTCGTGTCATCTATGCCACATTCGTCATAATTCGCAAACGAGCAATCAATGTCATCTCCCCATGAATAAATAAATTTCGTCTGCGTTTCGGCATCCCAATTGGCGGCCTTTTCCCATTCAGCTTCGGTTGGCAAGCGTCCGCCAGCCCATTCACAATAGGTTTTCGCAGTATACCAATTGGTCCCAACTACAGGATGATTTAGTCTTCCCACGAAGATATCACCTGGGCAAACGCCAGCGCGAATACATTGGTTATACTGGTCATTAGTAACCTCATATTTCCCAATTTTATATTCGGGTAGATCAACCCAATGCTGCGGCTGTTCACTAGAGAAATCGCATCCTGAACAAGTCTCCAGAACCCTGGCAATTTGTTCATCCGAACTGCCCATCAAGAACTTCCCTGCAGGAATGGTCACCCAATCCTGTTCTGGCATGATTGGTCGGTAGATCAATAAATTGAGTTGTCCAGTCATCGCAAGAATAATTACCACCAACAACATCACGCCTATCCCCGCAATGGCAAACCAGCCCATGCGTTCGCGCTTCTTCACGTTCTGGCTGGCCTTCACAAACTCCCTCTCCAACGGGCTGAGCGCGTTGCTGTGTTCTTTTACCCAATCCTGCAACTGCTTCAACCGTGCGCCGTGATACAACTCGCTGGCTTCTCTTTTTCTTCGTTCCCATTCCATCGCGCTCTCGGTCAGGTGGCGGTGTAAGCGCAAGCTCTCGCGGTCTTCGTCCAGCCATTTGCGCAAGGTGCCCCATTCGCGGATCAAGGCTTCGTGCGCCACCTCGGCGCTGTCCTCCTCGGTGGTCACCAAACGCGCGTCGGTCAAAGTTTTCAGCACTTTTGACACGGCGTCTTGTTCCTTGCTTTGTGCCAGTTCCTCCATTTTCACGCGGCGGCGGGTGTCTTGTGTGCCTTCGCCCAGTTCGGTCAGACGCAAAAAGATATTGCGTGCAATCGCCTGCTCGGCAGGTGTAAATTGGTCATACACGCTTTCGGCGGTTTGGGTGATGGCCTTCCTGACTCCGCCCGCTTCGTGGTAGCCATGCAAGGTCAACGTGCGTCCCTGCCTGCGCTTCCAGGTTTCCAGCAAGGCGTGCGAGAGCAGGGGCAGCGCGCCAGGCTCCACGCCTACGTCCTGCAAGATCAAGTCCACCAAGCCGGGTTGGAAGTCCCAGCCGTTGGCTTGCGCAGGTTCAGTGATGGCATCGCGCAGTTCATCAGGGGTCATCGCGCCGATGTAGGCCTGGTGCTTCTCCAGCGCCAGACGTAGGCCTTCATATTCCGCACAATGATGGTAGAAGTCCGCGCGCAGGGTCAGCACCACGCGAACCGCGCCGTCCTCTTCCGCCAGCCCGAGCAGATTCTCAATGAAAGCTGTCCGCTCGGCGGAATCCTTGCACAGGGTGAAGGTCTCCTCGAATTGATCCACCAACAGCAAAAATGGGATATTCCCAATACTCTTTTTCACATACAATCGCAGGCTGCGTGAGTCTTTTGCCAGGTCATCCATCAACGTGGCAGTGGCCGTGACCGACTCCAAGTCGCGCGTCAGGTTGGCGGCCAGGCTTTCCAATGGGTGTGCACTGGGGATGATGACCTGCACCGCCCTGCGCGTATTGTCCCGTTTCCAAGCAGGGATCAGTCCCGCCCGCGCCACGGACGATTTTCCGCTACCCGAGGCGCCCACAATGGCCAGGAAGGATTCCTCTTGCACGCGCGCCAGCAGGTCGTGGGTCAAGGCTTCGCGACCGAAGAACAAGTCGGCATCCGCAGTGTCGAAGTAGCGCATCCCCATGTAAGGCGGTTCACCTGCGGCAGGTGCATCTGTCTCATCGGACTTTTTACCGAGCAACAAAGCCGCTTTGTCGGGCGAGAGGAAAATATTGATCGTCCCATCGCGATTGGTCACGCTGATGTTTTTGCTGCCCTGAATCAAATGAGAATCCGTGATATTCCCGCCAACCGAAATCTCCCCGCTGGCAAGCGCCTGCCGCAGCAGGTCGATCTCCTCTTGCGAGGCTGTGCCGTTCAAAAGGTTATGAAGCGCCTGGATCTTGTCCATGTGATGGCTCCGTGAAAGGGTTGCCGCGTCCCAGTGATGTTTCCACCCAAACCGCTAAAGGTTGATTTGATTATAGCAAAGAAAGGTCCTGAAGGTTTCAAAGACCTTCAGGACCTAAAATTCTACCTTTACAATCCCAACTCGGCCAATTTTTCCTTCGTCGGCCAGCCCTGCGCGTCCCAGCCGCGTAGTTGGTAGAACTCGGGCAGCATCTTATCGAGTTCCACCACACGGCCCTTGGCAGGACCGTCGGGCAGCGGCTCATGCAGCATGCGCGGTGGAAGCGTATCCTCGGTGGAACCCGCCTTCAGGACGAACATGCGCTCCAGGTTGTATACACGCTCGGCAGCCTGCATCACCTCTTCCGGAGTATAGTCAGCGCCCGTGGTGAAGTTCATCATCTCCGAGAGGCGCATCGGCCAGATCATCCGTTCCCTGCTGAAGACGTAGCGGATGGCGACGAAGACGCACAGGCCCGAGCTGTCGATCAACGCGAAGGAGTCCTCGAAGTGCTTGACGAGTTCAGCCTTGCCCTCGGTCGAGAGCGGATTCTCCTTGACGGGCACACCGAAGACCTCTTCGTAAGCCACGTCGCCTTCCATGTGTGAAGCACCCTTGTTGGAGGTGGCGTACAGCAGGCCCATGCCCTGCGACCCGCGCGGGTCGTATCCGGGGAATTCCTGTTTGCGGGTGGTGACGGCGATCTCGGGATGGCCGTACTTCTCGCACAGGCGGTAACTGCCCATCGCCAGGTCATTGCCGAAACCTTCACGGTAGGCCATCTTCTTCAACATGGCGATCACAGCATCGTGGTCACCGAAGCGCAGGGGCATGCCGATCACTTCTTCGGAGATATACCCCTTCTCGTACAATTCCATCGCGGCGGCAATGGTCATGCCCGCGCCGATGGTGTCCATACCGTATTCGTTGCACAGATAATTGGACTTGACCAGCGCAGCCAGGTCGCTGACGCCGCAGCCCGTTCCCAGCGAGGAGATGGTCTCGTACT
>CALFXA010000192.1 GCA_937928015.1 uncultured Anaerolineales bacterium | reverse complement strand
GTTGCTTTGGGGCGGATGTGGATTCCATGGGAGCACTCCCTTCCTGAATAGGATGATTTTGTAGTTCGGTTTACGGCTTGGGCGTCCCCGTCGCGTTGGGGGTGGCGGTTTCGGGCACGCCTTCCAAGGTCGGCGCGGGCGGCGGACCGACCGTGAAACCGAGGCCGCCCTGATAGGTGAAGAAGGTCACCTGCCCGGGATAGATCTCCACCCAGGTCTGCAAATCCTTTTCGTAACGGAAGGTGACCTTGTACAGTCCCGCGGGCAGGTCGCCCAGCACCAAATTCTCGTTGTAATACGGGTCGTGGTTGATCACCCCGCCGCCGCCGTACGACTTGACCATGCGCTGTTCGCCCGTCTCCACGTTGCGGACGTACACCTCTACCTGTTGCAGGGTGTTGCCCTTGGTGTCCATCAGGCGCGCGGCCAGCACACCCCAGCCCTGCGGCGGAGCCATCCACAGCTCGGGGTTATAGGTGTTCTGGAACTTGTTGGCGGGCAGGCGTACCTCAAGGTGAAGGTGCGGCCCCGTGGTCGCTCCCGTGGACCCCACCAGGCCGATGCGGTCGCCCGTCTCGACGTGCTGCCCGAGCACGGCAATGACCTTGCTCATGTGGGCATAGATCGTGTAAAGCTGCTGCCCGCGATAGCCGAAGTCGTGGCGGATGGCGACCGCCTGCCCGTAGGGGTCGTCCTTGGCGAAGGGCGACTCGGTAAACAGGCCCCAGCCCGCCCAGACCACCGTGCCCGGGCCCGCCGCCATGATGGGCGTGCCCTCGGGCGCGGGGATGTCCACGCCCGTGTGGACGATGCTCGGCCCAAAGTAGATGCCGCCATAGCGATAATCCGCCAGCGGCCAGTTGACCTGGTCCGCGGCGATGGGGCGCGCAAAGTAGAAATGGTCGTAGGAGGTCGGCGCCCACGGGATGGGATACAGCGGAGGACGCCAGCCCGAGACGGGCGCCACTCCCGGGGTCGGCAGGTCAAAGCGGAAAGGCGCCAGTGTGGGTGTCAACTCCGCCTGGACCTGTGGCTCGGTCGCCGCTACATCGGCGAACAGCGGCGTGGGCGAGACTCCGTTAACGGTCTGCGCGCAAGAAGTGAGGATCAGGGAGGCGAGGAGAAAAAGGACGATGATGTCGTTGCGAGGAAGAGCAGAGCGACGACGCGGCAATCTCCCAGTTCTTGGGGACTGCCTTGGGCTTTGCCCTCGCAAGGACATGCGGATTCTGTTCATCACTGGAACGTGGGAACCACCGTCGGTGGGGTGAAGGTGGGCAGGGGCGTATTCGACGGGGTGGGCGTATTGGTGGGCGTGCGCGTGTTGGTCGGTGAGCCCGTGGGACGCGGCGTGCGCGAAGGCCCGGGCGTGGAAGTCGGCACGGGTGTGCGGCTGGGGGTGGCCGTGGGCGGCAGGACGCGCGTGGGCGTGGCCAGCACCTCGGCGGGATACAGCTCCAGCATGGCCGCGTACCAGTCCAGGCCATTGGGCATGGCGAACTCGGTGAAGCGCGCGCCCGCGAAATAATTTTGCCAGTTGGTCAGGGCGGGCAGGCGCTGCCAGCCATAGGCCTGCGCCAGCGAGGTCATATCCACCCAGTAGCCTGAAGGCACCGGGGCGTAACGTCCGCCCGCTTCGTACGAACGCGGATCGAGGTCGTAGCGGGCATTCACGTCCCACGGCGGATTCTGGATCGGCTCGCCGAGCGAACCGTCCTGGCGCTGGGCGCGCAGATACAGCCGCCAGTAGGTCTCGTTGCCGATCTGCTCGCGCACCACCGCCATCCAGCCTGCATTGACCATCAGCGAGTTGAGCGCGAAGGCGCGGCCGGTGTACAGCCAGTCTTCCTCATAGCCCGGGTCGAGTGAGGCGGTCAGCGGCACGAAGGCATTTTCGAGGCTGGCCAGCGCGTCCCAGCCTGTGGCCTGAACCACGCGCTGACGCAGGGCCGTGAAGGATTCGTCCACGAGGTCGTGCAGTTGCGGGTAGGGCGCCTGCACGTCGGGCAGGTCCACCAGATACCAACGCTGACCGGGCACACCGGTCACCGGGGTGAGAGCGGGCGCCCACAGGGCGGCGGGCGTGGTCTGCGCAGCCTGGGTGAAGACGTTCGGCAGCGGGTCTGGCAGCGAGACGTTTGGCCAGATTAAGCCGCGGGCGTGACCGGGCAAGGGGAACGGAGCCAGCAACAGGCGTCCGTCGAGGGTATAGGCGGTGAGATATTCCTGGTTGGGGCCATCCAGCAGGGCGATGACCTGGTCGCTTTGGGGATTCCAGGCGGGCCAGTCACCGTCGCCGATCCACTGAGCGGGACGGGTCGGCTGCTTCACGTCCCAGATGTAGATTCCGCTGTAGCCGAGTTGCAGCGAGTCGGAGGCCCACACCAGGCGCGAGCCGTCGGCGTTCCAGGCGGGGTGTGACTCGGCCGACTGCGGCGAATTGCTCAGGTCGGTGAAGCGGCTGTCGTCCTTGATGTCGAGGTCGGCCAGCCAGACCTCGCTGTCGCCGCTGCGATCCGAGACGAAGGCGATCTGGCGGCCGTTCGGCGCCCAGACGGGGGAATGGTCCGAGGCGGGATCGTCGGTGAGCAGAATCTGTCCCTGCGCGGGATCGGTCAGCGAATAGAAGGCGATTTCGAGGTTGTCGTTGACGTAGGTGATGTAGGCGATCCAGGCCAGGTCGGGCGACCAGGTGGGCGAGGAGTCGAACTGCTCAGTCTGAGTCAGACGCTGGACTCCTCCCGATTGCAGGTCGAGCAGGTAGAGGTCGTAGAAGCCGTCGCGGTTGGACGCAAAGGCGAGGCGCGAGCCGTCGGGGCTGATGGCGGGCGTGATGTCGTTCCAGTCGCCTGAGGTCAGGCGGGTGAGAGGCATCTCGCCGGGGATGGTGACGAAGAGGTGGGAATAGCCGTTCTCTTCGATGGACAGCACCACCAGGTCGCGGGCCAGCCCGGCCGAGACGACCGGCTCTGGGGGAAGCGTGTCTGCTGCGGCGGGGGTGGCGAAGTCGGGTGGGGCCGTGCTGATTTGCTGGTCGCATCCCGCAAACAGCAGGCTCACCAGAATCAGGCCGACAAGCGCACGAAAAACAATGGGACGGTTGGACATCGAGGGGGAAATTACTCGGCGGACGGCGGGGCCGCTTCGAAGGTGATCTCGTACGGCTCGGCGGCGGGGCCTTCAGGGTAGAAGAGCTTGGCTTCCAGGCGGTAGGGTCCGCGCCGCTCGCCGCGGATATGCAGGGTGAACTCGATCTTCCACGACATCGGCTCGACCACGCTGACCGTGGCGACCTCGTCGGCATCCGCGTTGAACAGGTTCACTTCGAGGTGCGGGCGCTGCTGGAAGGGCGTCATCTCGACATTGACGTGCACGCGGCGTCCGTCGGGATAGGGGTCCGCGTGCAGGGCGGTGATCTTCGTCTCTGCGGGCGTGGCGCGGACCAGATTGTCTTCGGGGAAGAAAAATTCCATGCGCGCAATTATAACCAGTTATGCGGGGTGGACCGATTTTGTCGGATTTTTGTAAGGGTGGGGAATTATTGCGGATTGCCAGCGTCCAGCGGCAGGGTGACGGTGAAGGTGCTGCCCTGCCCGGGCTGACTCTCCACCTGGATACTGCCCTTCATCAACTCGACCAATTGGCGGGTGATGGACAGCCCCAGGCCCGCGCCGCGATTCTCGTTGACGATGGCCGTGTTGACCAGACGGAACGCCTCGAAGATGTAGGTGTGCGCCTCTTCAGGGATGCCGGGTCCCGTATCCGCCACCTGGATTACCCAGTGGGCGGCGTCGGGCAGGGAAATGTTCAGGTCCACGTGACCCTGCTGGGTGAATTTGACCGCGTTGCCGACCAGATTCAGGAGGACCTGTTCGATGCGGCGCATATCGCCAAACAAGGACTTGGGGACCTCGGGCGCAAGATGGATGTTGAATCCCAGACCCTTGTCCCGTGCGGGACCGTCCATGCTGGCTCGCACCCTTTGAAGCAAGTCATCCAGCGAAAACTGCGTGTTCTCCAGGATGAGAGTGTCTGAAGCCAATTGAGACTGGTCGAGCAATTGATTGATCAGCCTGTTGAGGTCGTTGGCGCTTTCGATGATCTGCCCTGTGGCCGCTTTCTGGCTTTCCTCCAGAACACCGTAGGAATTCATGTTCATCAATTCGGCGAATCCCAGGATGCTGCTCAACGGTGTCCGCAATTCGTGGCTGACCCGCGCCAGCAATTGGTCTTTGAGGTGACTGGCTTCCTGCGCCTGAGTCAATGCGAGGGAGAGCGCATTCTCCATTTCCTTGCGCGCTGTGATGTCGCGCATGACGATCACACGTCCGAGGAAACGTTTTCGGCGGTCATACAAGGGCGAGATGTACAGTTCCAGCCAGTTCGCGGCCGCACCCTGGCTCACGGCGACTTCATCCAGCGCATCGGTGACCTGGCTGTAGCGCTCGACGAGTTCCGGCCAGGCCGAGAGGGCCTCGCGCGCAGGTTTTCCAATTGCCTGGGCAGCGGAGAACCTGATCATGCGCTCGGCAGACGGGTTGATGTCCACGATGTAATTCTGGGCGTCCAGCACGATCATCCCGTCCTTCATCTCATCCACGATCAGGTCGCGGGCGACGGGCGCAAGGTCCACCAGCCGAAAGCCGAGGATGGCCCAGGTCAGGACAGTGACCGTGATGGTAAAGGCAAAAGGCGTCAGGTCCAGATAGCGGAGCGGGCTGAGACCCGAAAAATAGAGGACGTTCCCGATCCAGGGAGTCAGCACGGCTACGACCAGAGCGGCGGCTTGTCGACGGTGCAGTCCCTGCGAACGGCGGAGGGCCCGAAAGACGATCAGGGTCCCAGCCAGAATCAGCAGGTAGGAATAGGCCAGATGCACCCAATACCAGGGTCCGTAGGTTGCGTCGAAATCTGAGACGGTTCCGTAGTCTTTTAGCTGGAAATTGCTCCAGAACAGGCCGTGCCAGTTGGAGGTCAGGGCCAGGAGACTGGTTAAAAGTGGAATGATCGCCAGGGGCAGCACGATCCGCCAGGATGGGGATTTCCCCGGGTTGGCATAATTAATGGCGAAGAGAATCCACAATAACGGTGTGAAAGAGACGCCAATATATTTGATGTTGCTGAAGAGCAGCTTGGTCTGAAGGTTTGCGCCCGTGATTTGCAGAATGTAGAAGGCAGTCCACTCGGTGATGGTCAGCGCGAGGAATAGAAGCAGAATCGCATGATTGGACGCCCGTCTCTGCCAACTGTAATAGGCAATCCAGGAGGAGATGGCGAGTGCAAATAGAAGGGGGAAAATATAGGGCGTGTACTGAAATTGCATTTGGATTCAAGTAAATTGTACCCCGTGCTTTTCCGCCTGAACATGACTACTTCGTTATCGAAAACTCCTCCCTTTAGTAAGGGAAGACTTCAAAAAAAAGCGACCCCCGAGAATTCGGGGGCCGCTCCAATTACTGCGTACCGATTTCCAGACTATCCGTGCTTCTTCTGGAATTCCTTCATGAACTGGACCAGCGCCTCGGTGCCTTCCACGGTCATGGCGTTGTAGATGGAAGCGCGCATGCCGCCGACGGAGCGGTGTCCCTTCAGACCGATCAGGCCTGCGCCCTTGGCTTCCTTGGCGAAGGTGTCTTCGAGTTCCTCGCTGGGCAGGCGGAAGGGGATGTTCATGATCGAGCGGGCCTCAGGCAGGGCGTGTCCACGATAGAAGCCGCCGCTGTTGTCGATGGCGTTGTAGACCAGGTTTGCCTTCGTGCGGTTGATTTTCTCGATGCCCGCCAGGCCACCCATCTTCTTGACCCATTGAAAAACCAGTCCGACCATGTAGATGGACCAGCAGGGCGGGGTGTTGTGCAGGGAGCCGCTGGCGGCCAGGGCCTTGTAGTCGAGCATGACGGGCAGGTTCTCGGGCGTGCGCTCGAGCATGTCCTCGCGGGCGATGACCACGACCACACCCGAGGGACCGGCGTTCTTCTGCGCGCCCGCATACAGCATGGCGTACTTGGAGACGTCGATTGGGTGGCTGATGAAATCGGAAGAGCAGTCACACACCAGCGGGACGCCCGCGGGCGGGGTCGGTTCGGTGAAGAACTCGACGCCGTGAATGGTCTCGTTGGAGGTGAAGTGCAGGTAGGCGGCCTTCGGGTCGAGGTCCAGGCTGGCGGGCAGGCTCTTGAATCCCTCGGCCTCGGTGTTGGCGGCGGCGCGGGCGGTGCCCAATTTCTTGGATTCCTTGATGGCGGTCTTGCTCCAGGTGCCGGTCACGATATAGTCGGCGGAAGCACCCACGGGGCGCAGGTTCATGGGCAGCATGGCGAATTGCAGCGACGCGCCGCCCTGCAGAAACAGGATCTTGTAATTGGCGGGGATGCCCAGCAGCTCGCGCAGGTCCGCTTCAGCGGTGTTGATGACGGCTTCGAATTCCTTCGAGCGGTGGCTGATTTCCATCACGGACATGCCCGTGCCCTTGAAGTCCAGCATTTCGGCCTGGGCCTGCTCGAGGACTTCGAGCGGCAGGGCGGCGGGACCAGGGTTGAAGTTGAACACACGTTTGGTCATTGCGGGTTTACTCCTGTTGGTGATTGGGTAAGAAGGCCAAATCTTTGGCCCAATACTGCGACTTTCACGACATTATAGTCGGTTGTCAGACAAGTCTTCAAGAACAATCGGCATGTTTTCGGCCTGATGTATGTCGTTGACAAAGGGTTTTCGGCTTGTTAGAATGCCTTCGTGATACTTTGCACGCGTCCCACGGAGACCAGCCGATTCGTCGGGCGGGTCTCTTTTTAATTTCAACTGGTCCATACCTGCTGGACTATACAAATTCAACAAGGAGAACCCTCATGAAGATCCTCGTCTGCGACAAGACCGAAAAAGAGTATATCGAACAGATGCGCGCCGCGGGCCTGACCGTGGATGTGCGCGACGACATCACCCCCGAAGAACTGCCCAATGTGTTGCCCGCCTACGACGGCATGATCGTCCGCTCACGCACCAAGGTGCGCCAGCCGTTGATCGACGTGTGCCCCAACCTGAAGGTTATCGTGCGCGGCGGCGTCGGCCTCGACACCATCGACCACGAGTATGCCAAGTCCAAGGGCATCGCCGTGATGAACACTCCGTTGGCCTCCTCCGCTTCGGTGGCGGAACTCGCCATCGGCTACATGTTCGCTCTGGCCCGCTCGCTCTACAAGGCGACCTCCTCGATGAAGGCCGAGAAATGGGACAAGAAGTCCTTCGAAGGCGACGAGATCGGCGGCAAGACCCTCGGCCTGATCGGCGTCGGCAACATCGGCAAGGAAACCGCCAAGCGCGCCATCGCCCTCGGCATGACTGTCGTGGCCTATGATCCCTACGTCAAGGCTGTGGATGGTATCCAGATGGTGACCCTCGACGAGCTGCTGGCCCAGGCCGATTACATCAGCCTGCACCTGCCCAAGACCAAGGAATCCGCGGGCATGATTGGCGCGGAGCAGTTCGGCAAGATGAAGAACGGCGTGCGCATCATCAACTGCGCCCGCGGCGGCATTGTGGACGAGAACGCGCTCTACGAAGCCCTGACCAGCGGCAAGGTGGCTGGCGCCGCGCTGGACGTCTTCGCCGAGGAGCCGCCCACGGACTGGAAGCTGCTCAAGCTCGACAACGTCATCGGCTCGCCGCACATCGGCGCCGCCACCAAGGAAGCCCAGGCCCGCGTCGGCGCGGAAGTGGCCGCCAAGCTGATCGAGTTCTCGAAGAAATAGATTCATCAGGTAGGGGCGACCCGTCGGGTCGCCCCTACCGATTCCATGAGGTAATTCATGAAAATCATTAGCGATATTGGCATTCAAATTCCCCAGGTCTACCTTCCCAAGCGCGGCACCGACCTCAAGAAGTGGGCGGTGATCGCCTGTGACCAGTTCACCTCCGAGCCCGAGTATTGGAACGAGGTCGAGAAGACCGTCGGTGATGCGCCCTCCACGTTGAACCTGACCTTCCCCGAGGTTTACCTTGAGAAGCCAGGCGGCGAGGAACGCATCCAAAACATCCAGTCCACGATGAAGAAGTATCTGGATGCGGGTGTCTTCGAGGCGCGCGATGGCTTCATCTATGTGGAGCGCACGGTGGCAGACAAGACCCGCAAGGGCATCGTGCTGGCCCTGGACCTGGAACGCTACGATTACAACAAGGGTTCCTCCAGCCTGATTCGCGCTACCGAAGGGACCATCGTCGACCGCCTGCCCCCGCGCATGAAGATCCGCGAAGGCGCAGCGCTGGAATTTCCGCACATCCTGGTGTTGATCGACGACCCGAGCCGCACCGTGATCGAGCCGCTCATGACCGACAAGTCCAAACTCGAAAAGATCTACGACTTCGATCTGATGCTGGACAGCGGTCATCTTGCGGGATATGCCGTCGATGCCGCTCATGAGAATCAGGTGGTCGAAGCCCTGCGTGGACTCGCCAAGCCCGAGACCTTTGCCGCCAAGTATGGCATCGGCGCGGACCAGCCTGTGCTGCTCTTCGCGATGGGTGATGGCAATCACTCGCTGGCGACGGCCAAGGCCATCTGGGAAAAGATCAAGCCACAGGTTGGCATGGACCACCCCGCCCGCTACGCGCTGGTCGAGATCGAGAACGTCCACGACGAGGGGCTGGAGTTCGAGCCGATCCACCGTGTGCTGTTCGGTCTGAAGCAGGACCTGTATGCGGCGCTTGAATCCGCGTTTGGCGCGAATTACTCGTATCGCCCCGTGGCCAGCGCCGAGGAAATGGTCAAGGCGGTGGATCACGCTTCTGGTGAGAAGCAACTCATCGGCCTGGTCGGCGGCGGGAAACAGTTTGGCGTGGTCGAGATCGCCAACCCGTCGTCCAACCTGCCCGTCGGCACCATCCAGGCCTTCCTCGACCCGTTCGTCAAGAACGGCGGCGCGGAGAAGATCGACTACGTCCACGGCCAGGATGTAACCGTGCGCCTGGGCTTGCAGCCTGGCAATGCAGGCATCTACCTGCCTGGCATGTCCAAGTCCGAGTTGTTCAAGACGGTCATCCTCGACGGTGCGTTGCCGCGCAAGACCTTCTCGATGGGCGAGGCGCGCGAAAAGCGCTTCTATATGGAAGCGCGTAAGATTGCGTAATTTATGTAGGGGCGACCCGTCAGGTTGCCCCTATATTTTATTTAAGGCAGATTCAAAATCGGGGGGATACGGCGCGGTGAAGGTCACACGCTCATTCGACACAGGATGCGTGAACGTTAAAGAAAAAGCGTGCAGGGCGGGGCGGGCGATGATGTCCGTTTCGGGCGCGGAGTAGAGGACATCGCCCAATAGCGGATAGCCCAACGCATAAGCGTGGACGCGGATCTGATGCGTGCGTCCTGTCATCGGCTGCGCTTCGAGCAGCGCGTTGGCCTGACCCCGTTTCAGGACCTTGAGTCTCGTCTCAGAGCGGACCCCGTTTTTGTTGTCCACCATCGTGCGGTGCTTGTGTCCCACGTTGACGCGTAACGGAAACTTGGTGACCTTCTCGTCCCAGTGCGGCACGCCGACGGTGATGGCGTGATAGAACTTTTCGATGTCGTGTTTCTCGAATTGAATATTGAGCGTACGATGCGCCTCGGCGGTCCGCGCCGCGACCATCACGCCGCTGGTGGTCTTGTCCAGACGGTGGACGACGAAAACTTTGCCGAATTGTTCTTCGAGCAGTTTGACGAGGTAGGGCGCGTCCTTATCCCAGCCGTCGGGGAGGACGGGCAGGCCCGCGGGTTTGTTGATGACAATGAGGTGGTCGTCGGTGTGGAGGATTTGCATGGAGGTATTTTACAACGAAGTGGGATGAACTTTGCAAAGTCCATCCCACTTTCTCTTGACATTAACGTAACGTCAGGGTTTATATTCGGGACATGTTCACGGTCAAGCAACTCTCCAAACTGGCGGGCGTCACGCCGCGCACCCTGCATCACTACGATGCGATCGGGCTTCTCAAGCCGTCCCGTATCGGCGATAACGGCTATCGCTATTACGGGGAGGAGTCCCTGCTGTGGCTGCAACAGATCCTGTTCTATCGCGAACTGGACATCCCGCTGGACGAGATCAAGCAGATCATGGGACGTCGTGATTTTGATGTGCTGGGCGCGTTACATACCCACAAGGAAGCGCTGCAGAAACAGGCCAGGCGACTCGAGCGCCTGATCCAGACCGTGGACCACACCATCGACTATTTGAAAGGAAACAAACCTATGAGCGAAAAAGGGCTCTTTGAAGGATTCAGCGAAGAACAGCAGGAAAAGTATGCCCTGGAGGCCGAGCAGATGTATAACCCTGAGACCGTGCGCGAATCCAACCGTAAGTGGAAGGGCTACTCGGCGGCCAAAAAGGAAGCCATCCTGGCTGAAGGCAAGGCCATCTATCAGGATATGATCGCGGTCATGCCCAAGGGCGCGGGCTCACCCGAAGCCCAGGCCATCGTCGAGCGCTGGCGCAAGCACATGGACTACTTCTGGACCCCGAAGCTGGATCAGTTGCAACTTTTGGCGGACGGTTATGTGAACGATCCTCAGTTCAAGGCCAACTTCGACAAGATGCACCCCCATCTCGCGGAGTTCATGCGCGAGGCGGTGGCAGCCTATGTGAAGGGGAAGAAATAAAAGAAAGAGAAAAGAAGAAAGAGCCAGAGGTCGCCTCTGGCTCTTTTCATTACTAAAGCTATTGTGCTTCGACTGCGTTCGCCTGATGGCTCACTCCGCTCAGCGCGAAGAAACTTCGTCCTGAGCGGAGCCGCGTTCTCTGCGGCGTAGTCGAAGGACAGTTAACACACATCATTTTTTTTTACAACAGCTTCTCGCTGACCAACAACTCCGCGTTGTAGATCGAGCCGCCCGCGGCGCCGCGGATGGTGTTGTGTGAGAGGACTACGAACTTGATGTGCAGCAGCGGGTCGAGTCGGACACGTCCCACCACGGTGGACATGCCTCTGCCCGTGAGGCGGTCGAGGCGCGGCTGGGGCCTGTCACGTTCGGAGCGGACCAGGATCACGGGGTCAGGCGCGGACGGGAGTCTCGCAGCGAGCGGGTGGGAGCGGTAGGCGCTCAGGGCGGCGATGACCTCCTCGGGGCTGGCGGGCGAGTCCAGTTCCACGCTGGCGCACACGGTATGACCATCCACCACGGCCACGCGGTTGGTGTGCGCCGAGAACTTGACCTCGGCCAGTTCCACGCCTTGAGCGGTGAGCGTGCCGAGCATCTTGCGCGGTTCCCATTCGACCTTGTCCTCTTCGCCGCCGATGTTGGGGATGACGTTGTCGATGATGTCGAGCGAGGGCACGCCAGGGTAGCCCGCGCCCGAGAGCGCCTGCATCGAAACGACGAAGGCGCGCTTCAGCCCGAACTTATCCTGAATGGCCTTGAGCGCCACGGTCAGGCCCGTGCTGGTGCAGTTGGGATTGGTCAGGATGGCGCCGCTCCAGCCGCGTTGAAGGCGTTGTTGCTTGACCAGCGCGACATGGTCGGCGTTGACCTCGGGCAGCAGGAGCGGCACGTCCTCGGCGGTGCGGTACGACGATGCGTTCGAGCAGACCGCCATGCCCGCCTGCGCGAACTGTGGCTCCAGGTCCTTGGCCTGGTCGGCGGGCAGGGCCGAGAAGACGATGCGCGCGTCGCCCACCGAATTGGGCAGACAGGGGACCAGCGTCATCTCGCGTGCCCAATCGGGCATCGGGTCGTTCAAAATCCAGCGGCAGGCCTCGGCGTATTTCTTACCCTCCGAACGGTCCGAGGCGGCCAGGGCCACGACCTTGAACCACGGATGATTGTCGAGCAGAGAGATGAAGCGCTGACCGACACTGCCTGTTGCGCCGAGCACGGCGACGGGGATGATGGGTTGGGACATGATGAATACTCCTTTGAAAATTATTTGACGATCATTTCATGCAGCGCCTTCACGGCGCGCTCGGTGTCGGCTGAATCGATCACGACGCTGATCGAGACCTCGGACGAACCCTGCGCGATGGCCAGCACGTTGACATTCTGCTCCCCAAGCTGGCTGAAGACGTACCCCGACACGCCCGGCGTATGCCGCATGCCCGCGCCGACCACGGTCAGGATGGCGACCTCATCGGTCATCCACACGCGGTCGATGTCGCCGTCTTCCAACTCCTCGGCGAAGACCTGCTCCAGCGCGCGGACGGTCTCCTCACCCGCGCTGTAGGGGATGGCGAAACAAATGGATTGTTCGGAAGAAGCCTGCGTGATGAGCGGGACGCTGGTGCCTGTGGAGGCCACTGCGCCAAAGGTCCGCGCCGCCACGCCGGGGACCCCGAGCATGCCCCGCCCCTCGATGGTGACCAGCCGCTGTTGGCGGATGGCCGTCACCGCACGGACGACCTCATCGCCCCGCAGGGCCTTGTGGCCGTTGCCGTTGTTACCCACCAGCCGCGTGCCCGGATGCGACGGGTTGAACGTGTTGCAGATGCGCAGGCCGATGCCCGCATCCACCACCGGGCGGATGGTCTTGGGGTGCAGCACCTTCGCGCCGTAATAGGCCAACTCGGCCACCTCGCTGTAGGTGACCTGGGGCAGCGTTCGGGCATCGGGCACGAGGCGCGGGTCGGCGGTCATCACGCCGTCCACGTCGGTCCAGATCCACACATCATCGGCGGGCAGGGCGGCGCCCAGAATGGCCGCGGAATAGTCCGAGCCGCCGCGTCCCAGCGTGGTGATGGCACCCTTCTCCGTCGCGCCGATGAAGCCCGTCACCACAGGGACGATGCCCTGGTCGAGCAGCGGATTCAGCACGCGGCGCGTCCGCTCGGTGGTTTGCGTGGAATCGGGATGCGCGTGCTGGAAACGGTCGTTGGTCAGAATTAATTCTGTGGCCTCCACGTATTTCGACGGCACGCCTACGCTTTCGATAGCCGCCGAGAGCAGCCGCACACTCATGCGCTCGCCCAGTGACGCGACCGCGTCCAGGGCGCGCGGCGAGGCTTCGCCCAGCACGCCGATGGCTCGGCACAACTCGACGAACGAGTCGATCAGCGCGCCGATCTCGGTGTTGACCTGGGCGCGGCGGACGGGGTCAGCGACCAGCTTCTCGGCCAGGTCCGCGTGGCTTTGACGGAGCCAGGCCGAGGTCGAGCGCAAGGTGGTCAGGTCGCCCTGTGCGGCGTGGGTGGCCGAGTTCAACAGGCGGTCGGTGGCGCCCGAAATGGCCGAGGTCACCACGACGACGCGTCCCCAATCGGCGCGGGTATCCTTGACGATCTGTACCGCGTTCGGCAAGCCGAGGCCGACGGAGGTCCCGCCGAATTTCATGACCAGTGTTTTGGATGAGTTCTCTGACATAGTGCGCTCCTGTGTTCGCTTCGACTTTGCGCAGCGAGAAAATAAAAACGCCCTGCGTTGCGCAGGGCGTTTGTGTGGACTTGTGCCTCTCTCAGGCTCGACCAACCAAACAAACCCTACGCGTGGAGCGAAGGGTAGTCATGGTCATGGTCATACCGAAGGTCGGGTTGGACATTGCGCGCAGTTATATCACTGGGAGGTGGATGCGTCAAGCGGTTAACTGCTCGCGCCGCTGTAGCGTTGGATGCCTGCCTTCCAGACCAGCGAGGCAGCCCAGGCCGCGACGACGCTGACGGCCAGAAAGATCAACACCCGCCCGAGGCTGAGGTCGCCGCGCAAGGCCTGGAGCGGGACCGTGGTGGCGACCGCGATGGGAACCAGGTAGGTCACGATGATCTGTACCCAGGCGGGGTACACGCTGACGGGATAGCGGCCCGCGTCAAGCAGGGCTTGTAGGATGGTGACGTTGTTGTCGAACTTGGTGAACCAGAAGGTGAAGGCGATCAGCACGATCCACAGGCTGTAGAGGACGATTGCTCCCGAGACGGTCAGCAGGAGGAAGGTCAGGATGTTGAGCGGGGTGGCGACGTCGCCCGCCATGCGGACGCCCGCCACGATCAGCACGATGGACAGGAGCAGGTCCCACATGCGCCAGATGGTGATGCGCGAGAAGGTCACCAGGAACATGCTGGGTGCAGGTTGCAACAGGGTGTAATCGAGCGAGCCGTCGCGGATGCTCTGATTGAATTTCTCGGTGTTGGGCCAGATGATCGAAGCCATCATGGTGTTGATCAGGCGGAAGACGCCCAGCAGGGCGATCAACTCGCCGATTCCCCAGCCGCCCAGCGTGGTGGTGTTGTTGAAGATGATACTCAGCCCGAGCAGCTCCCAGCCCAGCCACATGATGTTGAGCAGGATGTTGACCAGCGTGTCGGCGCGGTAGGCCAGCGACATCTGGATGTTGACCTTGAGAAAGGTGGAGATCAATTTTAAGAAGTGCATGGCCTACGCTCCCACGGCGGAATACTGCTTCACGCCGCGCCGCCAGACGAAGTTGAAGAAGAGGATCGACAGTCCCAACCAGACCAGGCCGACGACAAATCCTTGAATGATCTGGGCCGTGGTCAGCTTGCCGAGGATGAGCTGGATCGGGTAATACATGAAGAGTTGGAAGGGCAGGTATTGGGCGATGTCCTGCACGATCTTTGGCATTAAGGTCAACGGGACGAACTGGCCCGAAAACAACAGAATGACCGCGTAGTAGAACTCGTGCAGCGAGTACACACGCGTGGTCCAGAAGGCTAGCGAGGTGATGGCCGCCGAGAGCAGAAAGCCGATGATGAATCCCAGCAGCATGGCGGGGATGGAGAGCAGCACGCCCTGCCAGGTCACGCCGCTGAAGTCGGGCTTGAAGATAAGGGTCAGAATCAGCCAGACGGGCGTGAAGCCGACCAGGATCAGGGCCTTGAAGGCCAGGTTGTTGACCAGGGTATTGGTCAGCATCGGGTGGATCGGACGGACGAGTTCGCCCGAGAGCGAGCCATCCTGGATCTTGTAGGCGAAGTTGTGGATGACGATGTTGCTGGTGAACTGGTCCGCGACCAGCAGGATCATGTAATAGTTGACGAAGTCGCCCGCGGTAAAACCATTGACGCTGCCCTTGGCGCTGGCGATACTGGTCCATACCGAGAGGTAAATGATGGGCGAGACCAGCCAGTACAGCAGATACATGATCAGGTTGGCGCGGTACTGCCACTGTTCCGCCCAGTTGACCTGCCAGAGACGTTTGAAGATGTTCAACA
The DNA here is from genome assembly GCA_937928015.1 of uncultured Anaerolineales bacterium. Taxonomy (GTDB): domain Bacteria; phylum Chloroflexota; class Anaerolineae; order Anaerolineales; family Villigracilaceae; genus JACPVF01. The sequence continues at coordinate 5,046 of CALFXA010000192.1, read as the reverse complement.
TATAAAGCTCCTTATCCGCGCTGAGCGGAGCGAGGACGTGTTTTTTGTCCGAACGTAGTCGAAGCGCATGGTTGCCCTTCGACTGCGCCGCCAAAATGCGGCGGCTCCGCTCAGGGCGAATTATTGATTAAACGCCTGTTCGATGACCGACTCGATGGGCGGGTCGGCGATGGTGATGTCGTGGACGGGCAGGTCGGACAGCAACTGGGAGGTGACACGCGTGACCTCGTCGGCGCGGACCTGAAGGTAACGCTTGTCCATGTCCTCCTCGTTCTGGACCTCGGTCCCGTATCGGCTCAAATCGTGCGAGTCGGCGTCCGACAGCATCACACCGATCAGCTTGAAGGGCGCGATCTTGCGCGAGAGGTCGGTCAGGCCGCCGTCATATTTGAGCTGGCCGTGGTCGATGATGATGACCCGCTCGCACAAGGCGGTAACGTCGGCCATGTAGTGGCTGGTCAGCAGGATGGCCGCGCCCGTGCGACGGTTGTACTCGCGCAGGAACTCGCGGATGCGTACCTGGCCTGTGATGTCCAGACCGATGGTCGGCTCGTCGAGGAAGAGCACCCTGGGGCGGTGGAGCAGTCCCGCCGCGATCTCGCACTTCATGCGTTCGCCCAGCGACAGGTTGCGGACGGGTTTCTTCATCAACGGTTCGAGTTCGAGCAGTTCATCCAACTCTTTGTAGGTTTTCTTGTATTCGTCGTCGGGGATGCGGTAGATGGCCTGGTTGAGCAGGAACGAGTCGGCGGCGGGGATGTCCCACGACAGGCGGTTGCGCTGTCCCATCACCAGTGTCATCGAACGCAGATATTCAGACTTGCGCTCCCAGGGCGTGAAGCCCAGCACACTGGCCCCGCCGCTGGTGGGATGCAGCAGGCCCGAGAGCATCTTGAGCGTGGTGGTCTTGCCTGCGCCGTTCGGGCCGAGAAAGCCGACCACCTCGCCCGGCTCGATGCGAAAGCTGACCTTCTCCACGGCTTTCACATCCTTGTACTTGCGTTTGAAGAAGCTGCGCACGGCCGCACCGAAGCCGCCTTCGCGCTCGGGCACCTGATAGGTCTTGCTCAATTGTTCGACAAGAATGGGTTCTGGGGACATATTAAAATCTCTCCTCGGGAGGAGAGATTTTATCATCAATAGAACAAAAGTGCTAGTTTTATGAGGCGAGTGTGAAGAAAATGTTTCTTCGCCCTGCCTGCACTGGGCCGCAGGCACACGTGAGCGGAGGGAGGCGATAGCCGAACGCAGTCGAAGGGCAAACTGTTATAGAAACGCCGACACGCGGTACCACACGTCCACGTTGATGTGGATGACCTTGCTGTGCTGGATGTCCATGCCCAGCGACGGTCCCTGCTCGGCGGCGGCCCCAAACGATTTTGCCCGTACGGCCTGAGCCTGCATCTGGAACGGGACAGGCGCTTCCTCGTCGTAGTTGTTCTCGATGAAATCGTACACGCCCAGCAGCTTGACCCCCAGGGCGGCGGACACCTGCTCCGCTTTGACCTTGGCCTTGGCGATGACCGCCTCCAGCTCGCGGGCGCGAGCCTCTTCTTCGGGGTATTTCCAGTCGATGCGTTCGAGCGTCGCGTTCTTCTGCCCGCTGACGATATCCAACAGGTCGGCGATCTGGTCCAGTTTCTCGCAGCGGACCCTCAGCCTGTAGGCTGCGCTGGACGATTTGAGCAGCCCGCCGCTGCTGTTCTCCACGTGGACGCCCTGCAAGTGGATATCTTCCGCCTTCAGCCCAAAGCGGATCAACTCGTCCACGAGTTGGCTGACCTCCTTGGCCTTCTTCATGGCCTGGTCACCGCTGACCACGGACGAGCCGCGCACCGTCACGAGCAGGTCTGCGTACGTGGCGAGGATCTCCTCGCGGTGGGTGGCTGAGATTTTGATGGTATCGGGTTTTTGTTCCATTTGATTTTTCCTGTCAGTTTGATTGTGAGGTCAATGCTTGTGGTTCGACGCCTTCTACTTTTGTCTCATGGCCTTTATTGATCTTTTTAGCTTCCCTGTAGGCTGTCCTGCTGGTACCCCAATATAAATAGACGCTGACTAGAAACAGGATCAAAAATTTTGCCCAAACCAGGACAATGTCTCTGTTATCCTCAGTCATGGATGAGTTGCTTACCAACTCCAGGAAAATAGAGACCCAAAGAAATGTTCCAATGGATAGCCACCATTTCTTCAAGTAAACAAAGCCCAATCCCGCTGAAATAAAGTTGAGCATAATAGCAAAGGTCGGATTTTTCCTAAGAGTCCCTTTTGCTTCCTGATACGCCATGTAAAACAAAATCCAGGTTAGGCATACAAGAGAAATCATCCATAAAATTCTGGTAGTAGTGATAAGCGCCGAGGCAAAGAGAGAAGTTGCTTCAATTTCCTTCAAGTATGGATATCCCAGATATTGAACAATGGATTTTCCAAAAAATGCAAAGAAAGGAGCGATGAAGAAAAGTGCCAGCCCATCTTTCCACTTTCCAAGGTAGGCCATGCCTACTCCAGGCACGATGACGTTGAGAACTCCCGCCAGGATCGGATTTTTCATTTCAACACCTTTGGTCCCTACTTTTCCTTTGAGATTGTTGGCACTTTTGACATCGCATACTCCGCCAGTGCCGTAATGGTCAGTGACGGATTGACGCCCGGGTTGGCGGGCATGATCGAGCCGTCGATGATGTACAGGCCAGGGTAATTGTGGACCTCAAAGTTCTCGTCCACCACGCCTTCGTTTGCGTCCCTGCCGATGGGCGCGCCGCCCAGGATGTGCGCGGTGGTGGGCAGTCCCAGCAGGTTCTCGCCGATAGAGCCGAGCGCCACACCGTCCGTGCGTCTGGCGAACTCACGCGTCAACTCGTGCGAGCCTTTGACCTGCGCGTGGATCACGTAGCCAGGCTCCTCTTCGGCCACCATGCCGCGGCGGAAGAGCGTGAAGGGGCTGCGTCCCATGCGGAAGCGCATGCGGTTGTCGGCGTGCTGCATCACCAGCAGGATGGTCACATTGTGCGCCCAGCCAGGCAGCACCAGCGCCTTGAGAAAATCGAGCGGATGCGTCAACGCCCAGCCGAGGAACTTGAGGATACGCACGGGCACGCTCACGTCCGTGTCGATCAGCGGCGCAGCCAGGAAGCGCATCAGCGACGAGCCATCGGGGTAACGCACAGGCTCGACGCGCGTGATCTCGTCGTGGTTGTAGATGGAAGAGATGGACACGCCTTCCGAATAATTGATGTCCGACTTGCGCGCCACCGAGCCGAGCAGCGCCTCCGAGTTGGTACGCACCATGTCGCCCAGTCGCGGCGACAGCTTCGGCAGGGACTTCTTCTCGTCGCGCAGATTCAGCAGTAGCTTCATCGTCCCCATCACCCCCGCAGACAGGATCACCCGTCTGGCCTGGACCCGCTGCGGGGTCTCCTTAAAGAAGCGGGTGCTCGACTGGTAGGTGACTTCATAGCCTGACCGTGGACCGTTGACCGTGGACTGTCCACCGTCCATTGTCCACGGTCGGATATCAATTACCTCTGCTTCGGAGACCACTTTCGCTCCTTGCTTCTCCGCGAAATATAAATAGTTCTTCGGCAGGGTGTTCTTGGCGTTGTAGCGGCATCCCACCATGCATCCGCCGCAGTGACGGCAGCCCGCGCGCTCGGGGCCTTCGCCGTCAAAGAAGGGATCGGGCACCGAGACGCCCGCTTCGCCGAAGTAGGCGCCCACGTCCGTGGCGCGGAAGGTGTGACTCATGCCGCGTTCCTCGGCAAAGGTTTGCAGCAATCGGTCGGCTGTCCAGAGCTTGGGATTGCGCGCCACGCCCAACATGCGCTTGGCGCTCTCGTAATGCGGCTTGAGCAACTGACCCCAGGGCAGGGGAGCGTTCCAGGCGGGGGTGGCAAAGGTCTCGTCGGTGGGGACTTCCAGCACGTTGGCGTAGCCCAGCGAGCCGCCGCCCACGCCCGCTCCGTGCAGCACCATTACACCCTTGAGGATGCTGATCTGCAAAATGCCATGCGCGCGCAGGGCAGGCAGCCACAGATATTTCCAATACTGCCAGTTGGTCTTGGCGAAATCTTGGTCGCGGAAGCGCTTGCCCTTTTCGAGCACCAGCACCGAATAGCCCTTCTCCGTCAGCCGCATGGCCGACAGGCTGCCCCCAAATCCAGAGCCGATGATTACATAGTCGTAGATTTGCGTCATCTGCAAGCCCTCCGAGGCGTGTGCCGCACCTCTTCCGCGCATCGGCACATGGTGTGAATGGGGTGATTATAGTGCAAGACGATCTTCTTCAAATTGCCTATTGCAAAATTTTCCGTACGGCCTATAATTTAACAAATGAACATATACTCAGATGTTGTAAGGAGAAGACCGTGAAACTTTCCATTCTCGATGAGCATTCTGCTGCGCATGTGGCCGAACTTTTTCGTGCTTTTAGCGATACCAGCCGCGTTCGCATCATGTCCGTTCTGCTGACTGGCGAAAAGAACGTCAGCGCATTGGCCGAATTGGTGGGAATCAGCGAATCGGCGGTGTCGCATCACATGCGCAGTCTGCGTCAGATGCGGCTGGTGGTGGCGCGCAAGGACGGGAAGGAAGTTTATTACCGTTTGGAAGATCCGCACATCATTACCCTATTCAAGCAGGGTGTGGAGCATGTGACCTCCAAAGAGTAGATCAGAATTGACAGGAATGCCCTGCAAAGTCCCTCGCGATTTGCAGGGCATTGGATGAAATGGATCGAGGCAAAAGATGGCTTTTGAGACACTGATTCGTTGGGCGGGTGGATTGTTGGCCTATTTCACACTTGCCCTCGTGCTTTACGGCGTTTGGCGCGGCTCAAGGCGGCAGGCGGGACGTACCACGGGTAGGACGGGGCGCTTCCTGCGGTCGTTCTGGTTCTATTTGGTTTCCGCAGTACTGTTTTTTGCCATTGCCTATTTTGGATGGGCTCCCCTGCCGTGGTCCATTTCGCAGCGAGTGCAATCTTTGATGCTGGCGTTCGGGTCCCTGCTGTATTTCCCGGGCATGGCAGTTGCGATCTGGGCACGGATG